>NZ_JBHSPR010000060.1:0-2526 GCF_042658085.1 Plantactinospora solaniradicis | reverse complement strand
CTACTTGGCCTTCTTGGCCTGAACCTTGGCGTACTTCTGCTGGAACTTCGCGACCCGGCCGGCGGTGTCGAGCACGCGCTGCTTGCCGGTGTAGAACGGGTGGCAGGCGCTGCAGGTCTCGACGTGGATCGAGCCCCCCTTGGCCGTGCTGCGGGTCGTGAACGTGCTGCCGCACGAGCAGGTCACCTCGGTGGTGACGTACTCGGGGTGGATGTTGGGCTTCATGTCGCCTCGGTCCTTTCATCGATGGTCGCCGGGTCGCCGTCGGCACCCGTCACCCGCGATAGGGCGTATCGCTGCGCGGTGACGGACTCGGGCGTGAACCGGAACCGTTGGCCGACTGACCAGTGTGCCATGGCTGTGGGGCCGACCCGAAATCGGGCTGCACACTCGATCCGTGACGGATAACGTCACTCCTCCCTCTCGCATTCCCACCCGGCCGGAAGGCACACCCCGTGATCCCCGTAGCCGCCGATCCCGCCACCGCGGCCCCGGTCGCCCCGCCCGTCACCCGACTCGCCGACATCCTCGACCCGGCGGCGCTGGACGCCGCCCTCGCGGACGGGCACGTACGGGTGCAGCGCCACCCCGATCGGCCGCTGTCGATCTACAACTACACCGAGGCGTGCGTCTTCGCCCACAACTGGACGCCGGTGACGTTGACCTGTCGGGGTCTCGTGGTGGACGACACCTCCGGGGTGGTGCTGGCCCGGCCGTTCCGGAAGTTCTTCAACCACGACCAGCCGGGCGCGCCGGACCTCCGACTCGACGCACCGGCCGTCATAACGGACAAGTCTGACGGATCGCTCGGCGTCCTGTATCCGGACGGGAGCGGCTTCGCGGTCGCCACCCGGGGCTCGTTCGCCTCGACCCAGGCCCGGCACGCCACCGCCGTGCTCCGGACCCGGTACCCCGGCTTCGTCCCGCCGGCCGGCCACACCGTGCTGGTCGAGATCGTCTACCCGGCCAACCGGATCGTGTTGGACTACGGGGACCTGGACGACCTGGTGCTGCTCGGCACGGTGGAGATCGGGACCGGTCGCAGCCACGGCCCGGAGGCGGTGCCCGACTGGCCCGGTCCGGTGGTCGAACGGCTGCCCCACCGCACCCTGGCCGAGGCACTGGCCGCCCCGGTACGCGACGGCCGGGAGGGCCTGGTCGTGCACTGGCCCGACACCGACACCCGGGTAAAGATCAAGTACCCGGAGTACGTCCGACTGCACCGCCTGACGTTCGGGCTGAACGCCCGGGTGGTCTGGGAATTCCTGGTCACCGAGCAGGATCTCGCCAGCCGGGTCGCGCCGCTGCCCGACGAGTTCCACCGCTGGGTCGACTCGGTCGTGGCCGAACTGACCGCGACGGTCGAGGCCCGGACCGCGAAGATCGAGACGGCGTACCGTGAGATCATGGCCGAGCTGCCCGACGGATGGACCCGTCGCGACTTCGCCGAGCGCGCCGCCCGGCACCCCGAGCGCGCTTCTCTCTTCCTGCGCCTCGACGGCAGGGACTACCGCCCACTGCTCTGGCAGCGGATCCGCCCTCCGGCGGACTGGACCCCGCACAACGTGGAGTGAGACGACGTGACCCGACTGATCGTCACCCGCGGTCTGCCCGCGTCCGGGAAGACGACCTTCGCCCGGAAACTCCAACCGGGAGTCGTCCGGGTGAACCGCGACGACCTACGCCGGATGCTGCACGGCGAACGGCTCTTCACCCAGTGGGCCGAGGGCCAGGTGACCGTCGTACAGCGGGCACAGGTCGAGGCGCTGCTGCGGGCCCGCGCCGACGTCTGCGTCGACGACACCAACCTGCGGTCCCGGACCGTACGGGACTGGGCCCAGCTCGCCGCCCGGTTCGGTGCGACCTTCGAGCTGCACGACTTCACCGACGTACCGGTGGACGAGTGCGTCCGGCGCGACGCCGAGCGCCCGGAGCAGGACCGGGTCGGCGAGGAGGCCATCCGGCGGCTGCACGACCGCTATCTCGCCGGCCGCAAACTGCCGCTGCCGATACCGACCGTCGAACCGGGCGCACCGGGGACCGTCTACACGCCCCCGTCGGCCGACGCGCCGGAGATCGTCCTGGTGGACATCGACGGCACGGTCGCGCTGATGTCCGGACGCAGCCCGTACGACATGAGCCGGGTCGGCGAGGACCGGCCCAACCACGCCGTCATCGCGGCGGTCCGGGCGATGCACTCGGCCGGCTACGGCGTGGTCTTCTGCACCGGGCGGGACGCGTCCTGCCAGGAAGTGACCACGGCGTGGCTCGACGAGCACGTGGCCGTCCCCTATCTGGCCCTGCACATGCGGGCGGTCGGCGACGCCCGGCGGGACTCGGTCGTCAAGCGGGAGATCTTCGATCGGGAGATCCGCGACCGGTACCGGGTGGTCGGGGTCTTCGACGACCGGATGCAGGTGGTCCAGATGTGGCGGCAACTCGGCCTGACCGTCTTCCAGGTCGCCGAGGGCGACTTCTGACGCCCGCCCGCCCACCCACCCGCACGCCCACCCACCCGACCACGCC
>NZ_JBHSPR010000059.1:0-16972 GCF_042658085.1 Plantactinospora solaniradicis | reverse complement strand
AACTCGATCAAACTGGCTGGCCCGGCAACACCGCCGCTCTACCGCGAATCATCGAGGCTAGCCGACCCCCTGAGGAGATCAATAGGTTCCCCGTCCGCTCTGCTTGAAGCACCCTCTGGATCTCACGAACCCGTCGAACCCCCCAGTCCGAGGTCTTCGAGGGTGATTCCCAGCGCCTCACAGAGCACCTGCCGGTTGTACCCGTCAGGTACCCGATGGCCCCGTTCCCAACGTGAGACCTGTGATTTGAGGGATTTCACCGTTGCCAGCGATAGCCCGCGACGGGCAGCGACAACTTGCATTTCGTCAATCAGCCTGCGCTGTGACCACTGCTTTCGTCGACGTTCCCTCCGCAGGATGAGGCCGGGTGCGACGTCCTCGACTTGCCGTTCAGTGCTGTCCATGGCTAACTTGCCTCCCCATTGCCGTGCCCACGATCCGTACACCGAAGCCGGGCGATCCGCGTTCGACGTGCGTCGGTCCGAGGACCGGAACGCCCCCTCGCTCAGTCGGTCACGGACTCCACCTGAGATTGCCCGCGCCCCCCTCCAGAGCGCGAGGTTGTCGCCCCAGCGCGGCCGGCGTCCAAGCCTCTGACCAGGCACGATCATCGAACTTCGGCCAACCAGTTGATGAAACTCCCAGGCAAGCATAAACTCATCCTGCCAGCCGGCGTCAATACCAACGTCGATGGAAGAAAAGATCATCCTGATGGGGCATCGACAGACGGAGGCGATGTGTCTTCTGGCGATAGCCATACGCTGGCCGAGCGACTCACCATGCTTTTCGAGAAATCCCGGAACGCCGCAGGTGAGCGCTACAGCTACGTCAGCCTCGCCGAGGAGCTGGCTAGAAGGTGGGGCGTGAGGGTCAGCGGCCAGTACCTTCACAGCCTCTTCACCGGCCAAAGAGACAACCCGAACCTCCAGCTGCTGCGGGCGCTGACCGCGTTCTTCGGCTTCGAAAAGATTGATGATCTCTTGGGTGGTTCTGTTGGGCTTGAGGTTCAAGGGCGTCCCGAGGTTGCCGCAGTGCTGGAGGATCCCGGGCTTGCCGAGACGGCGCTCCTGTTTAGAGGTATCTCTCAGCCCAGTCTCAAGACGCTCCGAGCCATGGCGCGGATCGTGCGTCAGGCGGAGGGACTGCCTGACGATCCTGGAACCTCTGCCTGACATGTGATGCGTGTTGCCTGCGTGGCGAGGCCCCGCGGACAGTCGACGACGATGACGGCGGGCCGTTTGACCGGTGATGGAGTTCAACATCGAAGGAGAGTCTTTTCGCATGCATGACGAGGATGAGCCGTGGATGGCTGGCCTGGATCGGGGTCGGGCGAACTCAGGGCGGGTCTACGACTATCTCCTGGGTGGTAGTCACAACTTCGCCGCAGACCGGAAGGTTGCGCAGGAAGTCATGAGGGCGAACCCGCTGTTTCCCCGCCAGGCGGGCGTTAACCGTTCGTTCCTCGGTCGCGCGGTGACTTATCTGGCTGATCAGGGGATGGATCAATTCCTCGACATTGGATCGGGGATCCCCACTCAGGGGAATGTACATGAGATCGCTCAGCGGATTGTGCCGGAGTCGAGAATCGTCTACGTCGACATCGACCCGGTGGCAGTATTCACCGCAAATCAACTCCTGGCCGGCAACGACAACGCGACAGCGTTGGAAGGTGACCTGACACATCCGGGCGACATCCTGGAGCAGCTAAAGCATGATGATCTGCACCGGCTCATCGATTTCGACAAACCGGTCGCCGTGCTCCTCGTAGCGGTGCTGCACTTCGTCTCCGATCACGACGCCGCGCACGCCGCGGTAGCTCACCTGCGGAATGCGCTAGCCCCTGGAAGCCATCTGGTAATCAGTCATGTGGCGCCCGAGTCGTTCACACCTGAACAGCTAGAAGCAGGGCGAGCAGCCTACCGGCAGGGGGCAGCGCTGCCTTTTACGTTACGTACCCGTGAGCAGGTCGCGGACTTCTTCGGCGACTTCGCGTTGGTGGAGCCGGGGCTGACGTGGCTCCCGTCGTGGCGGCCCGCAGGTGACGAGGATTTCGCTGATGACCCCATCCGCAGCGGCGTACGTGGTGGGATAGGCCGCAAGAGCTAGGCATCAATCCGTGCGGCTCCGCCGCTCTGACCCATCCCTGTCACATGTATGCGGGTTGCGTTTGCGGCCTGTACCGTTCGGAAACTCGGTCATGGCCCGTGAAGTGCGGTTTTGTGTGACGTCGGGCGTGTGTTGATGGCCATGCTGACGTCCATGATCCTGTCGTGTGGGTACCTGTTCCTGTGTCAGATCATGCAGTTGATCGTGCTTGGTTTGCGCGGCGAGCGGTCCAAGGAGGTCGAGATCCTTGTGCTGCGACACCAGGTTGCGGTCCTGCATCGGCAGGTCAGCCGTCCGGATCTCGAGCCAGCGGATCGGGCGGTGTTGTCGGTGTTGTCGCGTCTGCTGCCCCGACCGCGGTGGGCGAGTTTCTTCGTTACCCCGGCCACCCTGCTGCGGTGGCACCGCGACCTAGTCGCCCGACGGTGGACGTACCCGAGGCGTCCGGGTCGCCCGTCAATTCGAGGGGACGTGCGCAGGCTGGTCCTGCGGCTGGCCCAGGAGAACCCGACCTGGGGCTGCCGGCGGATCCAGGGCGAACTGGTCGGCCTCGGCTACCGGATCGCAGCCAGCACCGTGTGGAAGATCCTCACAGGGGCCGGGCTGGATCCGGCACCGCGGCGGATCGGGCCGACTTGGACCCAGTTCCTGGCCGCCCAGGCCAGGGGGATCCTCGCCTGCGATTTCCTGCACGTCGACACGATCGGCCTGATCCGCGTCTACGTGCTGTTCCTGATCGAGATCGCGACCCGGCGGGTACACATCCTCGGCGCGACCACGAACCCGACCGGGGTGTGGGTAACTCAGCAGGCCCGCAACCTCATGATGGACCTCGGGGACCGAGGGGCCCGGTTCAAGTTCCTGATCCGGGACCGGGATACCAAGTACACCGCCATGTTCGACGACGTGTTCACCGCCGAAGGGATCGAGATCCTGCGCAGCCCGCCCGGCGCACCGCGAGCCAACGCTCACGCCGAACGGTGGGTACGCACGGTACGTCGGGAGTGCCTGGACCGGATGCTGATCTACAACCCGCGGCACCTGCACCTCGTGCTGGACGAGTACGTCAGGCACTACAACGATCACCGACCCCATCAGGGCCGAGCCCAACGCCCACCGAACCGCGAGACACCACCTCCACCGGTGGCCGACCTGGCCACGGTCCGGGTAAACCGGCGGAAGATCCTCCACGGCACGATCAGCGAATATTTGCAGGCAGCGTAGCCAGAACCGAGTTTACGAACGGCACACGAGCCAGGCTCCGTGGCGCAGCGCGGACCGTTGCGGCGGCGCGGACGGATCGGTGTGGGCGCGGGCGTGCAGGAGTTCCATCGCCTGCTCAAGGAGGGACTGGCGCCGCACGGATACGTGTTGCGCCAGTACGACCATTCCTCGGCCGGTGATGGCGTCCAGCTCGACCCGATCGATGTAGGACGCCCAGGTCGGCAGCTCCTCGTTTCGAGCGGTGCCGAGGAGTTCGAGGGTGTCGTCGTGCATCCGGCAGAAGCCGGCGAGGTCGCCGGCGGCGGCGTGGGCCAGGCTGCTGCGGGCGGCGACTAGTGACCGGACCGCGGCCGGGGTGCCGGTCGCCGCTTCTTGCGCGGCGGACGCCAGCTGGAGCGCGTCGAGGGCGTAGCCCCGGTCGGCCGCCTGATTGGACATCAGGGCCAGGATGCTGGCACTGATGCCCTTGTCCTCGGCGGCGTGCGCCGCGCGCAGGGCGGTGAGGTACCACCGCTGGGCGCGGCCGTCGTCGCCGGCGTCGAACGCCATCCAACCTGCGGTCTGTCCCAGCTGTGCGAGAGCGGCGGCCAAGTGACGGCCGGTCGCCACGTCGTAGGCACTGCGCCGCAGGAGCCGGCTGACCGCGACGAACTGGTCGACGACGAACCGGTGCGCGCCGCCGCCTTGCTGGTCGTCGAGCTGCTGAGCGTGACTGACCACGGCGTCGATCATCGTCAGCAACGGCGGGGTGACGGACCCGCCGTCGGCCGCGACCAGGGCCGGCGCCGGATGTTGGAGCGCGGCCCAGGCCGGGCCCGTCAGGGCGGCGCCGGTCAGCGCGATGAAGGTGCGGCGGGTCGGCACGAGATCTCCCAGGGTGCTGAGCAGGCCTGTGCCTGTCCAGGGTAGATCCATCTCGTGGTCCGCCGGCAGAGCGGCCGGCGGCCGGCGGGGTTCCACGCCCCAGACGTCCTCGTAGGTGAGATCCGTATCGAGCGCCCGAGACAGCAACCCGACGACAAGGTCCGGAATGTCACCGTGTGGGACTTCGCCCCGTGAGAGCCATTTGTACGGAGTCTTGACGTGGATGACGCGGCCATCCCGGGTCCCTGCCGCGTTGATACGTCGAGCCAAGGCGTCGGCTCCCCAGCCCGCATCGGCCAGGAGTGCGCGGAGCCGGTTGTTTGGCTGGGTGGTCGGCGGTAACGCGTCCACGGCGACGAGGGTAGCGGTCCGGTCGATGGTCGGAAAGGAACCACACCAACCGCACCTCGCCCGGCGCGACCGGTTCGTCATCGACCGTCGGGGGCCCGGGCGACCTTCCGGGCGGGCGCGACGGCTCTCGGCCTCGGCCGCGACGCCCGGGCGGCCGACGGTCGGGGCGGCTGCCCGCGCCAGGTACGGATCAGCAGCGCGAGCCGCTTCGGGCGTTCCCGGTCGCTCACGATCCAGCAGGTGGCGGTGATCGCCATGGCGCTGACCGCGAGCAGCGCCAGCAGCGCCGGCCAGTCCACCATCGACAGGCCGGTGACCAGGCCGCCGCCCGCCGCGACCGTCCCCGCTCTGCGCAGCATGACTACTCCGCCTCGATCTGGTCCGCCGTCTGCCGCAGCGCGCGCCGGAGGGCGAACATCGACAGCAGCAGGCGGGTGGCGTAGCCGAGCTGGTGCAGGCCGCCGAGCCGGCTCAGCTCGGCCCGGAACTCCTCGTCGTAGCGAGGGCGTTCCCGGGCCGGCAGCACCTGCACGACGAACCCGACCAGGCGCAGGGCGGCGGCACCGGGACGGGCGGCGACCCGGCGCCGGACCCCGCCGGGTACCGCCGGGGGTGGCTGGATCGGGGTGGCCACCGCCGCGGCCGGCCTGGCGGCGCGGACGGCCTCGTTGCCCAGTCGCCAGCCCCGCAGGTAGTTGCTGGTGTTCTGGGCGATGGCCGACGCCTCGCGGACGGCCGGGACGAGTGGCCGGTCGGCCCACGGGGCGTAGGGGCCGGGATCGCGGCCCGGGACCCGTCGCGGCAGCGGCCAGTCGAGCGACGCCCGGTGTGGCTCCGGGGCCACGCGCGGGTCGCCGGCCGCGCGAAGGCCGGCCAGGACCCGCAACACGACGTCGTCGGCGGTGTCGGCGTGCCGCAGGGCGTTGCTGACCGTGCTTTCGATGGACGCCTCCGCCGGGCGCCCCGGCCCGGTCACGGCTGCGCCCCGGTGAACCTCGGCCGGAGGACGCCGAGCCGGGCGACGCGCGCGTCGGCCTGGGCCAGCGCCCGGAGCGCCTGGACGGCCCCGTCGGAGGTGAGGGAGTAGTACCGGCGGCGCGGGCGTCCGGCCTCGTGCGGGTCCAGCTCCTCCCAGCGGGACCTCAGCCAGCCGAGACTCTCCAGCCTGGCCAGGATGGGGTGGATGGTGCCGCTGGCGAGCCCGGCGGCGGCGCAGAGCTCCAGCCCGTAGAACTCGTGCGACGGGTCTTCCAGCAGCGTACGCAGCACCGCCTGGGTGGGCAGTGTCATCCGGGGGTTGGGCATGCTCGTACTCTACCAAGCCCTAACTAGACTTCAACCTAGGCGAGACGTCATTCCAACTGATGCATGGTCGGCATTTGTTTCATGCGGTATTCCTCCAGTTTGGTCATGCTTGGCGGTCTCGGATGTAGCGAGACCAGTCAGGTTTCCGGATGCGGGACCACTTGTCTGTGGTCTGGATGTCGTAGCGAAAAGCTCTGCGACCACGGCGGAAGACAGGTCTTCGGTCATGGTGGGGTTGATTCGTTCGTGCCTGGCGGTGGACGGTGGGGAGGTCTCGACGGGTTGGGGGGCGACAGCGCTTCTGCGGTTGTGATATCGGTAGCTGTCGGTCGAGGCAACCGTTCGCGGTCGGCGGCCGATCGCGGCTGAAGGCGTTCGGCACTTCCTGGGTTTGGGGGCAGGCGTGATAGATGACGGCGCAGACCTGGTCGTGCGGGTCATTCCGGCCGATGGTGACCAGGAGGACGGCGAGCGAGAGGAGTTGGCGGGGCTGGCCCGGCGGCTGCGTGCTGAGCTGCTCGACCTGGACGTCGAGCTGGTCGAGCCGCTGACCGAGGACACCGCCCCGGAGGGGGCGAAGGGCTTGTCCAGTTTGGCGGGTGTGTTGGGCGTACGGCTGGGCGTGGCCGGGCTGCGGGTCGTGGTGGCGCGGGTGCGGGAATGGGCGTCCCGCAACGGTCGTACGGTCGAGGTCACGATCGACGGCGACACGGTCAAGGTCACCGGTGCTACGGCGCAGCAGCAGGAGCAGTTGGTCAACGTGTGGCTCGCCCGGCATGCACCCGGCTCCTGACCTGCCCGGGCCGCGGTTGGCGTTGGTCGTGGCCACCGCCAGCTACGCCGATGCCGGGTTCGCGAAGCTGCGCGCCCCGGCGCAGGACGCCGCCGAGATGATCGACGTGCTGGCCGACCCTGGTATCGGCGGGTTCACCGTGACGTCAGTGCTGGACCGGCCGGAGTACGAGATCCGTCGGGCGGTCGACGCGTTCCTGGCCGGCCGCGGCGTGGACGACCTGGTGGTCGTGTATTTGTCCTGCCACGGTGTGCTCGACGCGTGGGGACGGTTGCACCTCGCCGCGACTGACACCGTCAAGGCGCAGCTGAGCTCAACCGGGGTGGAGGCGGCGTGGCTGCTGGATCGGCTGGAGGAGTGCCGGGCCCGCCGGCAGGTGCTGATCCTGGACTGCTGCTTCAGCGGCGCGTTCGCCAACACCAAAGGCGGCACCGAGGTGGACCTGCAGCGTCGGTTGGTCGGGGCCGGACGCGGTCGGGCGGTGTTGACCGCGTCCCGGAGCGGGGAGTACTCCTACGAGGGCACGCCGCTCGCCGGTGCCACCGCTTCCCGGTCGGTGTTCACCGCCGGCCTGGTCGACGGGCTGCGCAGCGGGAAGGCCGACCGTGACGGCGATGGCTACATCTCCGTGGAGGACGCCTACGCCTACGCCGCGGACCAGGTCAGGGCCGCTGGCGGTGCACAGAGCCCGCAACGCTGGCTGTACGGCGCCGAGGGCGAGATTGTCCTGGCCCGCAATCCACACGGCATCGCCCTTACGGCGGCCGCGCTGCCGGAAGCGCTGCGGCTGAGCCTCGACAGCCCGTACCCGGACATCCGCCTCGGCGCGGTGGCCACCCTCGGCACCTGGCTTACCTCCACCGACCCGCGGCAGGTCCTCGCCGCGCAGCAGGCCCTGCAACTTGTCGCCTCCCAGGACAGCCCCGCCGTCGCCATCGCCGCTGGGGATCTGCTCCACGCGCCGAAACTGCCCACCCCGCCCACGCCAGCCGAAGACCACTCCGGCGGAACGCTGGGTCCGCGGGTTCGAGGCGTTGCCCAGGTCCCAAGACCGGCCCACCCGACGGCAGACGGCGCGCCACGCCCGGTAGTCCCGCAACGTTGCCTGCAGGTCATCAAGGGTCGTAGTGGTTGGGGGTTTCGCATACCCGTGAACGCGGGTAAAGGCTTCACCCGAACTACCGTCTTCGGTAGTCGTACTGGCTGGGGGTTGCGCAAACCCGTGAACGCGGTCGCGTTCAGCCCGGACGGTCGCCTGCTCGCCAGCTGCGGCGGCGACACGGTGTGGCTGTGGGACCCGGCCACCGGCCAGCCGGTCAGCCGAACCACCATCAGCCGCGCAAGGTCGGTGAGGGCGGTGGCGTTCAGCCCCGACGGGCGCCTGCTCGCCAGCGGCGTAGACCGTACGGTGTGGCTGTGGGATCCGGTCACCGGCCAGTTGCCCGACCAACACCTCACCCACCACGACTGGGTGAGGGCAGTGGCGTTCAGCCCCGACGGGCGCCTGCTCGCCAGCGGCGACGACGAGTCGGTGTGGCTGTGGGACCCGGCCACCGGCCAGCCGGTCGGCCAACTCCGCACCGACCACACCCGCTGGGTGAGGGCGGTGGCATTCAGTCCCGACGGGCGCCTGCTCGCCAGCTGCGACCGCGGTACGGTGTGGCTGTGGGACCCGGCCACCGGCCAGCCGGTCGGCCAACTCCGCACCGACCACACCGACTGGGTGAGTGCGGCGCCGTCAATGTTGGGCGGCAGCGGCGCCATGGCATTCAGTCCCGACGGGCGCCTGCTCGCCAGCATTAGCGACGACAGAGTCGTGTGGCTGTGGGACCTGGCCACCGGCCAGCCGGTCGGCCACCTTGTGATTGGTTTGTTGGGTCTGCTGTGGAGATCTTCTCGGTCGGACGGTCTGAGCCCGGAGGCTGGTCACACCAGCTTGGTGGGTGCGGTGGCATTCAGCCCTGACGGGCGCCTGCTCGCCATCGGCGGCGGCGGTGTGTGGCTGTGGGACCTGGCCGCCGGCCAGCCCGTCGGCGACCCCCTCACCGCCGGCGGGGTGAGGGCGGTGGCATTCAGCCCCGACGGACGCCTGCTCGCCAGCGCAAGCAACGACAAAACCATCCGACTCTGGGGCGATGACGGATAACGTACGCGCAGCGCTAACCCGGATGAACCTCTCCGGCGACGACCAGAGCGCCACCAAGCGCTCCACCCCGCCTTGCGGTTTGTTGCATCAGGTACAATTAATCCTATTTGCGTACCCGCTGGCCTGGAGGTCGAAGAGTTCCCGATAGAGCCCGCCGGCCGCGATGAGCTGGTCGTGGTCACCCTCCTCGATCAGTCTCCCGTCCCGCATGACGTAGATCCGGTCGGCGTGCCGGACGTTGGCCAGTCGGTGCGTGATCAGCACGATCGTCCGGTCGGGATGCCGGCGTAGCTGCTGGAACAGCGCGTGCTCGGCCCGGGCGTCCAGTGCGGCGGACGGCTCGTCGCAGATCAGCAGCCGACCCTCCCGGTAGAGCCCACGGGCGGCCACCAGGCGTTGCCACTGCCCGCCGGAGAGGTCGTGGCCGTCCCGGAAGCTGCGGTCGAGCAGGGTGTCGTAGCCGCGCGGCAAGCCGGTGACCATGTCGTGCGCGGACGCGGCCCTCGCGGCATCCACAACGGACGGTCCGGCGCCGTCGGGCCGGTCGTACCGGCCGATGGTGATGTTCTGCCGGGCCGTGAATGGGAACCGCCACCAGTCCTGGCTCAGCACCGCGGCGCATCCGCCGACGCTGGTCGGGTCCAGGGTGCTGATGTCCACCCCGTCCCACCGGATGCTGCCCCCGGTCGGCTGGTAGAGCCCGGCGAGCAGTTTGGCCAGGGTCGTCTTGCCGGAACCGTTCTCGCCGACCAGGGCGATGACCTCACCCCGGCGTACGGTCAGGCTGACCCGGTCCACCGCCGGCCGCTCGGTGTCCGGATAGCTCAGGCTGACCTCCTCGACCCGGATCTCCTCGAAGCCGGAGACCGGCTCGCCCCCACCGCCCCGGGTACGCCCGTCGGCCCGCTCCAGGAAGGTCAGGAAGTCCCGGTAGTACAGCGCGTCCGCACGCGGCCGGTTCCTGTCTACGCAGCTGAACCCGCCCGCATGTACGTGTACTCGAAGACTCGCGGAGAACCCATTGGAAGATCAAGCATTTATGGCCATGATTGCGCCTGTGTCGCAGTTGAGCCCCACAACATCATCTCTGTCGAACGAATCACCGACAGCTAAGTCGGGTACAGCGAAAAAATAATCAAATGCAGCCAGTTCGACTACCGGAAGGTCCGGAGGGCTCGGCAACGACCGGCTTCGACGAATCTCAGGCCGCCCAAATAGTTAGGTCCGGCGCCTCCAAGTCCAGCCTGACCTCTGGTGCGCGCTGAGGGC
This sequence comes from Plantactinospora solaniradicis, assembly GCF_042658085.1. Lineage (NCBI taxonomy): Bacteria > Bacillati > Actinomycetota > Actinomycetes > Micromonosporales > Micromonosporaceae > Plantactinospora > Plantactinospora solaniradicis. The sequence continues at coordinate 6,914 of NZ_JBHSPR010000059.1, read as the reverse complement.
CGCGCGGCGAGCGGCGCCGCTCGCGCGACGGTTCAGCTTCCGACCGGGCTGAGCACGGCCAACGCAGCGGCCCGCTCGATGAGCAGCACCGTCTCGTCCAGCGAGGATCGCTGCGGGATCACCATCTCGCCGGGCAAGCCGAGGAGGTCGCGGTGCAGGTACCAGCCGCGCATGTCCTCGGCGGTGAACTCGCTCGCCTGCGGCCGGAGCGTGTGCCGACGCAACGTCTCCTCAAGCGTCACGTCCAGGTAGAACACGTGCGTGTCGCCCTGGTGGTCCCGGCGCAACGCCGAAATCATCGCCCCGTAGCGGTGAGAGACGAGGATCCCTTCGAGGACCACGTGGTAGCCGTGGCGCAACGCCAGCCGAGCAGTCTGGGAGATCAACTCGGGGGCGAGACCACCATCGACATCGCGTTCCCGAAGCACGATCCGGCGCAAGTAGTCCTGCTCCACCTTACCCGCCGCCCTAAGTGTCATTGATGGCCTTGAGCTGGGCGAACACGTCACGCACATGTTCATGACGTTGGTGTGGAGCGACGGGATCGATGCCCGCCGCCCTGCGGCTGCCGTCCACAGCACTGGCGCCGGCCCACTACACTCGGTCACCGCCTAGCGGATGCCTCGGGCGCGGATCGCGGCAGTTGAGGACGCCGGGAAACGTTGGTGATTCGTGGTTCTACAGGCCTTGGCCGTCATGTAGCCCACAGATTGATGTGCCGTTCCTAGGTCATTTCGGAATACTCCAGCACGGTGGCGGCGTGCATGCCGAGGATTCTTCCCCATGCCCGATATCCGGCCGGGCCGGGATGGAATTTGTCTTCGGCGAAGAAGTCCGGGCGGTAGATCGGCAGGCTTCCCACAGGTAGGTGGAAGACGTCCTTCTCGGGGCGGGCCAGACGGTGCAGTTGGTGATCGAGCCGGCGCGCGTAGATGCCGAGCAGTTGTCGTAGTGGGGTGGGAAGCAGCGGGAACCGGCTGACCGGGGGCAGCCCCGCGAGCAGTACTGGGACCGGTGTGCCCAGATGGCTGCGGATGGTCGCGACGAGTAGGGCGACGTCGCGGCGGAATGCGGCTGGCGGTCGTAGTCGCATGGCGTCGTTGACGCCGACCACCAGCAACACGATATCGGGCCGCCACTGGGTGTGCGGGTCGGTGAGGCGCGGAACGAGGTCTCGGCGGATGGTGCGGGCGGTCGCACCCGAGCGTGCGGTGACGCGCCAGGACAATGCCCGGCCGGTGAGGACGGCGAGGGTGTCGGCGGTTTGCCCGGCCAGCGCGACCTGGTGGTTGGGGGCTCCTACGCCGGCGGCTGCCGAGTCGCCCAGTACGGCCAGGCGCAAGGGTTCACCGCTACCGGCCGTTTCGCCGTGGTCTTCTCCGCCTGCCTCGCTCAGCAGGGGAATCTCTCGCAGTAGTCGCTGACGCATTGCTGCCCCGTTCGTCATCGATTCTGTAACGGTGTTACGTTATCCGAGTGGCACGTATTAGGCGAGACCTGCGGTCGCAGTTGGTGGAGGTGGCTGCCGGCCTGTTGGCGGCTGAGGGACCGCGTTCGTTGTCCGCCCGCAGGTTGGGCAAGGAACTCGGCACATCGAGCACGACCGTCTACACGCATTTCGGGGGGATGCCGGAGCTGGTGCGCGAGGTGATGCGTGAAGGATTCCGGCGCCTCGGCGCCGAGCTTGCCTCAGTCTCGAGGTCCGACGACCCGGTGGCAGACGTGGTCGGGCTCATCCTGGCGTACCGCCGGGCGGCGCATGGTGCCCCGCACCTGTACCGGGTGATGTTCGGAGGATCCGAAGTCGCCGGCTTCGAGTTGACCGACGATGACCGTCGGATCGGACGGCGGACTCTTGCGGTCGCTCGCGACACGATTCAACGCTGTACACAGGCCGGCCGCTTCCGGCCGGTGGAGCCTCGGATCCTGGCCCACCAGTTGTGGTGTCAAGTGCACGGTCTCGTCTCGCTGGAGCTCGCGGGTTATCGCCCGGCAGATCCGGACGATCATGGCGACCTTCGCCACTACTGGCGAAGCTTCGCCGTCGGAGCCGGCGACACCACTGAGCGCGCAGCTGCCTCAGTTCAGAGCGCGCTGGCGAACCGAATAGCTGCCGAGTAATTCATGTTCACCTCTCCGCGGAGGGTGGGCGTTACGATATGGGGCCGTTCCGTGCGCGGATTACATCGGCCTGATTCGCCCTTCGGGCAGGTGAGCACACGGAGAGGCGAAAGCCGCGTTGTTCAACGATCTGGAATCTGCCACCCTGCTTTCCGGTGACGGAGATCAGACGCACTGTCGTCGGCGGATCCGGGCACCGCCGTCCCCGCTTGCGGTGACTTAGCGTAGTCGACGAATGCTCGCGGCCTGCCCTCGCGGACGTACCGACGTCAATGGCTGCTGTGTACTTCATGGCGTACGCGGCTCTGCAGTTCGAGGCCTGTATCTCACTCTCTTCGATCAGGCCCTGGAAGAGTCGAGTTATCCGGGGAGGGTCGGCTATCCGGGCCGTCGTTCAGGAGCGCCGACGGAAGAGTCGGAAGGTCAGGTAGACGATCGCCGTGGCCAGCAGCACGCTTCCCACCGGCGCCATGACCGAGGTTCCCAGGGAGCTCTTTCCAGGGGATCCCAATGCCATGTGCACGAAGAAGCCACCGGAGAGCAGCCCCATCCCCGTGAAATAGACGAGGAAGCTGATGATCGTGGCGCGATCGGACAGACCGGCCCGATTCGCCGACATTACATAGAGGATGCCGATCGCGGTGAGGATGCCGGCGTGAGCATGACCGGCGCGGAAGAACTGTTCGGCATGCGCATCGATGCCGATCTCGGTCAGCAGTCGCAGCAGCGAGTAGCCGCCGAACATGACCCCGAGCAGGGTGAGCCAGCTGATGGCGATGAGAGTGTCGGTGACTTTCCGGCGCACGGGCGGGGCGGTGGTCTCTTGCGTCATGGTGGCTCCGTTCTCGATGGTGTGGTGACGTGGTCTGGCTGGTGGTGGCGGTTTCGCGGTCATGCGATGTCTGCTGTGCCGATGGCGACTAAGACGAATCCGGCGAGCAGTAGCCAGGGCCGCACGCCCTGGAACGCTTCCCAGCGGCGGCGGGTGCGTTCCCAGTCCACCGGTGGATCATCGATGTTCCAGGACCCCGTGGCGATGTTGATAGGGACATTGACGATGACCGTGAACCCGATCGCCGAGCCGAAGGCGACCACCGCGACCCAGTACCACCGCGCTGAAGGCGAGCCGCTGGAGCTGGCGACGGCGATGGTCAGCGCAAGGCTGCGGAGAGCCTTTGGGACGAACTGCTTGACGGCATCAGGCAGCTCCAGGAATCGCCCGACGTACCGCACCGGCACTCGGACTAGCCGCAAGGATGACGCCGCGGGGCTGCCTCGCCAAGGTCACGTGCACGGATCTGCCGCCGAGCGCGGGCGCTCTGGACACCGGCGCCCCGTCACTCTCCGTACGCCATCGTCCAACTGCCGAACGCACGCTCGTGCGGTGAGCGGATGTCTATGCCTGCGCGCTCTCCGGCGGTTCGACGCGCTGCTGTGCTGGATGGCGACGCTGGCCGGCGGGTGGATCGGCCTGCCGATGGTCTGATCGAAGTGACTCAACGGGACCGGTGCGTCGGTTATTCGGTATCGCCTGGATGGGAACGGATGTCGGGCGGATCAGGGTGATGCTGTAGGCGACGATCCACACGACCCAGATCAGCCAGCCGACAAGGCCGAGGAGACCGACCGGACCGGGGTCGTCGATGACCAAAGGGCTCAGCACGGCCGAGCCGAACTGGAGTGCGGCGGCCAGCAGGCCGATCCCGCTGTGCCAGCGGCGGATCAGGCCAGCGCGTCGGCCGCTGATGGACAGGCCGGTCATGGCCAGTGCCAGGAAGGTGCCGTTGAAGATGAACAGCGCATTGTGCAGTGCCCAGAGTCCGGCGATCGTGCTGCTGTCCTGCGCGGTCGTTGACGCGAGCGCGAGCCGGGTGGCCATCACGCCGGTGAAGGTGATGTTCTGCAGGATCACCCCGGCGAATCCGACCAGGGACCAGGCTGTGCCTTGCTCGCGATCGGATCGCCACAGCACGGAGACCGCGCCGGCGCCGAACAGGGTGGCCAGCACCCAGGCGATCGGTGCGAGCGCTGACGCGAGGCCGACGGTGTTCTGTTGGGTGGTGAAGAACTGGACAACGTCGTTGGTCTCCGCACCGGTGTGGGGCAGGCCGGCTGGTACCAGGAAGGCGTTGATGGAGACGATCAGGATGGCGAAGCCGAGTCCGGCGAGTCCGGCGATCCGTGAGAACGTCCAGGTGATTCGTTCGACGCGGAGTTTACGTGACATGTATTCAATATAAGGTACGGAAAGCGAAGGAGGCAAGCCATGACCGCCGAGGCAGGCAGGCGCAGGTACGAGTCGCTGCGCCGGGCGGCGCAAGCGGCAGAGACCAGGGGTGAGATCGCCAGCGCCGCTCGTCGGCTGTTCCTCTCCCGGGGCTGGGCGGCGACCACGGTACGTGACGTGGCGCGGGAGGCCGGGGTCTCGGTGCCGACCGTCTACGCGGTGTACGGGAACAAGACCGGGCTGATCCAAGCCCTGGCCGACGCGGCAGACATCGCGGCGAATCCACCGCAGTCGCTCGCCGAACTGGAAGAGGCCGGGAACGATCCGGTGCGGCAGCTCGCGGCGATGGCCGGCTACGACCGGCGTCTCTTCGAGCGCGCCGGTGACGTCATCACGCTCGTGCGCGAGGCGGGCCGCACCGAGCCCGAGCTGGCGAGCGTCTACCACGCCGGCCGTCAGCGGGGGGACGAAACCAGGATCCAGGTGTTCTCGTCGTGGCCGGGTGGCGTTCTCCGGCAAGGATTGGACATACCGTCGGCCGTCGACATCTACGCGGCGATCTGCAACATCGACGTCTACACCACACTGACCAACGAACGCGGCTGGCAACCCGATCAAGTCGAACGCTGGTGGACCGAGGCCCTGGCCCGCGAACTCCTGACCTGAAGTGTCATGAGGCGCCTCATGACAGGCCGTCCTGGTACGGAAGATTACGAGGTAGACGACGACCACGAAGGCCACTCCACCTCGTCCCACGGGCACCGCATCCAAAGCCAGGCGGGTACTGGCCGCGACTGACCGTCGGCAAGCCGGTCGCACTTGATCCGGTATCCGCTTCTGTAATCCCCTACACCACAACGGATCCCGTCAACTCACTTCACGTGGTCAACGGGTAACCCCACACTCTCTCAGCCGACCGTGGCGACCGAGAGAGCGACGAGCAGGAAGGCCGCGAGATAGGCCCACGAACGGTATCCCTGAAACCACTCCCAGCGGTTACGACGCTCTTGCCAGCGCTCCGGAGGGAAATCCTTGTCCCAGCGCAGTGTGGACAGGTTGATCGGCACGTTCACGACCACGGTCGTGACGATGCCCGTGGCCCAGGTCGCGGCCGCAACCCAACGCAACACCTCGGGCAACCCCGCCCCATCAGGGCGGGCCGCGTAGCTGATAGCCAGCACGAGCGAAGCCGTCATCAGCACCGGCATCACAATCCCGAAGGTACGCAGCAGACCCTGTTCGACCCGGATGTGGTCACGCGGCGCCAGACGCTTGACCACCGGATGCACAAAAGCATAGGAGCCGAACTCGGCGCACGCCGTGAACCCCAGCACCGCGACGGTGGCGAACATCAGCACGTCCATACCCGGTCCTCTCATCGTGCCGGACTGCACAGTGTCACGCCCCATCGGCGAGCTGTGCCGCAGCATCCGCGACGTGACACCGCACATGAAAAGCACGGATGGAGCCGATCGCCGCGATCGCCGGTGCTCCCGCCGAGGTGGCCGATCGGCAGCGCAGCGCAAAGGTTATTGATTGATTGATAACATGTCAACCATGGGCCAGAAACGAAACTCCTCGTCCCAGCGACGCGCTTCCGTGCTCGCTGCGGCGATCCGGATCTTCGGCAGCAAGGGCTTCGCCGCAACCACCACGGCAGACATCGCCCGCGAGGCCGCCGTGAGCCAGCCCTACGTGGTGTCCCTGTTCGGCAGCAAAGACGCGCTCATCCGAGCCGCGATCGAGCACGCGCTCGACAGAGTGGTCGAGGTGTTCGAGCAGACGATCGACGACGACGCACCTGGCGACCTCGCACCGCGTATCGGCCTCGCCTACCTTCAACTGTTCAAGGAGCAGGGATTGCAACTCTGCCTCGCGCACGCCTTCACCGCCGGCACCGATCCGGAGATCGGGCCACTCGCCAGAGACGGCTTCCTCCGCGTCTACCGAGTGCTCGTCAACCGCGGCGATCTCACACCCGAACAAGCCAGTCAGACCCTCGCCGCCGGCATGATGGCCAACGTCATCCTCGGCTTACGTCTGGCCGACGACTACGACCGTGAACCCGTAATACGCGAACTCCTCTCGGCGACCTACCCGAGCAATGTCGAGCTCCTCAGGACCGTCACCGGTGCCTACGATGGCGTCGCCCCTCTACAAGGTGGGGCCGGCGTTTGATCCGCTGGTGGGTCAGGTCAACGACGGGACGGTCGGATCGTTGGGCTGCAACTGCAGCGCCCGATGGGACGCCGACCGTTGTAGTGACGCGAATGTTCATTGAGCGTCCTCACCCGGCCTGCCAAACCACGTATCCTCTTCACCGAACGGGTGCTTCCCGACAACAGATGATTTGAGTCTCGACAACCCCAATCATCCCTGCCGGCAAGCCAACCGTTCCTCTCGTCAGGCGATGTAGCCTTCTCTACCTGCGGATCCGGGCCTGACCCGCCGTGCAGGGGAGCAGCGCATCCGGCCAACCCGGCGTCCGGCGCTCACGCTGATCGAGTATCCGGATCTAATAGGTTGTGCCGCCTGCTGAGGCAGGATGGTTCCGGTAGCGGCTGGC
>NZ_JBHSPR010000058.1:0-1067 GCF_042658085.1 Plantactinospora solaniradicis | reverse complement strand
CTGGGCCGAGCTGTTGGGTGTGGACCGGGTCGGGGTACGCGACAACTTCTTCACCCTGGGCGGGCATTCGCTGCTCGCCACGCAGGTGGTGTCGCGGATCCGGGCCGTGTTCGCCGTGGAGGTGCCGGTCGCGGCGTTGTTCGACGGTCCGACGATCGCGGGTCTCGCCGAGGTGATCGACGCATCGGCGCAGGGGACCGATACCCCGCCGATCGTGCCGGTGGACCGCGACGGGCCGTTGCCGTTGTCGTTCGCGCAGCAACGCCTGTGGTTCCTGACCCAGCTCGACCCCGGCTCGGTCGAATACAACATGCAGATGCCGATCCACCTCGACGAGCTTTCGGGGGAGGCGCTGGCCACGGCGCTTGGCGGGTTGGTGGCCCGGCATGAGGTGCTACGGACTCGGCTGGTCGCCGATGCTGACGGGGTGCCGTGGCAGGTGGTCGACCCGCCGGCACCGTTCGACCTACCGCTGATCGACCTGTCCGGCGAACCAGACCCGGCCGCCGCCGTGCAGGCGTGGTTGGCCACAAACGCGGTGGTGCCGTTTGATCTGGCGGCTGGGCCGTTGTTCCGGGCGAGCCTGCTGCGGGTGGCCGCGGATGAGCATGTGTTGGCGCTGGCCATGCACCACGTGGTGGGTGACGAGTGGTCGGCCAACATCCTGCGCCGTGAGTTGGACGTGTTGTATACCGCGGCCCTGGAAGGAACAGAGTCGGGTTTGGCGCCGTTGCCGGTGCAGTACGCCGATTTCGCGGTGTGGCAGCGGCAGTGGCTGACCGGCGACGTCCTCGAGGAACAGCTCGACTACTGGCGGCAGCGGTTGACGGGTGTGCCGACGCTGGAGTTGCCGACGGATCGGCCGCGGCCGGCACAGCGGTCCAGTGCTGGGGCGGCGCTCAAGTTCCAGGTGCCGGCCGAGGTGGTCGACGGTCTGCGCGCGCTGTCCCGGGATGCTGGCGTGTCGATGTTCATGACGGTGTTCGGCGCGTTCAACGTCCTGCTGGGCCGCTATTCGGGTCAGGACGACATCGTGGTGGGTACGCCGATCGCGAACCGGAACCGGG
>NZ_JBHSPR010000057.1:0-3419 GCF_042658085.1 Plantactinospora solaniradicis | reverse complement strand
TCCGTACGGTGCGCCGCAGATCGCGTCCGCCTCGGCGGACATCAACGCCTGCGCGAACGTCTTCACCATCGTCCGCAACACGTCCGGTGACGCGGACTCCACCTGCTCGCGTAGCAGGTCAGCAGGGTTCACACTCTCAGATGCGGCCATCGCGTTGTCTCCTTCGTTGTTGACTTAGCCGTCTCGAAGGATCGCGCGGTGGCCGTCTCCTATCTACGCAACACGCCCATCACGGGCAAGTCGTACACCACTCCCGTGGACGTGACCTTCTAGGCTCGACCGTCCACGTTTACTTGACGGATTCCGCGGATCCGTCCACACCACCGCGGGGAGCGCCGCCGTCCAGTCTAGGCCGGTCTCGGACTCCGCCAGCGCCTTGGCCGGAACGGTCGCCCATACGAGTTGTGCCGGACAGGACAATGGGGGGATGGCCGAGTCTGAGCAGTCGAACGTCGAGGATCCCGCCGACCGTCGCGGTTCCGAGTTGGATGATCAGCTTCAGCGGATTTTGATCGAACTCGAACCGTATCGAGGCAAGGTCTCCAACGGCCCTGTTGACTACGGTCAGCTTGCGACCCTGCTCGCCACGAGTGGAGGCGTTGGTCTCGTCATTCGGGAGGCCATCCGGCAGCGAGGCGAGACACAACGCGAGCGCATCCGCCAGGAGGGCATGACACAGCGCGCCCTCCTCACGGGAAGAGCGAACGATGCCATCGACACCACCTCGGAGACGCGCGACGACGCAACAGGCGATGGCGGGTCCGACCCGAACTGATGGGCTACCGCACACCGCTGGCCATGGGTGGGTGTGAGCGACAGAGGCCGGCGCTGACGGCTCGCAGCCGCGCTGCCCAGCCTCCGCCGCCGCACCGATGTCGTCGGGATCTTCCCGAACCGGGCCGCGATCATCCGCCTCGTCGGCGCTGTCCTGGCCGAACAGACCGACGAATGGACCGAAGGCCGCCGATACATGGGCCTGGAACTACTCACCAAAGCCCGCCACAACATCCTCACCACCGACAACCACGACACCGACCAGCCTCACCCGGCCCCGATCGCCGCATAACATCAATCCGGATCCCGCGAAGGTCGTCTCCTACACCACCAGCGCGGACGTGACCTGTATTCCGCCTGGCTGTTGGGTAGTTGTTGGGTGCCCAACTCCCTCTAACCGTGGCAGCGGCGCTGGTTCGCGAGCCTTTTGTGGTCGTGAAGACGAACTCGGTAGTGCCAGACCGGCGCACACGCACCACGCCGTACCGCAAACTGGTCGCGCCGCAAAGCGCGGCGGCAACGGTCACACTGGCCAGACGGTCGGTGAGCATCGCCGGTGATATCGGCGACGACCACGGCCGTCATGATCCCCCGATCAACTCGCCTAGTGGGCGGTTTGCTCCGATGGCTCCGCCCCGCTCCACGCACCAGCATCGGCGCCCGGTGCCGACGCCGCAGGGTACGTGGCCATGAAGCGGGATCCCACCATGCTGGCGACGGGTCTGCCGCCAGAGTGGGCGACGTTCCTCACCGACTGGGACCGGTCGCTGCGGTCGGGGAACTACCCGTCGACGACGCGCTACAACTACCTCCTCGCCGTTGCGCAACTGGGCCGGTACCTCGCCGACGACAGCCAACGGGAGGCGGGGGAGGCAGTAGGCACGCCGACGGCCGTGACTCGGCGGCACGTCGAGGACTTCCAAGCGTGGATGATCACGACCCGGTCGCCGGCCACGGCGCTGAACAAGCACAAGGCCCTGCAGCAGTTCTTCAAGTGGCTCACGCTCGACGAGGAGGAAATGGACCAGTCACCGATGCTGCGGGTGCGGCAACCCAAGACACCGAAGCGCCTCATCCCAATCATCCGGGACGAGGACACCAAGAAGCTGCTCGACACGTGCAAAGGCAAGGACTTCGTACACGTCCGCGACGAGGCGATCATCCGGCTGCTGTCCAACACCGGAGCCCGGCTGTCCGAGGTGGCGAACGTGGAAATCGACGATGTCGACCTGTCACTGGATACGGTGCGCTACCACGGCAAGGGTGCCAAGGACCGACGGGTTCGGCTCGGGGCAAAGACCGCTCGGGCGGTCAGCCGCTACCTGCGCGCCCGCGGCGGCCACAAGGGCTTCGGGCTGCCCGACCTGTGGCTGGCGGTACGTGGCGCGCAGCCGCTGACTGCCAACGGCATCAAGCTCATGCTCAAACGGCGGGGTCTGCGCGCCGGGGTCGCTGGCGTGCACGCCCATCGCTGGCGGCACACCTATGCACACGAATGGAAGCTGGCCGGGGGCGACACCGGCGATTTGATGCTGGTGCTCGGCTGGACGTCCGATGACATGCCGCGTCACTACGGCGCCAGCGCTGCCGCCGAGCGTGCCCAGCAGGTGCAAGCCCGGATGGGGATCGGCGAACGTGTCTGACCGCGAGAAGAAGCCACAGACAGGCGGGCGTGGAGCAGAGACGGGCATGACCCCGCAGCAGCGCCGCCGCCGCGCCCGCATCGCCGCACATGCCTCCTGGGCCAACACCAGCGACCGTACGGCTCGCACCTCCTCCGGCACCAAAGCATTCCTCGAGCGCTTTGAGCGCCAGGTCGACCCCGACGGTGCGCTGCCCGACGAAGTCCGCGCCGCCATGGCCAAACACGCACGCACCGCGTACATGCTGCAACTGGCTGAACGCTCGGCGGCGGCACGCCGCCGCCGGGCCCGATCGCAGGACCCTTGATTGCGCGGAGGTCGTGTCACTGCCGAAATTAGACGCATGGGCTATGAGCTGGGGTTTCGCCTGGCTGCGGCACGATCGGTTCGTGATGGTCCTTTGCCGTATCTGATCATGGTTCGGATGTTCGGCTGGCTCGCGCTCCCTCGTGTGGAGCGACGCCGTCAACCCGGCGGGAGTTGCTGGTGCTACGGCATGAAGTCGCCGTGTTGACGGCGCCAGGTCGGTGGGGCGAGGCCGTCCTGGCCGGATCGGGCAGTGCTGTCCGCGCTGACGCTGTTGCTGCCCCGCGCACTGTGTGCGCACCGGATCGTCACCCCGACCACGCTGCGGGCCCGGCACCGCCGTCTGGTAAAGCGGCACTGGACGTATCCGAGCCGGCCGGGCCGGCCGCCGGCCCGGACCAGACTCAGCCCGGCCACCGCCCGACGGGCAGCCCACCACCATCTCCTCACCGATACCCGGGGATTCGAACCTGCTACCCGCCCCCGGGTACTCCCCCGCATCCCGGCTGGGGCGGGGGGAGGGCCCCGCGTAGCCGGCTGCCGGCTCCGGCCGGAAGACTGGCCGGAGCGGGGGCGGAATGCGGGCTACCGCACCCGCTCATCGGGCCCGTCATCGACGCCAGCCAGATGCGGCAGCCTGACCTCTAGACGCGTTCGCCGATTCCCAGTCGGGCTTGGGTTTCCTGTGCCCGTTCG
>NZ_JBHSPR010000056.1:0-87037 GCF_042658085.1 Plantactinospora solaniradicis | reverse complement strand
AGCTCAACCTGCTCCAGTAACACTCGTAGGGGAACAGCAGCGAACGCACTCACATCGGCAGATGTGCGCACTGGATCACCGTCTGCGGCCGCGCGGGCCGCGATCTCACAGACGTGATGTGACCCGATGTCGTGGCAGGCATGCCAGCCAGGGCCGGCTGTGTTCTACCATGTCTGGCGCCGGTCAGGAGCGGGTGCGGGCGTTCGTCGGGTGAGCTGGACGGCGAATCGCCCGTCGTGCCCGGCCTGGTTGCGCGATCCTGTCCTTTTGGCCGCTCCTTCGAAGCACGCGTGGATGGCTGAGGCGATGCATCCAGCGTGGGACGAGCCGCTCCAGCGGTGTCTGCTGGCAGATCCCGGCCGGTCAGTGGGTGTCTGGTCTGGGGATATGGATGCCCGCGGCGCGGAGCTTGGCCTCGACGAGCGCGACCCCCCGGGCCGTGGCCGATCCCTGCTCTTCGCCGTAGTGGGCGATCAGGTGGTATCGGGCCGCGGCGTCGGTGCGGGCTTGCAGGCCGGTCACGATCTTCAGGTGTGCGGGGTTGGCGAGGAAGTGGTCGGCAATGGCAGTGGCGAGTTCGGCCAGGCGCGGGTCGTCCGGCTCCCATGCCGTGGCTTCGGTGGCGCGCTTGATCAACGCGACGAAGCGGGGGTCGTCGAGAGCGTGCTCGACATGGGTGAGGAAGTCGTCGAAGCCCTCGGGGACCAGGGCCCTGGCCAGCACCCAGCCCTCCCTGGTGGCCGCCACCTCGTCCGCGGGGAGGCCGAGGCCGGACAGCCGCTCCAGCAGCGCCACGGCGCGGTCGGGCAGCAGGGCCCGGTCTCCGTCGGCGAGCCGGCGCAGCATGTCACGGCGCGCGATCAGCTCCTCGATCCGTTCGGCGAGCTGCCGCTCGACGTCGGTGAGCGCGGCGGCGAACAGCGCGGCGTCGGCGTCGAGCAGGGGCCCGACTTCGGCCAGCGGCACCCCGGCGGCGGCCAGCGTCCGGACCTGCACCAGCCGCAACAGCTCGGCCGATCCGTACCTGCGGTAGCCGGAGCTGTCGCGTTCCGGCTCCTTCACCAGGCCGAGCTTGTGGTAGTGCCGCACCGTCTTCACCGTGACGCCGACGAATGCCGCCGCCTGCCCGATCGTGACTCCGTTCATCGGCAAAATCCTGCCTTGTGCTCGAGCTCGGCGACTACCCACACCACGGCCGAGCATGTGGACGGGGCACGCCGAACTCGTTGAGCTCGGCGTGCCCCGGTTCGCGTTCTACCTGATGCACGACCGGAAGGGGTCACCTCTCAAGGCGTACGGGTCACAGGTGTTCAGTCCGCCGGCTGAGCCGGATCGGCCTGGTCGCCGCAGAACACCTCGTTGACGAGCCTTTGCTGGGCGTTCTGGAAGGCTGTCGCTATGGACATGTCGGCGTCGCCCACCCAGTTCAGTACGGCGGTCAGGGTCTTGCTGCCGTCGGGCGTGCTGTACATCCACGTCGCGGAGCCGACGTTGCCGCCGTTGTGGGTGATGACGGTGCCGCCGCAGTCCGTTTTCTGTACGAACACTCCCAGCCCGTAGTCCATGTTCGGGATGCCCGTGGCGTGCGGGGTGCACATCTCGGCCAGCAGTGGGGCCGACAGGAGCTTGCCGCCTATCAGCGCGGAGATGAAAGTGTGGAGGTCCTGGCTGGTCGAGATCATGTCACCGCCGGTGGAGACCCAGGAGGGGTTGTAGCGGGTGACGTCGATCGTCTTCTGCTGGCCGGCTTCCTCGTAGCGGTAGTAGATGTGGGCGTGCGGCTCAGGGATCTCCGGCGAGGCGTCCGGCACCACCGTGCCCGACAGCCCGAGCGGGCCCAGGATCCGCCGCTGCATCTCCTCGGCCAGCGAGCGGCCGGTGACCTTCTCGATCAGCAGCCGGGCCAGCACGTAGTTGGTGTTGGAATAGCTCCAGCCCGTCCCCGGCTCGAACCGGGCCGGCTTGGACAGCGCCAGACGTACCAGCTCCTCGGCCCGGTAGGTGTGGAACCGCTTGTCCACCCACTCCTTGCCCGTGGTGCCGTAGGGCACGGGGATCCCGTGCACGATCGTCCCGTCGTCGTATACCTCGCCGGTGAAGTTGAACAGCCCGCTGGTGTGCTGCAACAGCATCCGCGCCGTGATCCGCCGGTCCAGCCCGAACTCGGGCAGGTAGTCGGCCGCCGGGGTGTCCAGCTCGATCTTGCCCTCAGCCACCAGCTGCAGCACCAGGGTCGCGGTGAAGGTCTTGGTGTTGCTGCCGATCCGGGCATGCCCGTTGACCGGCGGCTTCGCGGTTCCGCCCAGCTCGGCCACCCCGGCGCTGCCGACCCACTCGCCCCGCTCATCGTGCACCCGCAGCGACACCCCGACGAAACCGGAATCGACGATCTCCTCGATCGCCTTCTGCAGCTCCGGGCGGGTGCTCTTGTGTTGATCGGAAAGGGTGATCGTCATGGTGGTTTACCCTTCGAAGTTGTTATGTCCGAGTCGGCGTCGCGCCGCTGCGCCGAGCTTCCGCCCTGACCCAAGGTCAACCTCAACCGTGATTCAGCTCACAGCTGCAATGGCGTGGCGCTCACTCTGCTGGAGCACCTGCGCCTTCCGGCCGACGCCGCAGGCCTCGCCCAGCTGCGGACAGTCTTGCGCAAGGGCGCTGAAAACCCGCTACGACGACCCCGGCCTGTGGAACGTGCAGTAGCGCGTGCATGTCCCAGCTTGCCGAACATGATCGGATGCCCGGTTCTCGGCAGTTGCGGACGTCGGCCGGCCCTGGAGGCCGCCCGCGGAGCGTGACGGCTACGGCTGGTGGGGGCGCGCACGCTCGGCGGCATGAGCGGATGGCGAGGGGGTTACTCAGGCATCAGGCCGGTCACCAGGTCGCGCAAGGTCCGGGCGAGGCGGTTCCCGTCGCCACGCTCTAGTGCGTTCAGGACCGGTTCGCTGTGCAGAGTGGCGAGGAGGACGTGGGCGAGCATGTCGGCGTCGAGGTCCGGCCGTTGCTGGTGGACCAATGCGCTGATGTGGCCGTGCCAGGACCGGTAGACCGGATGCGCCTCGCGCCGTTCCTGTTCTGACGCGGCGGTGATGGGCGCCGCAGGGCCGAGGGCGGCGAGCAGGCCCTTGTTGCGGGCGACCAACTCAACCACAGCAGTGAGGAAGGCCAGGAGTCGTGCGCGCGGCGGGGCGCCCTGGCCCAGCGGCGGCGGGCCGGTGGTGATCGCGGTCTCCAGGTCTTGCGCGCGTTCCTGCATGAGTGCGCGCATGAGCCCGTACCGACTGCCGAAGCGGTGGAACACGGTGCCCTTGCCAACGCCGGCTGCCGCGGCCACCTGTTCCATCGAGATCTGCTGCGGGTGATGCCGGGTCAGTAGTTCTTCGGTGGCGCGCAGGATGGCCGTGCGGTTGCGAACCGCGTCGGCGCGGAGGCGTTCAGGCTCGGTCATGACGCTCCTCGACAACTGGACCGGCGGTCCAGTAGCATTCTGAATCGAAGTTGACTGTCGGTCCATTTTACGCGAGGGGTGGCCATGCGACGCGTCCGGTACTACGAGTACGGCGGGCCAGAGGTACTGACCGTCGAAGAGGTCGACCAGCCGGTCCCGCAGGCGGGACAGGTACTGCTGCGAGCCGAGGCGATCGGCGTCAACTTCGTCGACACCCGGTTCCGCCGCGGGCCCGGCAGCGGCAGCATCTTCCAGCGCCCTCTGCCTGGCCGCCCGACCGGTGACGTCGTCGGCACGGTCACCCGAGTGGGCCCCGGCGTCGATCCGCAGCTGGTGGGCCGGCGGGTTGCCGCGCTCGCCGAGGACGCGTACGCAGACTTCGTCGTCGCCGAAGCACTATGGCTCGCCGCCGTCCCTGACCGCCTCGATTCCGGTGACGCCAGCATGCTTGCCATGAGCGCCCCCGTCGCCCTGCGGATCCTTCGCGCCGCGCCGCTGAACTCCGGCGATACCGTCCTGATCCATGCCGCCGCCGGCGGCATCGGGCACCTCGCCGTTCAACTCGCCAAGTTCATCGGCGCCGGCACCGTCATCGGCACTGCCCGATCATCACGCAAGCTCGACTTCGTCCGGACCGTCGGTGCCGACGTCGCCATCGACTACGCACAGCCTGACTGGCCCGACCAGGTCCGCGCAGCCGCCCCGGATGGTGTCGACGTCGTCCTCGACGCGGTCGGTGGACCGGTCCTGCAATCCAGCCTTGACCTGCTCGCGCCCTTCGGCCGCGCCGTGGTCTACGGCGCCGCGACCGGAGAACTGGAACAAATCCCCGTCGTCAAACTCTTCGCGCTGCGATCCGTTAGCGGTTTCAACCTCACCGCCTGGCGCCATGCGAACCCGGACCAGGCGCGTCACGAGATGGACGAGATCGCCGACCTGTTCGCGGCAGGCCAACTACGCACCACCGTGCATGCCAGCCTCCCACTCACTGAGGCCGCAACCGCCCACGAACTCATCGAGACCCGCTCTCACACCGGCCGTATCCTGCTACTCCCAACGGTGCCCGCACCCGAGAACACACCCTCATAGGCATCCGCACATCGGCACGAGTGTGCGTCTGACGAACTGAGCGACGGCGTACGGAGTAACGGGGCGCCGCTGACCGGCGCGCACGGACGGCGTGAGCGGACGACGCGATCAGTACTGTCAGTGCACCGTTACGTGTGTGGTGGTCGGCGTGCAGAAGGTCGTCTCGTCCGCCTGATCCGGCCTCAACCCTGCCGGGTCATCCGGACCTCGAACTCTTGCTCGTAGTTCACGCTGCTGTCTGGATCGACTGCCATCTTCAGGTCGCCTCCGGACAGGTGTGTGAAGACCACGGTCCACGGGTTGCACTCCTGGTTTCCGGGGGCGAAGCGCATCGTCAGTCGGGAGTCGGTGGCGTCGCTGACAGTGAGCACGCCGCTGTAGCACGATGATGCGCCGCTCGCCAATTGACCCAGATGCAGGTCCTTGCCGAGCGTGGCCGTGAGCACCGCTCCAGAGTTTTGGATCGTGGTGGCCGTGCCCTGCCACTGGCCGTCGAACGACGCCGGGATCGTCGTCGAGTGGGCGGCCTGATCGAGCACCCTCCACGTGACCACGCCACCCACGAGCAGGGCGGCGGCCGCCAGTGCGGCCACGATCACCCGTCCTCGGATCGTCGCCGGCCACCAACGCGTACGAGACCGCGTCGGTGTGGTGCGTTCCGGGTGCTGACGCGGCGTCTTGGCCGTCGACGGGTGTCGGATTGACTCCGCTGAAGTCGGCTGCGGCGGCACATGCGCCTGGTGAACGGCCGGTTGGCTACGCAGCGTCTCGGCCGTCGGCGTGGCGGCCTCTCGTTCCGGTGTGCGGACCTGCGGCTCCGGCAGGCCCGGCTGCTGCTTCGGTCCGGCGGCGAGGGCCTCGGTCGCCGCGGCGATGACGGCGCGGCTGTCGTCTTCGGCGAGGTGTTCCATGGCCAGCCGCGCGGCCAGGGCCAGGCCGGCATGCTGGCTACGCATCAGGCGGGCCAGCTCAGGTACCGTGCCGGCGCGGATACCGGCGATGGGGTGGTCGATGGCCTGCTGGAGTTCGCTCGGCAGTGGCACCGGTCTGGTGACTGGCCGGGCACGGCGGGCGACGTAGATGTCGCCCTGCACCCCGAAGGTCCACTTTCCGGGCGTCTGGTTGGGAGTGACCACGCGGACCTTGTCGTAGACGTAGTCGTAGAGCTCGTCGAGCGAGACCTGGCCGTCCTGGTCACGATCGGCCTCGCCGGTATCCAGCCCTTCCACCAGGGCACTGGTGAACACCGACGGGGCGAGCTCGTACGCGTCGGCGAGCCGGTCGCCTTCGAAGGCGTACTCCATCGAGCTCGACGCCGTGATCACCGCTCGGCCTCGGCCGCCGAACTGCTCTTCGATGTTTACCGTCGTACCGGCTCTGGCAGTCATCCCTCGCTCGAATGCCCCCGCGTAGCAGCAGTCCAGCAGCAGCACGACGCGCCGCGACCGACTCCGGTTCATGCGCCGGTTGACGAACTCCGCGGCCACGGCGGTCGCGCCGAGCCGGCGCAGCTTGGTGTTCAAACTGGCGAAGTACAGCTCGCCGCTCTCGTCCTTGACGCCGTGGCAGGAGAAGTGCATGAGTAGCAAGTCATCCGGGCTGCGGTCGGCGAAGAAATCCTCCACCGTCTCGCCTATCTCGTACGACGGTGCGTCCAGCAACGTCGTCACGTCGAAGCCGCCGATCCTCGGGTTGCCCAGCACCCGGGCGAGCGCCTCGGCGTCGTGAGCGGGGGACCGTAGCTGACTTAGCCCCGGATCCTGATACTCGCGACTGGCGATGATCAACGCGCTTCGGGTACCGGTCAACACGCTCCCGTCCGGAGCCCGGCGCCGAAGCCACTGCTCGGTCAGCCGCTGGCGTTCTTGGGACGGCAGCCCGCTGAGCTCGAGAACGTCACCGTCTACGTCGACCTTGACGACCTGGTTCCGGCGACTCGTCAACCACATCGCTACCGCACTGACAAGCGCGACAAGCACGTCGGACCCGGCGAGGGTAACCACCAGCGTCCCCAGCGCCGCGACGTCGAACCCCCTGCTGCCCGGCGGCGCCTCCCCAGCCGACAACTGCTCCACCGAATCGACATCAAGATCCAACAATTCCTGGCGCAGCGCGGCGGTAAGCTCGGCCAGTCCTTCCTGGTCACCGCGCTCATCCTCGACCCGTAGCACCAGTCGCGTGATGTTCTCCACCATCGCCGCATCTCCCAACGAGTCCGCACACAGGCATCAAACCGGCACCTACCCGCCGTCCTCAATCGCCGGCATTCTAGGCCCGCGCGCGACAGGTACAGAACGGCGAACCGTGTCGGATCGGTGACCGCTTCACGCGCTCAGGTCCCGATCATGCGGCAACCCGCCTGTAACCCGCTCCGGATAGAACGGAGCGAATGCGCCGCCCCGACAGTACCCTCATCGACATAATCGTCGACGTCCAACATCCGCTCATCGACACGACCGGACGTCATCCGACGCCGAGGCCCGGCCACGGAGCGTGACGGCGCTGGTTGGTAGCGCCACGCACGGTCGGCGGCATGACAGTGCGCTTGCTGCCTCGCGGTGGACAGGGTTATGGCGGAGACGATGGGGCCTCCTCGTCACCTGAGCGTGCATGCGCGTGTCCATGGCGCAAGGCCGCATGGCGTTCGTCCTCAATGCGAGGCCGGCCGCCGGGGCCGTACCGGCGCCGACCGGGCCAGGTCGCGGGCGAGCGCGACGAGGTTGGCGGTGGCCGGGTTGGATTCGATGCGGCGGTACGCGACCGCCAGTTCGATGACGTGGGTGGCCGGGCGGGCTGGCCGGAACGCGACGTCGTTGCGCCGTAGCTGGGACACCGACGCGGGCACCAGGGATACGCCGAGTCCGCCTGCGACCAGGCCGATGATGGTCTGCATCTGAATGGCCTCCTGCGCGACGGTCGGAGTGAACCCGGCCCGGCGGCAGTAGTCGACGATCTGGTCGCGCAGGCCGGGGCCGAGGTGGCGGGGCGAGAGGACGAACGGCTCGTCGGCCAGCTGACGCGCGTCAACGACCCGGTCACCGGCGCGGGGGTGGTCGGCGGGCAGGGCGACGACGAGCCGTTCATTGCCGACCGCCTCGACATGCAGGAAGCCGGTGTCGGCGGCGGGCAGCGGCGGGCGGAGCAGGCCGACGTCGAGGGTGCCGTCGCGCAGCCCGTCGACCTGCTGGGTGGTGGTGAGCTCGCGCAGGTTGAGGGTGACGTCGGGATGGCGGTCGCGGACCGCCCGCAGCAGCCGGGGCAGCAGGGTGAAGGTGGCCGAGCCGACAAAGCCGACCGCGAGGGTGCCGGTTTCTCCGCGCCCGGCGCGCTGGGCGGCACGGACTGCGGCGGCGGCGTGGGCGAGCGCGCGTTCGGCGTCCGGCCGGAACGCGATCCCGGCCGGGGTGAGGCGGACCCGGCGGGAACCGCGGTCGAACAGGTCGACGCCGATCTCCGACTCCAGCGCCCGGATCTGCTGGCTCAGCGGCGGCTGCTGGATTCCCAGTTCGGCGGCGGCGCGGCCGAAGTGCAGGTGGCCGGCGACGGCGAGGAAGTACCGCAGATGCCGCAGTTCCATCCTTGCTCCCTCTCCCGAGTCGCCTGTGCCGGGCCGGGCGATACACGGAAGATATCAATTGGTGCGGTTTGAGATCTGCGACGTCCGGTAAGGCATACCAAGCCGGCATGGTGGCAGCATGAGTTCCCGCGCGGTCGCACGGCGGGATCCGTTCAGGAAGGAGTGTCCGCCATGCCCACCGGCCGTCCAACAGTGGTAGGGGCCGCCATCGCGGCCCTGGTCCTCGGCGGTACCGCCGCCTCGGCGAACACCCTCGCCGATCCCCCCGGCGCCGACCCGGTCCGCAGTCAACTGCAGGTGACCAGCGACCCGGGCGTCCGTATCGCCGTGCGGGAGGTCCGGCTGCGGAACCCGCGTCCGTCTCCCACTCGCCCGCCGGTCCTGCTGCTGCACGGGGCCCGGGTGCCCGGGCCGGCAAGCTTCGACCTGCCGGTACCCGGCGGCTCGCTCGCCGCGGACCTCGCCGCTGCCGGGCACCGCGTTTACGTGATGGACGCGCGAGGTTACGGCGGCTCGACCCGCCCGGCGGAGCTGTCCGAACCGCCGCAGGCCAACCCGCCGACGGTCCGTTCCGACGAGGTGGTGCGCGACGTGGCCGCCGTCGTCGACATGATCAGCGCGCGGAACCGGGCAGGCAACCCGTCAGGCCGGGTCGCGCTGCTGGGCTGGGCCACCGGCGGCCACTGGCTTGGCCAGTACGCCGCTGCCAACCCGGCGCGGGTCAGCCATCTGGTGCTCTATAACTCCCTCTACGGGGCGAGTGACACCCATCCGACCATGGGACGAGGTAGTGGCTACGAGGACCCGAACCGGCCCGGCCGCTTCAACGCGGCCAACTTTGGCGCCTACCGCACCAGCACCGCGGCGAGCCTGTTGCCGTCGTGGGACGGCAGCATCCCGACGCCGGACAAGAGCGTCTGGCGCGACCCGGTGGTGGCGGCGGCCTATCAGCAGGCGGCGCTGGATTCCGACCGGACCAGCAGCAGCCGCGAACCGGCGAGCTTCCGCGCCCCGTCCGGCGCTTTGGAGGACAGCTTCTACCTGGCCACCGGCCGTCAACTGTGGGACGCGAGCCTGGTGACCGCACACACGCTCGTGCTGCGCAGCGAGTACGACTTCTGGAGCCGACCAGAGGACCCGGCCACGCTGGTGGAGCATCTCGTGCACGCCCGCAGCGTGCGCAGTGTGCAGTTGGCCGGGGCGACCCACTACGCGCACCTCGACCGCGGCGACCACGGGCGCGACCAGTTCCTCGCCGAGGTGACCCGGTTCCTGAGGTCAGGCTAGCGGGCCTGCGGGCACGGGCGGCGGCAACGTCGGCGCTACGCGAGTCTGCCGGTCGCGCCAACGCTGGCGGCGACGTTGATCGCCCAGCGACGACTGGACGGCACCGCAATCCTCTACGTCATCGGCGTCGGCGTCCTCAGCTCGGTCGTGCCCCATGCCGCCGACCTGATCGGGCTGCGCCGCGTTCCCGCGCTCTTCTTCGGCGTGCTCGTGAGCATCCACCTGGTGCTCGCCGCGCTTGCCGGCATCATGGTCCTTGGCCAGTTCCTCAAGCTGCACGAATGGCCGGAATCGCCATCGTCGTGACGGCCAACGCCTTGGCCGTCCGCTCCGCGGCCACGGCCAGAGTGCAGCGAAACGCCAACACCGCCTGCGAAGGGCACGACGCCGTCGCCTCCGCCGAACCGTGCGCTGCCAGCCAACAATGGCCGGCCGGCTGCGGCGTGAGCTCGATCCGCGCCTGGCGCTGATGGCGTTAGCGGAACCGACAGACGCGCTCCCTTGTCGGCGCACTCAACTCGGCGAATCCGTGCGTTGAGTGCCGCGATCTCTCCGTTACACACCGTGACGCGGATTGCGGCGGAAGAGTGCACCGACTCGCCGGAGGCGAGCAGCGGGAGCGCCGTGCGGGGGTGGTTGGTGTTGCGGGCAGAATGATGGCGTGCCAGTCGTTACCGCCGTTCTCGGTGACATCACGACGGAGGTCGTTGACGCCGTCGTCAACGCGGCCAACGAGGCTATGCGCGGAGGCGGCGGTGTGGATGGCGCGGTCCATCGCAGCGGAGGCCCAGCAGTCCTGCGTGACTGCATCGCCCGGTTTCCGAACGGCCTCGCTACTGGCGACGCTGGATGGACGACGGCGGGCGACCTGCCCGCCCGGTGGATCATCCACACGGTCGGCCCGAACTACCACGCGGGGCAGCGCGACCGCTCCCTGCTGGTGTCGTGTTATCGGCGCGTGCTGAAGGTCGCCGATGAGATCGGCGCGCGTACCGTCGCATTCCCGCTTATCAGCACGGGCGTCTTCGGCTGGCCACGTGCTGATGCCATCGCGACGGCGATCGAGACCCTCGCGGCTGCCAGCACCCGGGTCGACGAGGTGCGGCTCGTCGCGGTCGAGGAAGCCGTGCACAAGCAGATCCGTGCGGCGCTGTGGCTTCGATGTCCGCCGCCTGTAGGCACGGGCACGGTCGGCTCCTTGTTCGAGCGTGAGCCGACTCAGTTCGGGCTGCGCGGCGATTCCTACCTGTGGCGAGAGCTTCGCGCGCGATTCGCCCACACACCGTTGCCAGACCACTGGTTCACCCTGCGGACGCTCCTCACGGACACCATCGAGCAGGTCGTTGGTGAACCCCTCGTCAGCCGTGAGTCCACCCCGTGGCATGACAAGAGCGCAGCGATACATGTCCCTGAGTTCGACCCAGGCCACGGCATGTCTGCCGGCGCGGTCCACCTTCCGTGGTGGGTCCACACGGGAGTGCCGATCCTGCTCGACCGCTACGCGGCACAACGTGAACCCGACGCGGCGCCGACCCTGGCACCTGCGAACTCGGTGGCGTTCCGATGGCCTTCCCCGCTGACGGCGGAGTTGACGTAGCCACCTCGACCAGATCGCTGCTCTGTCCACCGGGCTGGGTCGCGATCGTCGCGTTGGGCGACGCCGCCATCGTCACCGAGCCGGCAGATCGCTGCGCCGGGATCGTACGCAAGGTGCTGCACGCTTTGCCCGTCGAGGTACTGACCGACCCTGACCGGCTGCGCGCCGTCCTGCCGGTCGCCAAGGTGCTGAGTCCGGGCGAGCCTGGCTTACCTCGATCTGCTCCGCACCGACCAGGCCCGACGCCGGCGCGAGCAGCAAGCGGGAATGACCGAGCTGGCGATGCAGGATCCGGCCCGCCAGGCGCACCCTCCGCTGGAGACCGACGACAGTCTCACGCT
The DNA here is from genome assembly GCF_042658085.1 of Plantactinospora solaniradicis. Classification (NCBI taxonomy): domain Bacteria; kingdom Bacillati; phylum Actinomycetota; class Actinomycetes; order Micromonosporales; family Micromonosporaceae; genus Plantactinospora; species Plantactinospora solaniradicis. The sequence goes on along the minus strand of NZ_JBHSPR010000056.1, from coordinate 75,701 downwards.
CCTGCTGCTGTGCTGCCACCCTGCGCTGAGCCCCACCTCCCAGGTGGCGCTCACTCTGCGCGCGGTCGGCGGCCTGACGACCGCGGAGATCGCACACGCCCACGGGACGACCGAGAGCACCATGGGTGCGCGGGTCAGCCGCGCCAAGCAGCAACTGGCCCGCGCCGGCGCCCGCTTCACCCCGCCCACCGACACCGACCGGGACAGTCGGATGAACGCCGTGATGCAGGTGCTGTACCTGACTTTCAACGAGGGCTACACGGCCTCCACCGGCGACGAGCTCGCCCGCATCGACCTAACCCGCGAAGCCATCCGGCTGACCCGCATGCTCCGCGACTCCGTGCCGGACGACCCCGAGGTGACCGGCCTGCTCGCGCTGATGCTGCTCACCGAGTCGCGGCGCACTGCCCGTACCGACGGCGACGAGCTGGTGCCGCTCGACGAGCAGGACCGGACACAGTGGAATCCCGCACTGATCCGCGAAGGCACCGAGCTGATCGACAGCGTCTGGCGCCGACGCGAGATCGGCACGTACCAGCTGCAGGCGGCGATCGCGGCCGTGCACGCCGCGACCACGTCGCCGGAACAGACGGACTGGCCACAGATCGCGGCACTGTACCTGTGGCTCGAAAGGCTCAACCCGACCGCGCCGGTACGGCTGAGCCGGGTGGTCGCGGTCGCCCGCGCCTACGGGCCGACCCGAGGACTGGCGCTGCTCGACGACCTCAACCGGCACTACCAGCTCGATCAGGAACCCCTGACCCGACGACGGGAACGCGCCGTGCGCGCCCTCCTGCTCGAGATGACCGGCGACCCGACCAGCGCGGCGGCACGGTACCGCGAAGCAGCCGCCCTGACGGAGAACCAGGTCGAACGACGATACCTCCTCGGCCGGGCCCACCGCCTCGGCTGACTGTGAGCATGGCGGGGTCGATTCATCAGTGTGAGCTGACGGCTGGCAGTGGTGGGTGTGACTCTTCGTCTGACTGGCCTTCGCGCCTTTGACCGGACTTGTCCGCCCGCTGCTGCCAGCGCCGGCCCGGCGGGAGACGTTTGGCCTGATCAGGAGCTTGACCGCCAGGTAGCGGCCGGCGTGTCTCATCACAGTCCTGCCATCTCCGCACCGGACCGGACCTGTGCGTCCCCACGGGTGGCCCCGAGTCTTCACGGCGCGCTGCTGGCGGCCAGGGCGGCCGGCTATAGCCACGTCATCATCGACGGCACTCTGATCGAGATCGACCGCGTGTCCACGTCTGGGCCGGCTCCCGGGGTGGATCTTTGGTGGTCGGGCAAACACCACAAGCAGTCAGTAGCCACCCGTGCGCACAACGGCTCGCCATACGATCCGCCGTCATCAAATACGACCTTGGATCGATACCTGAACTTGTGCCAAGTCACCGGCTTTCTGGGCTGTCGGTCGGCCATACCGCTTCCAGGCCCTGGTCGGTGGCGTAGAACAGGTACGGCCGCAACTCGGGGGCGTATCCCAGGTCGCGACGCAGCGCGCACAGACGAGCTGACCTCGCAGCCAGGAACGGTTGGACGGCGAGCAGGCCCTTAAGATCCCCGAACGGCCAAGCCACACCCAGCAGCTTCCTTGCCCGCGCCAGCAGCTGAACTGCATCGACCGGAACCTTGTCTACATAGACGTCGGCGGTTGGCGGCAGGTCCGGCTGCGGGTCGGGGGGCAGGGCGAAACCGGAACGCAGCCACACCTCGAACACGGGGGCAACAACAGCGAGGTCGACTTCGCCGAGACTGCCCAGGTCGGCCCAAAACACCGGGCCCCCGCCACCGTCGCACCTGAGCAAGAATCCCCGATCGCCTTCTTGGCCAATCATGAGGTAGCCGGTGAGCCACTTACCGATCCCGTAGGTCGTGTTGCGCTCCAGCAGGGATTCCAGGCAGTACATGACCACCCCATCGGCGACGACGTCGTCGGTGACCGACGCCAACCACCGCTGGTAGGCGGCATCCGTCCGGGAAATAAGCTGCTCGACCATCTCCACCGCGGCCTCCTACCTGTCGTCACCAGCGCGGGCACGCCTGCGCCTGCACCGGCTGGCCCCAACCCGACACCCCGGAAGCCAACACCGTAGCCAGACCCGCACCACAGGAGTCATCATCAAAACCCAGCCCCCGTCCACTGTACGAGGGCCAGCCAGGAGGCCGGATCAAGCCTGCGACCGGCCCATTCCTTACCCACACCCACATGACAACGGTCAGTAGTCAACCCGTTGCGCGGAATTCCTCAGTGTCTGCAACGTCCATGCCACCGGCAGACAATCGCAGGCGAAAGACGAGAGCTGATCTTCGCTGGAATCTGAGGCGACTGTGCCCCTGCCACCCGAAGGCCGGCTGACGTCCGCACATCGGCACGAGCGTGCGCCTGACAAGCTGAACGATGGCGTACGGAGAGTGACGGGGGCCCGGGGTCCGGCGCGCCCGCTCGGCGGCATGACAGCGCACCCGATCTCAGCGCTGACGGCCTTGAAAGAATCGTGCACGTGCAGGCCGGTCTCGCATGCCGCACGGGTTGACCATTCCTGGCTGGTCGAGTCACGACCGTTCGGAACCCGAACATCAGCCGTCTGGCGGTGACGTCGCGTAGGTGCTGTACAAGGGGTCCGGATGCCGGGAGTCAGTCAGGATGCCGAGCCGTGGCGGCTTGGGAGCAGTAGGTCGAGCATGCTCTCGGCGAGCCAGGCCACGTAACGCTCGACACTCCATCCGGCCTGCTCGCAGAGCCGGAAGTACTGGTCGGGTAGCACCAGCAGCCAGAGCAGGTCGGCTAGCTCTGCGATCGGCCGGTCCTCGCGCAGGTCGCCCCGCTCGGCGAGCACCGTCAGGGCGTCACGCAACTCGCTGCGCATTCGCGTGATCAGGTCCGCGTACTCGGTGGCGACCTGCGGGTCGGCGGCGGCCGCCTGCTCGAACGCCCGCCACAGCGGTATCACCCGCGTGTTGATTCCCGTTACGTAGCCGGCCATGCCCCGCAGCCGGCGTACCGGATCCGGATCGTCGAATATGGCCTTCGGCTCGGGACGGTCGAGCAGTCGGCCCGGTCCGTCCTCGCCGCTGACGGTGAGGGTGAACGCCGCCAACAGCAGGTCCCGCTTTGCGGCGGTCTGGTGCACGGTCTCGACCGAGACCTGCGCCCGCTGTGCGATCGCGCGCATCGTTGTGCCGACGTATCCGCGCTCCTGGAAGCACTCCTGTGCCGCGACCACCACCCGGCGCCGAGTGGCGCTGGACTGCGCCTGGCGAGTCGGAGAGTGGTACCCGCGTGTCGCCATCGGGACAGTTTACGGCACAGTGTCGATGTACCGAATTACAGTGACACTGTATCGAAATTTCGCGATGGAAGGATCGGCCATGGCCCGGTATCTGCTCGCCAGCACGCCGGTGCACGGGCACGTCGCCCCGATGACAAACATCGCCGCCGCACTTGTCCAGGCCGGCCACCGGGTGCGGTTCCTGACCGGAGCGCATTTCCGCGACGCGGTCGAGGCGGCGGGCGGGGTGCACGTCGCGCTGCCGGCGGCCGTCGACTACGACGCCCGCGACCTCGACGCCGCGTTCCCGGGCCGGACGCAGCGCTCCGGCCTGCGCAAGCTGACCTTTGATGTACAGCACACCTTCGTCGAGCCGGTGCGGGCACAGGCCGAGGCAATGCGGGCGATGCTCGACGCCGAGCCGGTCGACGCCATACTCGCCGAGACCGGCTTTTTCGGCGTACTGCCGCTGCTGGTGGATCCGCGACCACGTCCGCCCGTGGTCAGCGTCGGGATAACCGTGCTGCCGCTGCTCAGCCGGGACACCGCACCGTTCGGCCTCGGCCTGCCCCCGTCGTCGAGCGCCGCCGGCCGGAGTCGCAACTGGCTACTGAACCTCCTCGTCCGCCGGGTGGTGTTCGGCCCGAACCAGCGGCGTCTCGATCGGACACTGCGCGACATGGATCTGCCCGACTTGCCGGTATTCTTCCTCGACTGGCCGCGGCTGGCCGACCGGTTCCTACAACTCAGCGTGCCCGGCTTCGAATACCCGCGGAGCGACCTGCCCTCCCAGATACGGTTCGTCGGCCCTCCGCCGGCGCACGACGCGATCCGCAACCGGACGCCTCCGCCGTGGTGGCACGAACTGCTCGCGGCCCGCCGGTCTGGTCGCCCGGTCGTTCACGTCACCCAGGGCACCTTGGATACCTCCGACCTGACCCGCGTGATCGGTCCGGCCCTACGTGCTCTCGCCGACAAGGACGTCTTCATCGTGGTCACCACCGGCGGACGCGACCCGGCGCAGATTCCCGGCGGGCTACCGGCAAACGCCCGAGCGGCCACCTACGTGCCCTACGCCGACCTGCTTCCACACATCGACCTGGCCATCACCAACGGCGGATACGGCGGAACCCAACTCCTGCTCGCCCACGGCATTCCCCTGATCGTCGCCGGCGACACCGAGGACAAGCCCGAAGTCGCTGGCCGCGTCGCGGCCAGCGGCACCGGCATCAACCTGCGCACCGGAACCCCGACCGCGCCGGCCCTCGCCGCAGCTGTAGATGCCATCCTGCGGGAGCCCGAATACCAGCAGCGGGCACGCACCCTGGCCGCCGAATACGCCAGCCGCGACACAGTTGCCCTGATCCACGCCGAACTCGCCGACGTCACACGCCAACGGTCGGCATCCCCGCCGCCGTGACCCGCCCCCGCGTGGCGCGCGTTGCGCCGACGTCGACATGCCATCGATCAGGTGCTGTTCTCGGCACGAGCGTGCATGCGACAAGCTGAGCGATGGCGGACGCAGAGTGACGCGGCGCCGGTGTCCCGCACCGCCCGCTCGGCGGCAGGTCAGTACACCCGATCAAGACATGCCGGGATTTCTCATCGACGGATGTGGAATGCCATAGCGATTGCTGCTCTTCACACCGCAGCCAACAAACGTACCCGGCTAGGCTAGGGACATGATCAGGTTCAGATCCGTGTCGTTCCGTAGCCTCTGAACCTTGTCACGGGCCGGTGCTCGCGTCGGGAGTGCGGGGCGAGGTCTTCGCCGTTGTGTACGACGTGGAAGCGGATGTCCTCGACGAACGAAGATCGTGACGGCTTTGCCGGCGTGGGTGCGACCGACGTGGATGCGTTGCAGGGTGATCATGACGACTCCCGTTGGTCGGGACGCGGCGTTCGACCCTGGATCGGGCAGGCCAGGGCGGCGGCGATCGGGCCGGTGGCGAGGCGGCGTCGCGTAGCTTCCACGCTGCATCGGGGGAATGGGCGACGGCAGCGTCTTGGGCCTGACCTGGCCGAATCGGCTAACGTTCGCTGATCATGAGCGAACACCGGGTAGGCCGCGACCGATGCCGCTACCCGTCCGCAGATGGAACGGCGGGCAGTCGGGGATGCGGCGCACGGCGATCCGGCCCGTAATCTTGTCGACCTGTCCAAACTCCTACGGCCGAGAAAGCGGACGGCTGTCCGCCACCTCGCCGCAACTTCCTGCCTGAGCCCGTTTCGTGGACCGAAACCCATTGTTCGGAGTTGATTGATTGGCGGCTGGAGCCAGGAGCCAAACAATCGTGCACGGGCTAACCAGGACCTAGTCGTCGCGACCGCAGCGCAGGTCAGACCAGGAGGGCAAAAGCACCACCTGGACACGCGGACGACCGTCGATTTAACGCCAGAAGCCATCACGTCCCAGCCGCAGGAGGTCCGCCTTGCCTATCAAGATTTTTCGAGCTGCACTGACTGTGATCATTGCCCTCACCGCGACCATCACCATGTTCCCCGCATCAGTACACGCGTCAGTCGTGTCAGCGGACGGCGGAATCGTCCTCACTGCGGCGCAGGATCGCGCCGCAGGATGCCGCGCGACTCCGGCGCCTGGCATCGGGCCGGTCAACATCCGAACTCAGCCCTACACCACAGCTGGGATCTACAGGACGTTGAATGTCGGGGAAGTCCTGAACGCAGGGTGCACGACGGTGACCGGCGGGCTATACAACTCGTGCCTCCTCGGCAATCAGTGGGTCGCGGTCCAACTTGGTTTGACCTGGCATGGTTACGTAGCCCGCGAGTGTGTCGACTGGTGGTACGAGAGCTAGTCCGCCTGGCGGGCGGCCAGGACCTGGTTGAGGCTCTTGCCGCCCGGCGTGGTCGTCGCGGGTGACGAGGCGAACGTCGTCGGCCGGCGACGGGCCGTTGAGGGATCCGAACCGTGATGCCGATGTTGGCGCGGCCGGCAAAGGCGACATCAGGCGGCTGTGGCGAGCGGACCGGGTCGGGCGATCGGTGGTTCATCCGGTCGTGGCCAACTGGTCAAGGAGTTGCCGCGCTTCCGGCTGGCCGAAGCATGGTTCGAGTTGCCGGGCTAGGGCGGTAATGTTCCGGCGGACCCGCGCCGAGCCGGTTGTGGTCGCCACGGTCAACGCTTCAGCTGCCACCGTGGCGGCCCGGCCGGGCTCAGGGCTACCAAGTACGCGAGCGCTCGCTGTGTGAAAGAGGTACGCGGCCCGTTCGTGCCGATAGCGGCCGGGCCAGTCGTTGACGGCGGTGGTGAAACTGTCGATGCCCTAGCGGATTGGTTTGAGGCGAAGCCATCCCTCCCCTTCCTGTGTTAGGAGATATGGCCGGGTACAGAAGGAGCCGACGGTGCTGTTGTCTGCGGTCGACGGGGCGCTCGCAGACGAATCTGTGGCCCGCTCGATCGCGGCCCGTTAGGGGAACCCGTTACGGACATGATGGTAGAGGCCTCGGTCGATGGGGATGCCGGGGTGCGGGTAACTGGTGAGCAGAGGGCGACTCGAAGCACGGAATGATCACGAGGTGCGGGTGGCGGCCCATGGGCATCAGGCAGGACCCGACCGCGCAGAATCCACGAGGTTGCTCTCCTATGTCGGCTCGCCTGCCTCCGGCGCACGTTTCGGGAGCAGGCGGGCGGCGGTGGCCCCGAGCAAGGCCAGCAGGTACGTCAGGCCGCAGGCCAGGCTGGCAGGTACGGCGAGCTGCACGGCCTCGTCGACCACGTTCGCCTCGCCGAGGCTCTGGAGGACGGCGAACAGGCCGCACGCCAGGATGACGACCTGCACGATGACGATGATGAACCACGCCTTGCGGATCGGTTCCTTCTCGACGACCCCCATGTACACCAGCGCGCACACCGCCGCCGCGATCCCCCACGCCGCACCGGTCACGATCCGCGCCGCCGGGGTGTACGGCAGATCCATGAGGCCGGCGATGAGCAGCGCCAGCGGCATCCGGAACGCCAGCCCGGACAGGAACGACTCCTCCAGGTCGGCCGGGCGCCGGCTCGCCGACGGTTCCGTCGCGCGTCTGAACGCGCCGACCAGCGAGAGCCCGCCGCTGATGCCCGTGCCAGCCAGCGCGCTCAGCAGGCTGGACAGCAGGACGTCACGGGCGCCCAGGTCGGCGAGGGCGAACACCAGAACGACCAACTTGACCACGACCACGACGGCGTACACGATCGGCAGGCCGATCAGGAATGCGAGGATCGCCGTGAAGGTCGCCTCGCCGGTGTGCTCGTCGAGCAGCGCCCACAGCAGCACGCCGATGCCGTACACCACGGCCAGGCCGGCCTCGCCATGCCCGCCCAGCGCCTCGCCCACGAACCACCCCAGCGCGCTCACTATGGCTACGCCGAGCACGCCCAACCCGATCAGCACGCCTATCAGTGTGCGGCCGGCTGTCCAGGATGGGATCTGGATCTTGGTGAAACGTTGACTCACAACCCACAGTCACGGGAGCCGGTCGGCCCTACTCCCCGTGCCCGTCGAGCAGGTCGCCGACCAACCTCCGGACGGTGACAGCATCAACGGCCCACCGCCTCTCGCCTGCCCAGCGTAAGTACCGAAACCGCCGGCCAAGACCGGACCACCACACAGCCACCCAACCCGGCCGCTACGACGTCCGCACCGTCACCCGCAGCCAGGCCGGGAACACAACCTTCGAAGGAAGAAGTCGGCCCCAACCCTCGTCCACGCCGCACAGGTTGAGGATCAAGCTGATCCGGCAGTACGAGATCGTCAGGAAGTGCGGGCAGTGGTGCTTGCAGGTAGCCGATCGCCGCATGGCACCGCACATGATGCGGATCCTCCCGCTCCCCGGCGGGGACTTTCCCCGGTACCCGGCACGACCGGCACGGTAACCGCTGGGTGCGTCAGTCCCGGGCCAGCAGGTACGCCCGGGCCGGGTCGATCGCCACGTTGACGTTGGTGCCCTCGCCGAGCGCCTCCCGGGGGTCCCGGCCGGCCTCGGTGACGGTGAGGGTGCCGCTGGTCGTCTCGACCTCGTAGTCGATGGTCGGCCCGTGGAACGTCGACCGCAACACGACGCCGATCCCGGTACCGCCGTCGGTGACCGAGGTCAGCCGCATCGTCTCCGGCCGGGTCATCAGGTACGCGCCCTCGTCGCCGCCCGTCACCGTCGGATGGGCCGCGGTACGCAGCCGCTGGCCGAGCGCGGTGACCGTGGCGTGCCCGTCGGCGACGGTCTCCGGCATCACCTCGACGAAGTTCGCCCGGCCGATGAAGTCCGCGACGAACACACTCGCGGGGCGCAGGTAGATCTCACCCGGCGTGGCGACCTGCTCGACCCGGCCCTTGTTCATCACCACGATCCGGTCCGACATGCTCATCGCCTCGTCCTGGTCGTGCGTGACGTAGATGCTGGTGATGCCGAACATCCGTTGGATCCGGCGGATCTCGGCGCGCATCGACCCACGCAGCTTGGCGTCCAGATTGGACAGCGGCTCGTCGAATAGCAGCACCTTGGGCTGCACCACCAGGGCCCGAGCGAGGGCGACCCGCTGCTGCTGTCCGCCGGAGAGCTCGTGCGGGCTACGGTCCGCCAGCCCGACCAGGTTCATGCTGGTCAGGGCCATCCGCATGCTGGTGTCGACCTCGTCGCGGCTGCGGCGTTGCAGTCGGAGGCCGTACGCGATGTTGTCCCCGACGGTGAGATGTGGGAAGAGCGCGTAGCTCTGGAACACCATCGCCATCGGCCGGCGCTGTGGCGGCATCGTGTCGATGACCCTGTCGTCGAGCCGGATGTGCCCGCTGGTGGCGTCCTCGAACCCGGCGACCATCCGAAGGGTGGTGGTCTTCCCGCAGCCGGACGGCCCGAGCAGGGTGATGAACTCCCCCGGCGCCACGTCGAGGTCGACCGCGTCGACCGCGGTCACCACGCCGGTACGGCTGGCGAAGGTCTTGGTCAGTGCCTCCAGGCGCAGGCTGCCGGTGCCGGCCTCGGTGTCGGAGGCGGCGGCCAGGTCGGGTGCGGCGGTGGTCATCGGTTCTGCCTTTCCGTGTTGGAGGCGACGCGGTGCAGGTTGGCCCCCGCGCCGACGACGAAGCGGATGAGCGCGAAGGCGGCCAGCACGATGGCGGTGAGCACGGTGCAGTACGCGAACGCCACTCCGTACCGGCCGGTGCTGGCGGCACTGAGCACCTGCGAGGTGATGATCTTCGTCTCCGGGGTGACCAACAGGACGATCGTCGAGATCGACGTCATGCTCCGGGCGAAGCTGTAACTCAACCCGGTCAGGAACGCCGGCCGGATCAACGGAAGCGTGACCCGGCGGAACGTGTACAGCGGGCCGGCGCCCAGATCCGTGGAGGCCTGCTCGATGTGCGGATGGATCTGGCTCAGCGCCGCGACCGCGGTGCGCTGCCCGGCCGGCAGGCTACGGATGACGTACGCGACGATGATCGCCGCGGCGCCGCCCGCGATCGCGCTTCCGCCGACCAGGCTCGGGAACACCTCGATCGGGCCGAGATACCGCTCCGGGCGGTACGCCAGGACGAAGCCGATTCCGAGCACCGTGCCCGGTACGGCCACCCCGAGCGTGCCGGCGAAGTCCAGCAGGCCGGCCGCCCGGCGCAGGTGCCGGACCACCAGCCAGGAGATGACCAGACCGAAGATCGCCGCGATCGGGGTGGCGATGGCCGCGAACACGATCGTGTCGAGCACCGCCTCCCGGCCGACACCGGCGACAACCTCCCTGAGGTACTCCAGGGTCAGCGTGTTGTCGACCCCGAACACCTTGGTCACCGAGCCGACGACCACGGTGCCGTAGATGCTCAGGATCAGGGCCGCGACCAGCAGCGCGAGGCCGTAGATCGGCCAGCGAACCCAGTTGTCGATCAGGTGCACGCTGCCCGACGGCCGGCCGGTGATGGTGGTCCGCACCTTCCGGCCCAGCCAGTACCGCTGGCCGAAGTACATCGCCAGCGAGGGTACGAGCAGGATCACGCAGTAGATGGCGGCGCTGGTGGTGTCGTACTCGCCGGTGACCGCCAGGTAGGCGCGACTGGCCAGCACGGTGTAGTCGCCGCCGAGCACGAGCGGGTTGGCCAGGTCGGCGATCGCCTCCACGAACAGCAGCAGGAACGGGGCGACGAGTCCCGGTGCCAGCAGCGGCAGGATGACCGTCCGCAGTGTGCGCCAGCGGCTGGCGCCGAGGTTCATCGCCGCCTCCTCCAGCGCCGGATCCAGCCCGCGCAACATGCCGAGCAGGCCGAGGTAGGCGACCGGGAACAGCGACAGCGAGAGTACGAAGACCAGGCCGTCCAGCCCGTAGATGTCGTACTCGAGGCCGAAGACGCCGTTGCTGATGACGCCGCGCCGCCCGTAGAGCACCACGGTCGCGGTGGCGACCGCGAACGGCGGGCTGACGATCGGCACCAGCGCGATCACGTGCAGGATCCGCTTTCCCGGAACCTTGAGCCGGGTCTGCACGAAGGCGAAGAGGAAGCCGAGTGCCGTTCCGGCCAGCCCGACCAGGACGCCCAGCACCAGCGTGTTGCGCAGGATCGTCAGGTCGACCGAGGAGGTGAAGAACTGCGCGTAACGCGGCAGTGCCTCCGGGGCGAACGCGGCGGCCAGCACCGCGACGAGCGGGACGACGCTACCGATGAACACCAGCAGCACGCAGGCGATGATCAGCAGCCGGAGGCCGAGGTCGAGCCGGCGCCGGCGCCGGCGGGGCGGCTTCGTCACTGCCCCACCGGGTGCCGGTGCCGGGTCCTGGATCAGTACGGTCATGACTTCGGCGCCTGTGCCACTTCGCCGTCGAACCGCCGGTTCAGGGCGGTCTTCGCCTCGCCCGCCTCGACCGCGTCGTACTCGACCATGGTGATGGTGGACAGGTCCACGACCTTGTCCGAGACCTTCGCGTCCGGGTGGGTCGGGAACTGGTACGACTTTACCGTCGGCCCCACCTCCTGCGCCTCGACGGTCAGCGCCCAGTCGACGAACTTCTTGGCACTCACCGGGTTCTTCGCGCCGCTCACCAGGGCCACCCCGCCGGTCTCGTATCCGGTGCCCTCGGCCGGGAAGGTGACCGTCAGGTCGGGGAACCCCGCCTCCTTCGCCGCGACGCAGTCGTGCGAGAAGATGATCCCGACGGCCACCTCGCCACGGGCGGTCATCTGGGCGGGCGCGGCACCCGACTTGGTGTACTGCAACACGTTCGGGTGCAGCTTGCGCATGTACTCCAGCGCCTTGTCCTCATTGCCTCCGGCGAGCACGACCTGGGTCCACAGCGCCGTGTAGGAGGTGCCGGAGGTCGAGGGGTGGGCGATGCCGATGTCCTTGGCCAACTTCGGATCCAGCAGATCCGCCCAGGAGTCCGGAACCGCGACGCCGGCCTCGGCGAGCAGTTTGGGGTTGCTGCAGAAGCCGAGCGCCCCCACGTAGACCCCGGTCCAGATTCCGGTCGGGTCCTTGTACCTGGCCGGGATGGCGCCCGCGTTCGGCGAGACGTACGCGGTGAGCAGGTTTTCGGCACCACCGGCGGCGAAGCCGTCCGCCGGGCCGCCGTACCAGACGTCGAACTCGGCGTTGCCCCGGCCGGCCTTGATCCGGGCCAGCGCCTCACCGCTGGACAGCCGGACGAAGTCGGCCTTGACCCCGGTCGTCTTGCTGAACTGCGCGGTGGTGGCCGCGCACCACTCCTCGGTCGCCCCGCACACCACGTGGACGACTCCGCCGTCCTCGGCGTCCGGGGTGCTGCCGCCGCCCTCCCGTGCGCAGCCGGCGGCGGACAGTACGACCGCCGCCGCCGTCAACGCCATTGTCCGTCTGACACCTCGCCGAAACTGACCCGCCATGAGGTCTCGACCTCCAAGGTTGTCCCAATGTTGCGGTCAGGTTATGCGCGGGTTTCGGGCGCGCCGGTGACAACAACGTGAGCCCTGGTGACATCGCCGTTACCTCCGGCGGCGCGGCCCGGCTGTCCGATCGGCGCGCGGGGACGTCCGCCGGGCGGGTGGCGACCGCCTATCGGGACCGGTCGTCCGGCACCTCGGCGGCCACGTCCGGCACCTCCGCAGCGACGTCCGGCATCAGGTAACCGACGCCGCGCAGGGTGCGCAGGTATCCCGCCCCGTCCGGGACGGCGGCCAGCCGGGACCGGAGCGCCACCTCGCGCGGGTGGAACGGCTTCGTCACGTAGTCGTCGGCGCCGTGCTCCAGACCGGCGATCACGTCGTTGTGCTGGGCCAGCGCGGTGAGCAGCATGATCGGCACCTCGGACCGGGCGCGGATCCGCTCGCACAGGGCCAGCCCGTCCATCGCCGGCATCAGCACGTCCAGTACGACCAGGTCGACCGGGTGGGTACGCAGCAGGTGCAGCGCCGTGGCGCCGTCGTGCGCGGTGAGCACGGTGAAGCCCTGGGTCTGCAACGCGAACTCGATGATGATGGTCATCTGCGGCTCGTCGTCGACTACCAGCGCGACCGGGCCGCCGCCCTGACCGGCTTTGGGCTCCGCCGGCCCGGTCATGCCCGGGTCCCGGCCGGCGTGTCCCGGGACGACGTCCTCCCGGTGGAGGTGGTCCCGGGCAGGGTGAGCAGGAAGGTGGTTCCCCGCCGCGACGCGGTGTGCACCATGATCTCGCCTCCGTGCAACTCCACGATGGTCTTCGTGATCACCAGACCGAGCCCGGTCCCGTCGGCCAGCGGACGGCCGGTGGCGAACCGGTGGAACAACCGGTGCCGTTCCTCCCGGGTCATTCCCGCGCCGTCGTCGGTGACGTACACGGCAACGCCGGTGTCGATCGGGGTCACCCGGACGTCGATGCTGCCACCGGTCGTGGTGAACCGGCTGGCGTTGGAGAGCAGGTTGGTGATCGCCTGGGTCAGCAGCATCGGATCGGCGGAGATCCTCGGCATCACCTGCGGCGTGTCCAGGCTGATCCGCTGCTGGCGCTGTGCGCAGAGCGACCGCATCGCGGTGACCACGTCCCGGGCCACCAGCGACACGTCCACCCGTTCCAGCCTGGGGGTGAACAGGCCGGCCTCGATCTTCGCCTGGATCAGCAGGCTCTCGCACAGCCCGATCACCTGGTTCGACTGGTGGTCGAGCACCTGGAGGAAGCGGCTCTGCGCCGGGGTCAGCGGTCCGGGCGTACCCTCGCGGAGCAGGTCGACGGCGCCCTTGATCATGCTCAGCGGGGTACGCAGCTCGTGGCTGAGCGAGGTCACCTGGTCTGCCCGGCGGGCGAGGAGTTGCTCCTGTTGGGCCAGCTCGGCGCTCTGCGCGGCGATCGTCCGACGGGTACGCAGGGTCATCAGGCCGACACCGGCGAGCGCGCCGGCGAATGCGGCGATCATCAGCGACCACATCGGCCGCACCCGCCAGGTGGTGGTACCGGTCGAGCGACATCGGACCGGTCGGGTCGCGCAGGTCGACGACCGAGGCGATCCGGGCTAGCGGGGCGGGAATCTAGCGCAGCAGGTAGCCGACTCCACGTACCGTGTGCAGCACAGGTGGCGGGCCCAGCTTGCGACGCAACTGCGCGATCAGCACGTCGAGCACGTTCGACGCGGGTGGGACCAACTCGTCCCAGGCCATCGCGATCAGGTCCACACGACGCACCGGCTCACCGCCCGCGGCCAGCAACCGCTCGAGCACCACAAACTCCTTGGCGGTCAGCGTGAGTACCCGGCCCGCGCGCCGGGCCTCGTGCCTTCCGACATCCAGTTCGACGTCCCCGTACCGCACCACTGGAGTCGGGGCGGTGTCGCCCCGCCGGCACAGGCTGCCCACCCGGGCGACCAGCTCGACGGTGGCGAACGGCTTGACCAGGTAGTCGTCGCCCCAGGCCAGCCCGTCGATCCGGTCGCTCACCGCGTCCCGGGCGGTGAGGAACAGCACGGGCACGGCCCAGCCGGTACGACGACGCTCCGCCACGTACCGCAGCGAGTCCCCGGTGGGCAGCATCCGGTCGAAAACCGCGCAGTCGTACCCGTTGACGCTCAGCGCCTCGTCGGCCTGCGGCAGGTCCACCGCGGTGTCCACGGCGAACCCGGCACCGCGCAGTGATCCGTCTAAAGCCATCCGGAGGCCGTCGTCGTCCTCGATGACCAGTACGCGCACAGGACACGGTAGCCCGCGCCCACACCCGGACCGTCACCCGCCCTCCCCTCGTACCAGCCAGCCTCGGTCGGCGGCTTTGATCCCGGCCTGGAACCGGCTGCGGGCACCGAGCCGATGCATGAGCGCGGACATCATCCGGCGCACGGTACGTACCGAGATGCCGAGCCGGGCCGCCGCCGACTCGTCGGTGCAGCCCACCGAGAGCAGCGCGAGCAGTTCCCGCTCCCGCGCGGTCAACCCGGCCCCGTCCGGTACGTCGGACGCCATCAGCGACACGGCCGAGGGCCAGACCCGCTCGAAGAGTTCGACGATCGTGCCCACCACGCTGGGCAGCCGGAACATCGCGACCCCGCTCGGCCGGCTGTCCCGCAGCTCGGTGGGGAGCATGGCCACCGCCTCGTCGACCACGGTCGCGTCCGCCGGCACATCGGGCATGGTGCGTACCTCGGCTCCGGCAAGGGCTAGGCTGCTCAGCCTCAGGGCCAGCGCCGGGACGGTACGCGCGCGGTCTGGAAACAGCACCCGGTAACGCACTCCGCGCCGCAGGTTCTCGTGGTCGACGCGCCCGAGCATGCCGAGCGGCTCGTGGCCGGCCCTGCACCGGGTACTGACGACGAGCACGTCGCGGTCCGCCGTCGCCAGCGTCGCCGCGACCCCGGCGTGGGTGGACAGCAGCAGGGGTTGGTTGCCCTGGCGGCCCAGCGCCGGGTGCCCGGAGTCACTGGTCCGGCCACGGTTGCGCAGGGTGGTCAGGGTGTTGACGGTCATGAGACCTCTCCGATCGTCCACGGGGCGGCGACGGTTGGTCCGCGCCTGCGGGTGGCGGCCCGGTCGCGGTTGCTCGCCGCGGGTACCCAGCTCACGGCCATGGGGCGGCTCCCCTCACGCGACCCGCCGGCCACCGTGGTGCCTCCGAACCGGGCCGCCGGCCGGTACCACGGCGCACCGGGCCAGATGCCGGACCAGGACGTGGCTGCGGTAAAGGTCGCCGCCGTTGACGTCCAGCAGCCCCCGGTCGACCAGCGCCTCGAGGGCCGGCCGCGCCGCGCCCACGGTGATTCCCAGCGCCCGCGCGGCGGCCGCGGGCCCGAACTCGCCCGGCAGGTCGCCGAGGGCGTACCACGCCGCCCGCTCGCGGTCGGGCAGCCGGCGGCAGGTGTCGGTGATCGAGCGCCGCACGGCGTCGGAGAGCACCCCGCACGGATCGTCGTCGAGTTCGTCGGCCAGCCGCCGGACCGTCCAGTGCGGTCGGCTGTGCAGCCGGGCGGCGGCGTCGCGCAGCGCCGCCGGAAGACCACCGCACCGGTGCGCGATGGCGGCCACGGCCTGCCGGTCCGTGTCGCGTCTGCCGAGCGCGGACCGGAACAGCGCGGCGGCCGCCTCGGTACCCAGCGGTGCCAGCCTAACCCGCGTCGCGCCGTCCGGGTGCCAGTCGCGGTTCCTCGTCGTCACCAGGGTCAGGCAGGTGGGGATGGCGGGCAGCAGCGGCGCCAACTGGTCCGGGCCGGGCACGTCGTCCAGCACCAGCAGTATCCGTCGCCGGGCCAGCTCCGAGCGCCACAGCGCGGACCGCCCGTCCAGGTCGGACGGGATCCCCGCCGCGGGTACGCCGACGCCCCGGAGCAGCCGGTCCAACACAGCGGCAGGATCTGGCGTACCAGGCTGGCCACCGTCGCCCAGACGCACGAAGAACTGTCCGTCCGGGTAGTCCGGCGCCAGCCGGTGAGCCGCGTGCACCGCCAGCGCGGTCTTGCCCACTCCGGCCATGCCCTCGACCAGCACCACGGGCACGGCGTCACGGGCCGCCCGTCGTACCGCCGCCAGTTCGGCCGTCCGACCGGCCAGCGGTACGTCCCGGGGCAGCTCCCGGCGGGCCGGCCCGGACCGCGCGTCACCCAGGGCCAGCCGGTACGCCTCGACGAGCGCGGGTCCCGGTCCGACTCCCAGTTCGGCGGCGAGAAGGTCCCGGGCCTGCCGGTACGCGGCCAGGGCCTCGGCCCGCCGGCCGGTCGCGTGCAGCGCCCGAATCAGCCGCGCCCAGATCCCCTCGCGCAGCGGGGCGTCGGCGGTGACCGACCGGAGCGTGCTGAGCGCGTCCTGGCCACGGTCCAGCGCGAGCTGCGCCTCGGCGAGCCGCTCGGCCAGTCCCAGGCGCAGGTCGTCGAGCTGGGCCAGGGCATCGGTGGACGCGACCGGGTCGAGGCCGGCGAACGGCCGTCCCCGCCAGGTCCGCAACGCCTGTTCGAGCAGGGCCGCAGCCGCCTCGGTCCGCCCGTCCGACGAGGCCAGCCGGGCCTGTTCGGCGAGTTCGCCGACCCGGTGGGTGTCCAGCTCGCCACGGCCGACCCGGACCCGGTATCCGCCGGGGCCGCTCTCGATCCGCGGGCCACCGTCGTACTCCGGTAAGCTGCGGCGCAACTGCCAGACGTAGGTCTTCAGATTGGCCTCCGCCGAGACCGGCACGGCCGGTTCCGGCCAGATGGCCGCGACCAGATCCTCGGTCGCCAGCCAGCCGTTAGGCTTCGTCAGCAGGGTCGCCAGCAGGGTGCCGGGCTTGCTGCCGCCGAACCTGCGCACGGCCGTCCCGGCATGTACCTCCAGCGGGCCCAGCACATGGAAGAGCACCACTTCCGCACCTCCCGATCGCCCGCACCGCCAGTGGTTGCACCGTTCGCCGCTACGATCCGTCCCGGTACATGAGGTTCCGATGACACGACACAGGGAGGTCGCGGGTGCGGGTGATGGTGGTCGAGGATGACGCGGACCTGCGGCTGGCGGTCACCACCGAACTGCTCGGCACGGGGCTGCGGGTCGACCAGGCCGCCGACATCGCGACCGCTGACGCGGCGCTGTCCGCCGGGAGGTACGACTGTGTCGTGTTCGACCGGATGCTGCCCGACGGGGACGCGATCGCGTACGTGCACCGTCGCCGGGAGCAGGGCTGGGCGGTACCGGTGCTGTTCCTGACCGCCCGGGACAGTCTCGCCGACCGGGTGGCGGGGTTCGCCCACGGCGGGGACGACTACCTGGTGAAACCGTTCGCCGTGGCGGAGATGGCGGCGCGGGTGCACGCGTTGGTCCGACGGGCCGGTTCGGGCCGACCCTCGGTGCTGCGGCACGCCGACCTCGTCGTGGACTGCGCCCGCCGGGAGGTCCGCCGCGCCGGCGTGCTGCTCAGCCTGACGGCGAAGGAGTTCGCCGTGCTGGAGTACCTGGTGGCCCGGCCGGAGCAGGCGGTGAGCCGGACCGAGCTGATCGAGCACTGCTGGGACACCAGCACCGATCCGATGTCCAATGTGGTCGACGTGGTGGTGCGGCGGCTCCGCGGAAAGCTGCGCGAACCGGAACTGGTCCACACCGTCCGGGGCCACGGGTACCGGCTCGACGGGCTGCGACGGCGTCCGTGAGCAGCCCGACCACGAACCGGTTGCGGCGCCGCCGCCGTTGGCTCGTCCTGCTCTTCACCGCACTGACCGCCGCCGGTTCGATGGTGTTCGGGTGGCTCGCCGCGCACCTCGACGCGCAGGTTGGGGAGCAGCGGCTGGACGGCGAGCTGCGCCGGGTGACCTCGACCGTGACCCGGTTGATCCAGTACGACGGCACGTTCATCACGGCGTTCGTCAGCGAGGACGAACTCAACACCCGGTGTCCGCAGTTCGCGATCCTGCCCGGCGGCACCGAGCGGTTCACCGGCTATTTCAGTCAGCAGCAGTGCGTACCGCTGGATCCGGCGGTGCTCGCCGGGCTGGCCGCGGAGGCGGTGCGTACCGGCCGGCTGCTCAGCGGGTACGTCCGGGGCGGCGGCGGCGAGCTGGTCCGGGTCGGCGCCGAGCCGTTTCGGGACTCCCGGGGGCAGTACCTGGGTGCCGTGGTGGCGGCCGTCGACGCGGGGCCGGAGCGGGCCCGGCACAACCGGATGGTGCTGTTCGTGGTCACCGGCTGTGCGCTGCTGGTGATCGCGGTCGGAGTAGCCGGTCAGCTCTTTTCCGGCTGGGCGATCCGGCCCGCCGTGGCCGCCCTCGAACAGCAGGAAATACTGCTCGCCGACACCGCGCACGACCTGCGTACCCCGGTGGCGGCGTTGCGGGCGCTCGCCGAGACCGCCCTGGCGAACCCCACCCAGCGCACCGAGCTCTTGCCCCGTACCGTCCACCTCGCGGGGCGGATGGGCAGCATCATCGACGGGCTGCTGGTGCGGGCGCGGCTGGCCGCCGGTGTCGAGCGGCTCGCCGTCCAGCCGGTCTGGCTGGACCAGCTGGTCAGCACCGTGGTGGAGGAGACCCCCACCGACGGGGCGCAGGTGACGGTGACCACCGCACCGACCAAGGTGGACGTCGACCCCGAGTTGGTGCAGCGGGCCATCGGCAATCTGCTGGACAACGCGCTGCGGCACGGCCGGCGGCCGGGCGATGCCGCCGTCGTGCACATCACCGTCGCCGGCGGACGGGTGATGGTGGCCGACCACGGCCCGGGTATCGACGCCTCGATGGCGCAGGAGAACTTCGACCGGTTCAGCAGCGGCGGCGGGTCGAGCGGGCTGGGCCTGTCCATCGTCCGCTGGGTGGCCCAGGCACACGGTGGCATGCTGCGGGTCTACAACGCGGAGGAGGGCGGCGCGATCTTCGAACTGGTGCTGCCCAGCGATGACTGAAGTCGCTGTATCGGGGCTGGACCAATCGTGTACCCGGCCATTTATGCTCGACCGGTGATCAAGCTGGGCATTTCACGGCGCCTCCACCCGCGCTCCTGGCGGCACCTCCGCTCCTGGCCAGGCCGGGCGTCCTGGCGTGGTCTGCGTTCCTGGCGGGACCGTGGTCCGCTGCGCCGGGGTCGGTTGCCGCTGGTGCTGCTGGTGGCCGTCGGTCTCGCCGGAGTGACGGCGGCGGCCACCGGGGCGGTCGCCCCGACGCCCGGACTGCGGTTCGCCCAGGGCGGGCACTGGATCGCGAACCCGTCGCTGGACCTGGTGTTCCACGTCAACGGCTCCGCACAGCGGGTGGACGTCCAGGCCCCGGTGCCCGGCATCGAACCGGGCAGCCAGGTGGTGCAGGGCGACACCAGCGGCTACGTGGTCGGCCGTTCCCGCATCGTCGAGTTCGGCAAGTCGACCCTGTCAGTCGAGCGCACCCTGACCCCGCCGACCGGTGAGCGGCCGTTCGCCGTCGAGGTGGCGGGCGGCCCCTACCTGGTCTACCGGGAGGCCGGGCAGGTGGTGCGGCTGGGAGATCCGCCCGCGACGATTCCGGCCGGCGGCGTACTCGGTGACCCGGTCACCACCCCGGACGGCACGCTCTGGCTGCACCGCGCCGACTCCGGCGTGCTCTGCCGGCTGGCGCCCGGCGCCGACCGGATATCGTGTCCGGCCGCCGCGCCCGCCGGTCACACCGGGGCGCTCACCGTGGTGGGTGGACGGCCGGTCTTCGTCGACACCGCGGCGGACACGCTGAGCCTGGTGGCCGACCACGGTCTTGGTCGGCCGACACCGGTCGGGATGGACCTGCCGGCCACCGCGCGGGTCGCACCGGTCGACGTCTCCGGCCGGGTCGCCATCCTCGACCCCGGCGCGCGACGCATGCAGCTGATCGACGCCGCCGGTCTGGACACGAACCGGCAGCGTGGCAAGCCGGTCACCGTCACCCTGCCCGACGGCAGCTACTCGGCTCCGTCCGCGACCGGGTCGTCGGTGGTGCTGCTGGACCTGCAACGCAATACGGTGCTCACCTACAACAGCGCGGGCGAGCAGCAGCGGGCCACCCCGATACCGCCGGAGGCCGGTGAACCGACGCTGCGCCGGGGCGAGGACAAGCGGGTCTACGTTGACGGCGCCGAGGGCCGACACGTCCTGGTGGTGGACCACTCGGGCACGGTCGGGCTGGTGCCGGTGGTCGGCAACGAAGGACGGAAGGGGTCGCCCACGCCGGTCGGTCCGTCGTCCGCCGTACCCGACCCCGAGCCCGGCCCACGATCAGCCAGCCCCCGTTCCCGGCCGCCGTCCGAGTCCGATCCGGGCGGTCCGGGCGGACCGCGACAGGCGGCTCCCCCGGCTCCGCCGGTGCCGGCCAGCCCACCCGGGATGCCCCGGAACGCCCGCGCCACCGCCCAGGGCGCCGACCTCCGTCTCACCTGGGGCGCCGCCACCGCCAACGGCGCCGCAGTGAGCGGGTACCAGGTCACCTGGGCACCGGCCGCGGGTGGCACCAGCCGCTCGGCCACCCGGCCCGCCAGCGCCCGCTCGATGACGATCACCGGGCTCACCAGGGGCGTGGCCTACCGGATCACCGTGGCCGCCCGGAACTCCGCCGGGCGCGGGTCACCGGCCACCGTCCGGGCCACCGTGCCGCCGCCGCCCCGGACGGTCACCGTCTCCCGGGGCAGCGACACCACGTACGAGGATCTCTGCGACGCACCGGACTGCGCGTTCATGCGGGTGGTGATGCGAGGTTTCTCGCCGAACACCAACTACTCCATCAAGCCGCACTCGGACGAGTGGCCGAACTACAACCCGGGCACCACGCTACGGACCGACGCCAAGGGAAACCTCAGCTTCGAGGACTTCCCGTTCGACGACGTCGGACAGCACGTGTGGGTCACCGTGGGCGGCGTCGAATCCAATCACTACCTGTGGAGGGCTGGGTGACCAGTTCCAGCGTGGCCGAGATCGCCGCACGGATCGACGAGAACGTGCAGCGGGTGATCCGCGGCAAGCCCGAACTGGTACGGCTGGCGATCGCCGGACTGCTGGCCGAGGGGCACCTACTGATCGAGGACGTACCCGGCCTCGGCAAGACCACCCTGGCCCGGTGCCTCGCCCGCAGCATCGGCGGGCAGTGGAGCCGGATCCAGTTCACCCCGGACCTGCTGCCGAGCGACATCACCGGCGTCACCGTCTACCAGCAGAAGGACGAGAAGTTCACCTTCCACCCGGGTGGCGTGTTCGCGAACATCGTGGTGGCCGACGAAATCAACCGGGGCACTCCGAAGACCCAGTCCGCGCTGCTGGAGGTGATGGCCGAGCGGCGGGTCACGGTGGACGCGACCGGACACGACGTACCGCGGCCGTTCCTGGTCATCGCGACGCAGAACCCGATCGAGTTGGCCGGCACCTACCGGCTGCCCGAGGCGCAGTTGGACCGGTTTCTGATGCGGCTGTCGGTGGGCTACCCCGACCTCGACTCGGAGGTGCAGGTGATGATGGGCGACTGCGCGGGGGTGACCGCGGACGACCTGTCGGCGGTCGTCGACGTCGAGGCGTTGCGGGAGGCCATCGCCGAGGTCCGCACGTCGCACCTGGACCGGGCGGTGTACGAGTACGCCGCCCGGCTCACCGCCGCGACCCGGGACCACGCCGCCGTACGCTTCGGCGCCAGCGTCCGGGGCAGCATCGCGCTGGTGCGTACCGCGCAGGCGTTGGCGGCGATCGTGGACCGTTCCTTCGTCACGCCCGACGACATCAAGGAGGTCGCGGTGCCGGTACTGGCGCACCGGCTCGTCCTCACGCCCGAGGCCGAGATAAACCGGCGCAGCAGTGCCGACATCGTCGCGGACCTGCTCGACTCCACTCCCGCCCCGGCGGCGAGCGCGGCCCGCTGATCGTGCGCCTGACCCGCCGCGGCGTCGCCGTGCTCGTCGTCGCGGTGCCGCTGCTCGCCTTCGGACTCTGGGGCGGATATCCGCTGCTGCGCGCGCTGGGCGCCGTGCTGCTCGGCGCCGTGCTGGCCGCCGTCCTGCTCACCATCCGCCGCCTGCGGGTCGAGGTGCGGCGGTCGGTCTACCCCGACCGGGTCGAACGGGGCGCACCGGCGCTGGCCAGCCTCCGGGTCCGCAACCCGGGTGGCGGTCGCCGGGCCGGGTTCCTGGCCACCGACGTCGCGGGAAGCACCATCCGAACCGTCCGGTTCCGGGCCCTGGGCCCCGGGGCCGAGGCGGTCCGGCACTACGAACTGCCGACCGGTACCCGCGGCAGGCTCACCGTGGGCCCGCTGGTGCTGCACCGGGCGGATCCGTTCGGGCTCGCCCACGGCGAGCTGCGGGCCGGCGGGACGGCGACCCTGTGGGTGCACCCACGGCAGTTGCCGGCGCGGGCGCCGGTGGCCGGCTACCCCCGGCACCACCACGACGGTCCCAGCACCGACGGTGCGTTGCGGGGATCCGTGGATCTCCTGGACGTCCGGGAGTACCTCCCCGGCGACGAGGTACGGCACCTGCACTGGAAGGCGACCGCCCGAACCGGCCGGTTGATGGTGCGCGACCTGGCCGACCCGGAACAGCCGAGGTTCACCCTGCTGCTCGACACCCGCTCCGAGGCGCTGACCGCCGAGCGGTTCGAGGAGGCGGTGGATCTGGCGGCGTCCCTGCTCGGCGTCTCCGCCCGGGCCGGGCAGCACACCCGACTGGTCACTTCGTCCGGACTGGACCTGCCCACCCCCGGCGGGGCGCCGGCGGTACGCCGGCTGCTGGACGAGCTGTGCGAGCTGAGGCGGGACGACGGGCGCCACCCCGACCTGGTGCCGGAATCGCTGGTCGGGGGCGGCCCGATCGGCGGCTACCTGGTGGTGGTCACCGCCGGGAAGACGCCGCCCGCCGCGCTGGCCCGGCTACGGCAGCGGTTCTCGACGATCGCCGTTTTCGTCCTGGCCGGTACGGACGCCCGGACCGACCCGGTGACCGGTGCCCGGGTTCTCCGGGCGGACAGCGCCGAAGAGGCGATACTCAGGTGGAACGAGATCATCGGATGAACGCGCCGCCTCAGGCCGTACCCGCGCCGCTTCGCGGCTTGCCCACGGCGTACGTGGTCGCCGCGGCGGCCGTCGCGGGGCTGCTCTTCGCACCGGTCTTCGGCGTGCCGGCGCTGTTGCTCCCGATCGGCGGGCCGGCGCTGACGATACTGCTGGCGACGCTGGCCTGCGCCCGGAGCGCGGTCCTGCTGCCCTGGCGGCCGCTGCTGCTGGGGTTGGCCGGTCTGCTGGCCGTCGTCGAGACGGTGCTGTGGTCCAGCACGGTGGCCGGTCTGCCCACCGGGCGGACGCTGCGCGCCTTGGCCGCCGGGGTCACCGACTCCTGGCAACTCGCCCTGCAGTCGACCTGGCCGGCCCGGCCGGAGCCGGCGCTGCTGCTGTTCGTCCCGCTGCTGGTGGTGCTCGCCGGCGTGCTCGGCGTCGAGCTGCTGCACCGGCTGGACAGCCCGTTGCTGGCGCTCGCCCCGAGCCTCGCCGTCGTACTCCTCAGCCAGTTCTACTCCGCGCTGCCGTCCGGCCCGGCCGTCGTCGCGGCCCTGGGCTACGCCGCGATCGCGGGAGCCCTGCTGGCCGCGTACGGCCCGGCCGGCCGGGCTCGGGGCGGAACGGATCGCGCTCCAGGGGAAACGGATTCGGTTACGGACGGGACGGGTCGCGCCGAGGACGGGGCGGGTCGCGCCCGGGGCGGAACGGGGCGGCTCCGAGGCGGGTCGGTGGGGTCGGGGTGGGAGCGGTTGGCGGCGCTGCTGCCGCGGGTCGTCCCGCCGACGGCGCTGGCCGTCGTGGGAGTGATCCTCGCCGGGTTGCTACCGCCGACCGTGCCGGCGAAATACTCGCTCCGGGAGGACCGGCTGGCCCCGCTGACCGAAACCCGGTTGGCCAGCCCGCTGGACGAGATCGCGTACCGGCTCGGCCACCCCGACACCCCCGTGTTCCGGGTGAGCGGCGCGGCCGGCGTGGACCGCTGGCCTCTGGTGGTGCTCGACACCTTCGACGGCGTCAACTGGCAGCCCGGCGGCCGGTACCGGCGGTTGGGTACCGAACTGCGGCCGGGACCCGCGGTGACCGTACCGGTGCTGGAGCGGTCCGCCGAGATCGACGTCCTGGACGTCGGTGCCGGTCCGTGGCTGCCGAGCCAGACCTGGCCCGCCGGAGTACGCGGGGTCGACCCGCTGGTCGAGGAGGAACACGGTTCGCTGCTGCTGTCCGGCTCGGGCGGCGCCGCGAGGTACACGCTGACCTGGTGGCAGCCGGAGATCAACGCCGCGGCGCTCGCCGCCGGCGCCGTCGACCCGCTCGCCCCGAACGGGCTCGATGGCGTCGGTACGGTGCCGCCCGGGGTGGCGGAACTCGCCGAGCGGGCGACCGGTGGACTGCGCCCGACCTTCCAGGCCGCCCTGGTGCTCGAACGCTTCTTCCGGCAGAACTACCGGCTGGCGACCGGGCAGGACCTGCCCACCGGGCACTCCTGGCCGCAGTTGACGGACTTCCTGCTGCACGGCAGGCGGGGCACGACCGAGCAGATCGCCGCCGCGTACGTGGCACTGGCGCGGATCCAGAGCATCCCGGCGCGGCTGGTCGTCGGGTTCCGTACCCCGGCCGGACCGGACCCGGACGGGCGGCACACGGTCCGCAACAGCGACGTGCTGGCCTGGCCCGAGGTCGCGGTGCGGGGCGTCGGTTGGGTGCCGCTGGACCCGGCCGGAGCCCCGTCGGCCACCAACACCACCCCCGGTGCCGGGCTGGCCGCGGCCGCGGCGCAGGTACGGGCCCAACTGCCCGCACCGGAGGATCTCCGCGATCCGCCGGTGGCGCCGGGCCGGGCCGTCGCGGCCCCGGCGGACGGCGGCGGCGTACCGGCCGCCGCCGCGTCGCCGGTACTGCTGGGCGTGCCGGCGGCGCTGCTCGTGCTGTGGCTGCTCGGAGTACCCGCGGCGACGGCCGGACGGGCCTGGCGACGCCGGCGCCGGCCGGGCGCGGGCGCCGTGGTGGGTGCCTGGACGGAGGTCCGTGACCGGCTACGCGCGCACGGAGTCGCGGTGTCGGCCGGGATGACGGTACGCGACCTGGCCAGCACCGCGACGGTCGTCGCCGATCGGACCACGACGGACGAGATCCGTCGACTGGCTGCCATCGTGGACCGGGCACTGTGGTCGGGAGCGGCGCCGGAGAAGCGGGACGGGCGGGAGGCGTGGGCCGCCGTCCGGGCGGTACGCCGGGGGCTGGCCCGACGCGGTTGGCGGGCCCGGCTGCGCGCCCTGCTCGATCCGCGCGTCCTGCTGCCGCCGCGCCGCTGAGCCGCCGTCACTTCACGCAGGTGGCTCCGCGGATCGGCTTGGGTTGGCTCTCGTACACCTGGGTTCCGTCGCTGCCCTGGATGAGGAAGCAGTACCGGCGTACCGGGTCCACCGGCACCCGATACGTGTTGTTGCGCTGTGCGAGTATCACCCCGGCCCGCTCGCCCTCGGCGGCGACGATCACGGCGAAGTCCAGCGGCTCGGTGCTGTGCCAGGACAGTTCCACGAAGTTGCCCCGGTCGGCGGGATCGGCCAGTTCCAGCCGTACCGCCCTGGCCGGGGCGGTCGCCCCGCTGGCCGCCCCGACCTGTGCGGGAGCGGGTGGGACGGTCAGCTCACCCGGCCGGTTCAGCAGGAGCAGCGTGCTCGCCGCCGTGAGCAGCGTCAGGCCACTGACCGCCGCCAGCACGGATCGGACGGCGACGGCGCGCCGCCGCGCTCCCCTCGCGCCGAAGACGAGAATCGGCTTGCCGTGCGGGCGCGGTGCCGCGGTGGAAGGGTCTGCGGCGGTGCTCGCCGGCTCAGCTGGCGGCGGCGCCTCCGGTCCGGGGGTTGTCGGCGGCACTGCTACCGGGGGTTGCCGTTCCACCACCGGGCTCGGCGCTTCGGTGGGGCTCGGTGCCCGCTCCTCGGGGCTCGGCGGCTCGGCCCGGGGGGCCGATGGTGCTGCTCCGGCTGAGCCGGGCGTGGCGAAGTCGTCGAACCCGCGCTGTTCCGCGGGCGTCGGCTGTTGGCCCGGGGGCGGTGCCTGGTGGCCGTCGGGTGTTGGCCGTTGGTCCGGGGGTGCCGCTTCGTGGTCGGCGGCCGTCGGTTCCTGGTTCACGGGTGACGACTCGTCGGGCCGCGCGACCCGTACCCGCAACGCGTCCAACTGTTCGGCCACCCCGGCGGCGGAGACCGGACGCGCGGCCGGGTCCTTCGTCAGCAGCGCGGAAACCAGCCCGACCAGCTCGGGCGGAACTCCGGCGCGATCGAGCGGCGGTACCGGGGTACCGAGCAGGCGCAGCAGGCGTGCGCCGGGCTCCTCACCGCGCCTGCCCCGGTGCGGCGGGCCTCCGGACAGGGCCAGGTAGAGGACCGCGCCGAGGCCGTACAGGTCGGATCGCTCGTCGGCGGAGCCCTCCCGTACGGCCTCCGGCGGCAGGAAGTCCACGGCCGACAGAGGGTCGCGGGGAAACGCGTGCCGCAGGGTGAGGCCGGCGTCGGAGAGCACCGGCTCGCCCGATGGCCGGAACAGCACGTTCCCGGGGGTGACTCCGCCGTGCACGAGCCCCGCCGCATGGGTGGCCGCCAGGGCCGCCGCGAGCACGGTACCCAGCACCAACGTGTCCGGCACGGAGAGCGGGCCGAACGAGTCGACCAGTTCCGGCAACGACTGCGTGCACAGCTCCATGCGCAGGGCGCAGCGGCCGTCGGGGCGTTCCTCCACCCGATCGGCGACGAGTACGGGCGCGTGGGCCCGTACCGCGGAGAGCTGGGCGAGTTCGCGGTCCAGCTTCGCCCGGGTACGCCGGTCGAGCCTGCCGGGAAAGACCTTCAACGCGAACGCCTCGCCGGTGGTGGCGTCCACGCCCGCCAGCACCGTGGCCACCGGACCGTCACCCAGCGGGACCAACTCGCCGTGTTCCGGATCGGTGGTCATGGTGGTGGTCGTCCTCTCCGGCCCGATCTCCGCTGGCTGCCGCGTCCGTTCTCCCTGCGGCCGGTCGCCCCATCCTAGGCAACGCCGCAGCCGCGCCGAGAAATGGCGGCAGCTTGCTGCCGTACCCCCGGACTCCACGGAGGTACCGCCCCGGATCACGCTCGACCGGTCACGCGCTCGCCGCCAGTACGTCCTCGGCGGTCACCGTCCGTAGCTCGAGCACGTTCGGCATCCGGCCGAGTGCGCGCAGCCGCTGGGACTGCGCCTTGCGTACCCCCTCGAAGAGCCGGCGGGCCTCCCTGGCGTTGCCGAAGTTGGGATCCCCGGAGATCCGGGCGAAGTGGTCCAGCAGGACCGGATGCGCCTCGCCGTCCATCAGGTAGTCGCCGTCGCCGACCATTCTGCCGATGATTTGCAGCAGATCCTCCGGGCTGTAGTTCTCGAACTCGACGGTCTTGGAGAATCGTGAGGCCAGACCCGGATTGACGGCCAGGAAGTCGGTCATCTCGCCGGTGTACCCGGCGACGATCACCGCGACCTCGTCCCGATGGTCCTCCATCAACTTCACCAGGGTGTCGATCGCCTCCTGGCCGAAGTCACCGCCGGAGCCGGCCTGCCTGGACAGCGTGTACGCCTCGTCGATGAAGAGCACGCCGCCCTTGGCCGCCTCGAACACCAGCGCGGTCTTCTCCGCGGTGTGCCCGATGTACTGGCCGACCAGATCGCGCCGGGAGACCTCGCGGAACTGCCCCCGAGCGAGCACGCCGAGCGCTCTGAGCAGCTTGCCGTAGGTACGCGCGACGGTGGTCTTGCCGGTCCCGGGCGCCCCGGCGAAGATCAGGTGATGGCTGAGGGTGCCCACCGGCAGTCCCGCCTTGCGGCGCCACTCGTTGACCTGGATCTCGTCGACCAGCGCTCGGACCTCCGCCTTCACCGCGGCCAGCCCGACCATGCCGTCCAGCTCGGTGAGCAGGTCGTCGAGTCCGGCATCGCCGGTGGCGCTGGGCCGGCGCACGGGCTCCAGCACGGTCGGCGTGGCGCCCTCGGCCAGCAGGATGCCGGGTTCGGCGGTGTTGTCGAGCTGGCACTCCTCGACCGAGCCGGCGCAGCCGGGGCCGAACGCGATGCCGACCCCCAGCACGTCCCGGACCCGGGTCCGGCGTACGGTCGGTCGGCTCTGGTGCGCCACCTCGATGCCGGCACCGGTGGTCCCGGAGATGTCACAGCCCTCGATCAGCGGTCGGGCGTACTGGTAGACGTAGATGCCGCGCTGACCGCAGCCGGAGATGGTGCAGTTGCGGATCTCCGGATCGGCGCCGAGCCCGACCACCACACCGTCGCTGGCCACGTCGTCGACGGAGGTGTCGTCGATCCGGCCGGACGAACTCTCCACCACGATCCCCTGGACGGACCCGGAGACCGTGCATCGGCTCACCACGAACCGGGGGCAACCGCGCAGGCTGATCGCCGGACCCACCGAGGCGCTGACCCGGCACCGCTCGACCGTCAGGTTCGCGTTCTCGACCCGCAGGGCGGCCACGCTCGCGCGCACGTCGATCCCCGCAAGGGTCAACGATCCGCCCCGGACGTCCAGCACCGGCCAGTCGCCACCGGAGCCGTCCAGGAGCACCGTCGCGCCGTCGAACGCCCGTACCGTCAGCGAGCGGTCCAGCAGCTCGAACGTCTCCGGGTAGCTGCCGTCGGCGACCGAGATGACGCCGCCGTCCGGTGCGTCCCGCAGCGCCGCGCCGATCGTGTGGTACGCGCCGTGCCGCCCCGGCGCGACCAGCAGCGTCCGGGGATCCCAGCCGGGCGTCGGCGGGTCCGTCTCCGCTGGACCACTGTTCTCAACGGGTGGGGTCATGTCACGAACACTCCGATCGGAAGCGACCCGGCCACGCCCCGCGAGTGCGCGCCGTCGAGTCGAGCGAGCCCGACGCCGTACGGCGTGGCGCGTACCGCCGTGGCGGCGACTGCCGCCTCGACGGCGGCCTCGGTGGTCCCGGCGAGCCGCAGCACGGCGTTCACCCGTGGTCCGTCGTGGTCCGGACGAGCGCCGACCGTCACCGTGACGGCGACGCCGACGGTCACCGTGAGCAGCTCGGCGATGAGCTTCCTCGCCTGCGGGTCGGCGAGCCGGTGCCACCCGGACAGCCGGAAGGTGGCCTGACAGACCGGGCCGGCGCGCCAGAACCGCCAGTCCTCGCGCACCTCGTTGCGTCCGCCGCTGACGTGGGCGAGACCGGCGATCACCGCGAACGCCGTCTCCTCGGTCAGCGGCTCCGTCGGTACGCCCGCGCGGACCAGCGCGCGCCGCACTCGACGTACGGCATTGCGCAGGACCAGCGTCAGCTCGTCGTCGCCCGGTGTCTCGACGCTACGGGCGGCGTGTACGGCCAGCCACACCTTCGCCGGCGTGTCGCGGCGGATTCCGGCGTGGTAAACCGTCTGGGCACCTGCCGCGCGCTGCTGCCCGTCGACGAGCGCGATGAGCGCCGTCGGCGTGGGCAACCGGTCGACGGCCGGTTCCGGGTCGCCGTCCCGCGGTCGCAGCACGGCGGTCAGACCGCTGCGGTGGCTGGTCGTCATGGCCAGCCCGTAGCCGGTCTCCACGGCGCGCACCGTGCAGTTCGGGATCAGCAGGTCCAGCAGGGCCGGGGTCTTCCCGTCGCCTTCGGGCAGATCGCGGCGTCGGTCGCGGGAGAGATAGCCGACGGCGAGTACCCCGTGCTGGTGGAGCCAGCGACCGCCGATCCGTACGGTGGTCAGCGCGACCAGTACCGTCGCACCGACCGACACACAGACCAGCACCGGCCACGGCTGGCGGACGGCAAGCACCACCGCCAGCAGGGCGACCTGCCAGCAGACGACCTGGATCAGGTTGAGGTGGGCGAGAAACTGCCTGCCCCGACCGGCGCCCGGGGTCACCGACCGCGGCGGCCCGACGGTGGCCGTTGCGCGGTCCGGGGGCTGTGTCGGAGTGGTCCGGGGCAGGGCCAGGGTCCGGGCGTGCGGGGTCGCCCGGGGCGTCGGAACGGTGGCCCGCCGGGCCGCCGCCACCGTCAGTCCGGCGGTGGCCACGGCGACCCGTACCGAAGCGGCGGGCACGCCCTGACCGGCGGCTGTTGATGTGGCCGGCGACGTGCCCGCCCGACCCGGCGACGCAGCCGGCGACACGGCCGGCGACACGGCCGTCCGATGCGGTGACGGGTTCGTCGACGTGGCCGCCTGATCCGGCGACGGGTCGGTTGACCCGGTGGCGGCGCGATCGGCCGCATGGTCAGCGGCGCCCACGGTCGACCTCCCGTCCCGCCGATTCGCCGGTGGCCCGTACCGGGCCGGTCGGTTCGGGCTGCGGAATGCCGGCCACCGCGCGGCCGACGGTCGTGGCCAGGATGGCCATCACCAGGGGAGAGCGCACCGGTCCTCACTCTGTCCGTCGTGGCCGGACGACGCGTTCGCGCCGCCGGACACACGATCGGACAGAACACATGAGGTTTCCATGACGTACGACGCGGCGCTGGGCGGGTGCGGCCGTGGCGCGGGACGCGAACGACCGGGGTTCAGCTGAACCGTGCCGCGATGCCGCGACAGGTGTCCCGGGTGGCCTCGAGGTGGATTCGACGGAACCGGTTCGGCTCGGCTCGGTGGACCGCGCGTCCTCGGCTGCTCCACAAGGTCTTTGTCGGCACCGCTTCGGCACCCGTCGGCACGAACTTCAGCACCTCGGAGAGCGCCGATGCGGCGGTGAGCAGGTCCATCCGGGTCTGCCGCCGCTGCCGGGCGTCCAGTCGGGCGGGGTCGGGCGGCGTGCCGCTGGCGAGGATGTCGGCCAGCCACAGCCACTCCCCCGCATCCAGCAGTTCGGACGGCCGATCGTCGCCGAATCGCGGGACGTCGTCGCCGGCCGGCGGAATCTCGTCGGGAACGCGGAACGTGAACTCGCGGGGCGCGCCGCACGACAGGCAGTCGCCGGTGTACCGGCGGGCCAGGTCACCGTCGGCCTCGACGACCGAGCCGACGGGGTCGAACCCGGTCTGTCCACACGATTCACACGGGTGCAGCTCCATGTAGAGGTGCGCCTCCGCGCTCGTCCGCGCCAGCCGCAACGCCATGCCGCCCATGCTATGCACGCGGGTCTTCCCACGCCTCGTCGAGGAAGCCCGCGTAGGAGCAGACCAGCAGGTGCAGGCCGCGGAGCAGGTGCGGCAGCATCTCGTCGGGCCCCGTCACGGTGGGATCGTCGTCGGTGGGTGGATTCAGGTACGCCGGTGCGAGAGCTTCGCAGGCGTCCCACAGCGTGGGTGTGACCGGTGCCCACCGCCAGATGTCGTGGACCAGGTTGTCGACCAGCATCCATGGCCCGTCGGGCCCACCGATGCCGTACCGGCCGGGCCATTCGGGTCGCATGCCGTGACCGTGCAGCGTGCTGTTCCACCGGTACGCCATGGCCATGGCCAAGGCGTCGGCCGAGTCGGGGTCGACGACGAGCAGCAGCCGGCGCTCGACGAGGTCGGCGACGGCCCGGTCGAATCGGGCCACGGTCAGCCACGGTGCCGAGGCGGCGATCTGGGCCGGGGTCCAGGGCTGTGGTCCGCCGGCGATGCCGTGGGCGAGCAGCCAGAGGGTGTACGGGTCGCCGCCCGGCAGCGAACGGATCCGCCCGGCGACGCGTACCCGGTGCGGGGCGAGGGGCGTTTCGTGCCGCACCGCGACCGGAGGCGGACCGAGGTCCGGTGGCCCGGACGCGTCGACGGTCGGCCCGAGGTAGTGCCCGACGGGAAACATCAGGAGTGTGCTGTCGACCATGTCATTCCGGTCCGGGTACGGCGGGTACGGCGAGGTCGAGGCAGGCCGCGCCGGTGGAGGTGAGCGTGTCGAGCCGGTCCAGCAGGGCGACGAGGACCGCGGACGGATCGGTCAGAGCCGGTTCGGCGGTGGCGGCGGCGTAGCGGCGGCAGCCGTCCCACAGCGAGGGGCGGCCGCCCGCTTCTGCCCACAGGTCGTAGCCAAGCCGGTCCACGCTGACGATCGGCTGCCCGAAGGTGCCGATCCGGCAGCGGCCCGGGTCGTCCGGGTCGGGTCCGAGCCCCGACAGCAGCGGCAGCAGCCGGTGCGCGCGGGCGAACCCGGTGGCGTCGTCCCAGGACACCGGCACCAGCAGGCCGCGGCCGACCAGCGCGTCGGCAGTGGACGGTTGGTGGGTCGGCTCGCCGGGTGCCGCCCAGGCCCTGGCCTCAATCTCGGTGAGCCGTTCGACGACCGGTCCGCGCCGGACCTCGTGACACCACCGCTCTCCGCCGGCGGGAAAGCGGCCCAGGTAGTGGCCGACCGCGACGAGTCCGGCGATGGGCGTCGTCACGGTGCCGGAATCCGCTCGCCGGGATCGTGGATGACCAGGGCCGCGGCGCCGCGGAACCGGTCGACCAGCCAGGTGTTGACGGCGCCGTGCAGCACCACCGCCAGCCGGTCCGGATCGGCGATGACCTCGGGATCCACGTAGAGCCCGTGCGGCCCGTCCGGTTGGGGTTCGAGCACGGCCAGGCCGCCGTCAGGCCCGTTCTGCCGGGATCGCACCCGCAGCTCGAACCGGCCGTGCTCGGTGCCGACCCGTACCGTGTCTTCCGGGGCGAGCCGCAGTTGGCGCGGGCCGCCCGGCGTACCCGGATCCGAGCTGAACCACCCCTTCCGGGTCATCACGTCGAGCGCCCGGGTCACGCCGTACCCCACCTTGTCGCCGTCATGTTGCCTGTCCAGCCACTCACGCACCCTGTCCCAGCTCTCGTCGGTTCCCCAACCCTCGGGGTCGGCGCGCAGCGTGCCCAGTTCCGTCTCCGCGTCCAGGTCCAGACCGAACCGGAGCCGGGCGTCCCTGACCACGGCCTCCCAGCGCGCGGCCGAACCGGCCTGCTCCACCAGCAGACCGAGGTCCTCCATCCCGTGCCGCAGATATCCCCGCAGCATGACGGGATTCAGGCCGACGGGTACCCGTTGATCGTCCTGCTCCGCCGCCGCGACCCGGTCCAGGTACCGGGCGTGCTCGACCAGGAGGTTGACCTGCACTGCGTCCTGGCGGTTCAGGAGTAACGGCCCGGGGGGATTGTCGCCCGGCCGCAACGCCGTACCGGCGGCGAAGAGCCGTGCACCACCGAGCCCCGCCCGGACCGTGCCCCTGGCGAACCTGCTGCCGAGGGACGCCGTCGGCGTGTCGTCCGGTACCGGCATCGATGTGATCTCCTCGGTCGCCTCGGCGGCCTGCCTGGCCATCCTGGTAACGTCCTGCGCGACCTCCAGCGGCGTGAACGGGAGCCGGGCGGCTTCGGCCTGAAGCTGCGTCTCCGCGTCGATCTGTTTGATGATCGGGGTGGCCACCCGCATGACTCCCTCACCGAGGGCGTACAGCGCGGTGTAACCGACCTGCCCGACCAGCCAGACCAGCTCATCACCGATCGGAATTCCCGCCCAGAGCAGCGGAGTCGCCGCGGCCACCCCGCCGACGAAACCCGTGACGTGCTTGACCGACTGGGACCGGCCGGACTGCTCCTGCGGGATCCCGACTCTTCCGTTTTCACCCTCGAGCACGGTGGCCGAACGGTCCTGGATGACCTGCTTGACGATCGCGAGGCGGCCGGACGGAACGCCAAGGTGGTTCTCCGGATGCCGGTCGCCGCTGAGTAGCTCGTCGATCATCTGCTTGGATTCCCTGAGCTGGTACAGGGCTCTGGCGCTGGCCGCCGCCGTCTTGTCGCCGGCCTCCCACGCCGACAGCGGCGTCCAGCCGGCCCCGTAGCCGAGACCACGCCCCGCCTGCATCAGCATGTTCGCGGTGAGCAGCTGCGGGGTGGTGGCGAACCCAAGGTACAGCGATGCCACCTGCATCAGCGCATGCTGCGATCCGACGCGGAGCGGATTGACCGGGAGGGCCGCCCTCGCCTTCGGCAGGTGGACCAGTTCGTACGTCATGCCTGGCGGCGACTGGAATCTCCACGAGTCGGACACCCGCCCACCCGTACGGTTCCACAGGTGCCTGGCCGGCTGGACGACCACGCTACGGCGCCGCGCCAACGCCGCCAGCTTGTCGCTGACCTCGTCCACGGATTCCTGGATCGCCTGCTCCAGGTGGGTGAGAGCCGCTCGCAGTTCGTGTTCCAGTTGCCTGTCGAGCGTCGGGTTCTCGTCGTAGAGCTTTCGGACCCGGTGGTAGACGTTCTTCGCCCCGAGGTTGCGTACGGTGTCCGGCTCCTGCTTCTCCAGGGCGTCGCGCTTCCTGACCGCGTCGAACTCGCGGGGATCGGCGGCCTTGTCCGCGACCGCCTGGAGGAGCGACGCGAGAAGCGTGATCGAACTGCCGCCGACGGTCTTCTCCACGTCCCCGTTGCGGGACTGGATGGCCGCGGTCGCGGTGGTGCCGGCGAGGGCGGCCGGCGTTCGTTTCTTGACGTTCTTCGTGATCGGGTCGCCCCGCTCGCGTCCGGGTGGGTTGCCTGCCTCCTTGACCAGGGACTTGTCGGTGTCGGCGACGAGCCTGACGGTCGGCAGCGCGCTGCCGAGCCTCGAGTCGGCGTCGGCCTGGAAGATGCTGCTGGCAACGCCCGAGACCACGCTCGTCATGATGCCGGAGGGGTCGCGGCCGAACTCCTCGCCCACCACCATGCTGTTGCCGCCGCTGCCGACCGACGAGACGAGCCGACGGAGCATGGCCGGCCAGTACGGCTTGCGTCCCACCCGGGCAACCAGCGGCCCGTCGATCTTGATTCCCCTGCGCCCAGCCACCTCGCTCAGCCTCAGGTGGATGGCCGCATGCAACCGGCGGGGCACGGTCGCCTCGACGTACCGATCGATCATGATCCGTTCGGCCCGCGTGGCGACCCGGTAGAGCGAGGTGAGCACCTCGACCCGGGCATCCCGGGCGGCCTTGCGGGCCACCCTCTTCGCCGCCTCGTCGACCGTCTGGCCGGAGTTGGCCGCGGGTGCGAGAGTGCCGAACTGCGCCAGCGCGCCAGCGGTCTCGACCAGGATCGCCGCCTCGCTCGCGTCCGAGCGCACCAGCAGCCGGTAGCCGTGCGGAGCGTTCGGGTCGGGTTCGAGCCGTACGGCGTAGCCGCGTCGGTTTGGACGGGTCACCTTGATCGGCACCTGGTAGCGGGCGTCGTCAACTCGTACCGTCGCCACCCGGTGCCGCAGGTCGTGGATCCCGGCACCGGCCACGGCGTCGGGCGTGAAGCTCTCCGCGGCCGTGTCGAGCGCCCACCGCAGGGATTGCAGCGTGGCGTCGCCGCCCCGCACGGCGCCGGTGTCGAACATCCGCAACGGGATGGTCGGATCCGCCATCCCAGCGAGCCAGTTCCGCAGCTCCTTGACGCGCTTGCGGGATCCGGGCTGGTCGCTGAGCAGTCCCGCCCTGGCGAGATTCCCCACCACGAGGTTGCGATCGCCCATCCGTTGCGCCAGTTCGGCAGCCGCGCGTACGCCCGCGTCGTCGCCGTGCATCACCGTTTCGACCGCCCGCACCACCGCCTCGGCGACGGTTGCCGTCAGGTGGTCCGGCCGGACGACGTCCGCGACGACAACCCGGACCTGACGCGTCCTTCCGGGGCCGGGATCGGCCACCGGGTCCACCCGGTACGCCTGACCCGCGGGCAGCGGACCGAACCGTAGTTCCACGGCGAGGGGGCCTTCGTCGGCCGGCCGTTCCTGCCGGGACCGGTCGACCCAGACGACATGCCCCTCGCCGTGCCAGGGGGGACCGATGGGCCACGCCGGCTGCCGCAGGAAGAGCCGGTGCCCGTCGACCGCCGCCAGGCCGTCCTCGATGGCGGTTCTCGCGGAGTGGTACGCCCGCGCCAGCCGAATCGAGTCCGCCGACGTGTTCACCCGCGACTCCGGCGACGAGAGAACCCGCGACATCCACGGGACGAAGGTAGGTGGCTCCACTTCGGTCCGCAGGCGCTCGACGACGTCCCGCGCCAACTCCCGGACGTCGGCCTGCCGGTCGAAGATCACCTCGGCGGGGGCCATCCGCACCTGCCCGTCGGGGTCCCGCGCGGGCACCCCGTCCGGGCCGGGAAGCGGTTCCGGCGGCCGGACCGTGAACCCGGTCCCGTCCTGGTCGGGGCGTCGGGAGAACCGCACGGTGACGGTGGTCCCGTCGCCGGCCTCGATGGACCCGACCTCGCCGGTCCGCTCCATGTGCGCCACCCGGCGCCCCATCGAGCGCCAGCCGGCATAGTCAGGCAGCAGCGGGTGAACCGCCGCGAGTTCGTCGTCGGTGAGGCCCAACATCGCCAGCCGGCGGTCGGAGTACTCCGCGTCCGGGTCATCCGGGTGTGGGCGCCCGATGCCGAGGTGGTCGAGCAGCAGGCCCAACTCGACCTCGATGTCGTCCACGCTCTCCGCCGGAGCCGCCCTCAGCTCCGCCACGAGGAACCTGAGTTCGGTCCGGTGCCCCACGTCGTGCGGGCTCAGCTCCGCCAGCGACGGATCGGCCCCGCGCCGCAACGCGTCGGGGTGCGCCGGTCCGCCGGCCGACGATCGCAGCTTCGCCTTTGCCCGGGCCACGAAGCCCTCGTTCCGCAGGGCGGCGTCCTCGTCCAGCTCATGGCCCACGACGCGGTCCACCCACCGGCCGCGGGTCGGGCCGGCGGGCGGGTCGGCCGAGACCACGACCTCGGTGAAGGTCTCGCCGTCGATGACGACGTCGGTCCGGTGTGAACGCTGGCCCTCGGGTGGCGTGCCCACCCTGAACCGCAGCGGCGGTCTGCCCGGCAACCGGAGGACCGCCGCGAAGGACGTGGCATCGGTTACCGGCGAACCATGTGCCCGCAGCGCCCGCAGCAGTTCTCCGAACACCCCTTCGGGATCGACCGGACCAGCGTGCGCGGGCGCTCCCGGCAGGGTGGTGGCGGTGTGCGAGTTGTCGACGTGCGATCCGGAGTGCGCCGAGGTGACGAGGTGACGAGAGGCACGCCGACGGGAGAGGGCGGTCCGTGGCCGATCCGCCCGATGCCCTTCGGTGGACGTGGCGGGACGTACTCCCAGGCGTCCTGCCGCCTCGGCCGCCTGTCGGCCGGCCCGCAGCGCCCGGGCCGCGTCCGGAACCCGGGGGTCGTCCCAGGACATCGGCCGGGCGTCGAGCACCAGTACCTCGGCGCGGGCCGGTGACAGGGCGGCAAGGAACTGTCCGATCGGGACGGCGTCAGCGGCGCCGTCGGTGAGTGGTGCCTCCCGGCCGGTCTGCGGGTCGTAGCCGAGCACGATGCGCTGACCGTCCTGCGGCCGGTCCAGCAACGCGTAGCCACGCTGCGCGCCGGCAGCATCGGTGACCAACAGGTACGCGGTAGCGCCGGGCGCCGTACGGGCCAGGGTGTCCAGCACGGCGCGAACCTCGGTGGCCAGCACCTGCCGCGCCCGGTCGGGCGGAAGGTCCGCCAACCCGTCACGCAGTGGCGTGAACCACGCCCCTGGCAGTCGACGGCCGAGTTCGGTACGCAGGTCCGCCCCGCCGAACGCGCGTGCGGCGAGGGCGCCGGCCAACACCCCGCGCGGGTCCTGCCCGTCGAGGGTGGCACCCCGCACGAGATCGCTGTCCGGGTCCCGGCGCAGCCCGTGCCGCGCCAGTTCGGCGTCGAGCGCGTCGCCCAACCGAGCGTGCTCGTCGGCCAGTTCCGCGAACCCGTTCCCCCGGCCCGGCCCCTCGGCACCGGGGCCGGCGATCCGTCGTGGGTCAGGGCTGGCAGGGGCCGTACCCGACCCGCCCGTGATCGGCGCCGCTCGAACGACCCGGGCCCCTGGCGTCGCGGGGCGTACGGCGGCGGTCGACAACTCGTGCAGTACCGCCCGGGCCACCGCCCGCTGGTACGCCTCGACCGACGGATGGTTCCCCGGATCCAGCACCGGCGGTACCGAGCGGGCATGCCGGCCGTCCGTGGTGACCGCGACCAGCGCGTCGCCCTCGCGCCGGAGGCTGGCGAACCAGTTGTCCAGTCGAGGCAGCACGTCGTCGAGCGCCAGGTTGAATGCCGCGCGGTCCGGTTCGCTGCCCTCCGGCTCCGGCTCCGGCGGGTTTGGGTGGCCCGGCCTGGGCGCAGTGGCGTCGACGGTTGCCGGGATGGCGGTGTCCGGGTCGGCAGCCCGACCGGTCGGCCCGGGTGGGCCGGCGACCCGGGTGTGCGTGGGCGGCGTCCGGGGTGCCGGCGGGTCCGCCCCGGGGCGGGCGGCGGGCGCCCCCGACGCGAGCGCCCGGACCGCAGCCGAACCGGGGCCGGCGGGCATGCCAACCGTCGTCGGCTCCGTCGAGCCGGCGCTGGCCGTCTCCGCGAAGAGTTCGCCCTGCCGGTCGTCGCCGCCGCGATCCGGGTCTGGCGAGCTGGCGGCGGTGCCGTGCCGTCCTCGGCCGGTACCCGAACCGCGCTGCGGATCGGTGGGACTGGTCGCCGGGCCGGCCGGCACGACCGTCGGTGCGCCCGCCGCCGATGGATTCGCCGGGGCGGGGTTCGCCGGGGCGGCGGCGGTACTGGTCGTGGCGGGTCCGGTCGGCGTGCTGGAACCGATCGCCGTCGGTCCGGTCGGGCCGGCAGCGGTGGAGGGCGCGATACCGGCCGCCGGGCCAGGTCCGGTTATCGCCGGACCAGCGGTCGCGGACGCGGCGGTGCCCACCGGTGCGGCCGTACCCGCGCCAGGCCCGGCCGGGACGACCGGGGAGTGCCCTGCCGGTGGTCCGCCGGCCGCGGGCGCCCCGCCCAGGCCGGTCGGGTGTGCGGCGGTGTGCGCGATCGGTGCGGCGATCGGCCCAGCCGGGTTGGCCGCCGCCGGTCCGGTGAGCGGTGTGCCGCCGTCCGAGGCCGTACCCATCGGGCCATCCCCAGCACCCAGGGCATCCGCAGCGCCCGACGCAGCCGTAGCACCCGAGGCGCTCGAGGGGGTGGCAGTCCCGGAGTGGGGCGCGGTGGCCTCCACGCCGGACGGCTGGTACGGGGTCACGGTGGGACCGGCAGCGGTCTCGGACCGTACCGGCGCCGAGGCACCGGATCCGGTCGGGCCGGCGTCGCTCGGCATCGAGCTGCGGATACCGGCGTCCGGGGCGTTCGTAGCAGGAGCGGTGCTGGTCGCGGGTGGCGCACCTTGCTCCTGCCGGCCGGGGTCCTGCTCGACCGAGCCGCCATCGCTCAGCGGCGGGGTCACGCCCTGGTTTGACGGCGGGATCACGCCCTGGTGGGGCGGTGGGGTCACGCCCTGGTGGGGCGGTGGGGTCACGGCGTGGTTCGATGGCGTGGTCACGGGCTGGTTGGACGGCGGCGGGGTCGCGGCCTGGTGGGGCGGTGGTGGCCCGGCTACCTGATTCGACGGTGGCGCCGCGGTCTGCGGGGACGGCGGATTTCCGTCGGCGGGCAGCGTTGTCGACCCGGTCCCGACGGCGGGTCCCGTCGAAGGCGCCGCGCCGAGTTGGTGCAGTTGCATGCCGAGATGCAGGCTGTTGGCCGCGCCCGCTCCCATGACCCCGGCGCTCAGTCCGCCGTCCCGCACCGCGCCGACGTAGCCGTCGACGTCCGCCAGGGCGGCCCATTCGCCGTTCACGGCCTTTTCGGCGGCATAACCCGTGGTAGTGGAGGTGAGGCCGTTGTTGACCACGGCCTCGGCGGCGATCGCCGGATGGCTCGCGACCGGCGAGGGCATGCCGACCCGTTCGAGACCCCGCTGTACGGTATCGATGATCGCGCCGGTGGCCACCCTCCGGAGAGCGTCCCCGAGCACCTCCCCGCCGGCACCGGCAACACCGGCGATGACCACGTCCTTGACGTCGAGCCGGTCCCGGGTGCCGGTGGCCATGCTGATGAGCTGCGTCGCCGCCTCGTTCCCGATCTCCGAGCCGGCACCGAGAACAGACTGGACGGCGGCATGCTTGGCCGCCTGCAGCGGCCCGCTGGCCGCCACCTGGCCGGCCCGCTCCGCCACCAATGTGGCCAGCCGTCCGGCGACCCGGGCCGCCACCAGGCTACTCGCGCCGGGTATGGGCAACAGGGCGACGAACATCGCCGCGTTGGCGCCGATCTCCAGCCAGATGCTGATCTTCGTCTCACGGATCACCTGGCCGTACTCGCGGGCACCCAACGCGAGCTGGCGCAGGGCCAGTACCAGCGGGAGGTGGTCGGCGTCGAGAACCCGCAGGGTCTCCGCGAACGCGAATCCCGCCTCGTCGATCCATACCCCGGGCACCTGACGCGCGATCGCCTGGACGTCCAGGTTGGCCCGCTCGATCACCCCGGCGGCGGCATCCAGGGCGTCCGCCAGGGCGTACGCCTGGGTTTCGCTGTCCTGCGGCCAGGGGTTCGCCAGCGCCTTGACCTCTTCCCACAACCCGCTCGGGTCGGGCGGCTCGGGAAGGTCCATGCCGTACGCCGCCGAACCCTACGGCCGGCCCGGTTGGGGCACGTCTCTGATGACCCGCTCGGTCTCCGCCTTGGTCAGCTCGTACCGGTCCACGAAGAGGTGGCCGGTGTCCGCCCGTCGTTCCACCTTGCCGATCAGCAGGTCGACGTCGACCGCGACCTGCTCCGCCACGGAGTCGAAGGACTCCCGGAAGCTCCGGCCCATCCGATCGCCGCCGAGTTGGCCCGCGCGGGCTTCGATCTCGGTCTCGGAGCCGCTCCAGCCGGTCCGGAAGACGGCGGCCACCTGGCGGAGCGCGTCCATCACCAGCCGGGTCGACCCGATGTCCATGCCGATCCCGTCGCCGTTCATCCCCGCCACAGCCGCTGACTCCGCTCCGGCTCGGTCTCCAGCAGGTGCAGAACGGGATCGACCAACGGGTCGGCCCGCTCGTCGGCCTCGGCCCGGATCAGCCGGGCGGCGATTCGGGCCGCGTCCTGGGCCGCCGCCCCGGCCGCGTCCCGGATGGTTCCGACGATGGTCCGGGCCAGGGCCGCCGCGTCCGGCTCGCGGTAGATCCGCGGGTCCAGTTCGAGGTCGCGCAGCTCGCCTCGACCACCGACCGTAGCGGCGACCAGCCCGTCCGGCGACTCGGCGGTGACCCGGATCTTGTCGATCCCGTCGCGCATCGCCAGCACGTCGTCGGTCAGCCGGGAGTATTCGGCGAGCCGTCCGGACAGTTCGCCAGCCGAGATGTCCAACCTGGCCTCCCCTCGTGATCCACACCCGATCGTCAGCATGTCGCGGCGCCGGCCGGGGCCGGGTCACCCTGGCCGCTTCCGGCCACCGCCGACCTGACCGGCGGGCGTGTCCGGACCATGACGGCATCATGAGAAGACGTACCGCCATCTCCGTGACCATCGCGATAGCCGCGGCCGTACCGTCGCTGTTCAGCATGCCCGCGTCGGCCGCGCCGCCGGCCGGTGCCTGCCGTGACCCGGAGCCCGCGCGGCCGGTCATCGCGGACCTGCCGTGGGCGCAGCAACTGCTGGACCTGCGCAGCACCTGGCGGCACAGCACGGGGGCCGGTGTCGTCGTCGCGGTGCTGGACTCGGGGGTGGACGCGGACCATCGGCAACTGCGCGGCCGGGTGCTGGCCGGTCGGGACTTCTTCCTCGTCGGCGACCTGCGGGGCAACTTCGACTGTGTCTCGCACGGCACCGCGGTCGGCTCGATCATCGCCGCCGGACCGGCGGACGGGGTCGGCTTCCGCGGGGTCGCGCCCGGGGCGCGGATCCTGCCGGTCCGGATCACCGATCGCGAGCTGAACGACCAGGGCGAGCCGAGTCCGATCGACCCCGCCGTCGTGGCCAGGGGAATCCGGTACGCTGCCGACCGCGGCGCCAAGGTGATCAACCTGTCGCTGTCCGGCTACGGCGACTTCCCGGCGATCCGGAACGCGATCCGTTACGCGCAGTCCAAGGACGCCCTGCTGGTGGCGGCGGCCGGTAACCGGCAGGACAGCGCCCCGGCCGCCTCGTACCCGGCGGCCTATCCAGGGGTGCTCGGGGTCGGCGCGATCGACATCGCCGGTGCCCGCTCGTCGGGCTCACAGGTCGGCGACCACGTGGACCTGGTGGCGCCGGGTACGGCTGTGGTCGGTGCGGCCCGGGCGGGCGGGCACGACTACTACGACGGCACCAGCTTCGCCGCCCCGTTCGTCGCCGGCACCGCCGCCCTGGTGCGTACCGCCTGGCCCGAGCTGACCGCGGCTCAGGTGGCCGAGCGGCTGATGGCGACCGCGTCGCCGGCCCGAGGCGGCCGGAACAGTCGGGAGTACGGTGCCGGCGTCGTCGACCCGTACCGGGCGGTGACGGAGAGGTTGTCCGAGCGCGACCCGCTGGTACTGCCCGAGGTGGCGCTGCCCGCGCCCGATCCGGCCGTGGTCCGTACCGCCGCCTGGTGGGCTCGGACGGGCGCCAGCGCGAAGTTCGGCGCGGGTGTGGTGGCGCTGTCCCTGGTGCTCGCCGGGGTCCTGGCCTGGGCGCTGCCGAGGGGTCGGCGCCGGCGTTGGCGGCCGGGGCGGGCCGAGCGGCTACCGGCCGCACCGTCCCGGGACGAGCCGCCGGAGGAGATCTTCCTGTTTCCG
Source organism: Plantactinospora solaniradicis (assembly GCF_042658085.1). Taxonomy (NCBI): domain Bacteria; kingdom Bacillati; phylum Actinomycetota; class Actinomycetes; order Micromonosporales; family Micromonosporaceae; genus Plantactinospora; species Plantactinospora solaniradicis. The sequence continues at coordinate 33,126 of NZ_JBHSPR010000056.1, read as the reverse complement.
CCGCCCCCGGTCGAGGAGCGGCCCCGGCGCTGACCGCTGCCGCGATCGGCACGGGACGACCTCAGCTCGCGGAACAGCATTCGGCGCGGCAGCCCCGGGTTCAGTCCCCGGGCCGCCGCGCCGTCTCCGTCGCGTGGATCAGCTGTCCGGAATCATTTTGCTGACGTCCGCGAGAGTCCCCTCGTAGAGTTCGAGAGCCTTCTCGACGGCGACGCCCAGCATCCCGAGGAATTCGTTGTTCACCCGGTCGAAGGTCAGCGCCGCCACGGTGACCGCGTTGAACAGGCCGCCGGCCGCGTCCGGCCAGTCCTGCACGAGCTGCTCGACCACGGACGACCAGCTGTCATGTTCGTCCGTGAAGCCGGCGCCGGTGGCGGTGATGCCCTGCCGGAGCCCACCGAGAGCCGCGAAGTCGGCCCTGATCCAGTCCGTCATGTGACGAGTCCTCTCTGCCTGATGTCGGGACTAGGTGTTGTCTCGTGGATCTCGGCGGAGCTAGGTCCGCGAGACAGCCCCTAGCGGGGGACGGCCGAGCCGCCGAGCGCACCCGCGAACGGAGCGGCCCCGCCGCCGGACTGGGTGCTGTTCATCAGCGCTGTCGCGTCCGCGTTGGTGTTCTGGTACTCGCCGCTGCTCTTTTGCAGGGCGACCGCCTGCTCGCGGAGCTTGCGAACGAAGTCGGCGCCGGCCGCTCGCCACTCCTCATGCTTGGTCTTGAAGGCCGCGTCCGCGCCGCCCCGCCACGACTCCATCACCTCCGCCACGATCTGCTCCAACCTGGCGATGTACGTATCCAGAGAATTGGCGGTGAAGTCGGCGGCCTTCGCCGCGGAATCTATTCCTGGGGTCCTACCGGCAAGCATGCTCATCGGCTGCTCCTTCTGCTGATGCCGGGGTGCTGGTGAGCCGGACGGCCCGGGCCCGCGGTGCGTACCCGGTGTCGACGCTAGGGCGGCGGCGTCGGCCAGCGGCCCCGTCGGCACCTTCCTGCCATCCCGGCCCGCGCGTGCCGCGCAGCGGCGACGATCCCCGCACACCTGTAAGACGTAGGGAGGCGCGGTCATGGCGACGATGGTGGTGCGCAGGCCCTCTCGGCGACCCGCTCCGGAGATGCCCTCCGGAGAGCTGTTGCTGGAGGCACCGCCGGAGATTCCCGCACCGCCGGCCCGGCAGTGGACGCAGCTGCTGATGGTGCTGCCCATGGTCGCGATGATGGCCGCGATGGTGCTGATGTTCAGCGGCGGCATGTTCGGCGGCGGCAGCGGCGGCGGGGGGTACGCCACCCTGCGCTACGTGGCCTTCGGGCTGTTCGGCGTGGCGATCCTCGCCATGGTGGCGGTGGCCTTCCTGAACGGCGGCGGGCCGAACAAGCGCGAGATGGGCAACGCCCGCCGGCTCTACCTGCGGAGCCTGGCCCAGCACCGGATCCGCGTCGCCCGCACCGCCGACCGGCAGCGGGCCACGCTCTGGTACCTGCACCCGGACCCCGAGACCCTGTGGTCGCTGGTGCCAAGCTATCGGCTCTGGGAACGGCGCCGGGACGACCTGGACTTCGGCGTGACCCGGATCGGCGTCGGCCGGCAGAGCCTGGCCACCCGCCTGATTCCGCCGGAGACCAAGCCGATGGAGCAGCTGGAACCGCTGTCCGCGCTCGCTCTGCGCCGATTCATCACCACCTACTCGGCGATCCCGGACCTGCCGCTGGCGATGGCGGTGAACGGGTTCGGCCGGATCCACGTACGCGGCGGCCACGAGACGGTGACCGGCCTGGTCCGGGCGATGCTGGCCCAACTCGCCACCCTGCACGCTCCCGATGACCTACGGATCGCGGTCTGTGTCGGGGCGGAATGCCGGTCGGAGTGGGAGTGGCTCAAGTGGCTGCCGCACGCACTTCACCCGGAGCGCCGGGACGCGCTCGGCCCGGTCCGGCTGGTCGCCCCGACGATCACCGCGCTCGAGGCGATCCTGGAGGACCTGCTGGGCAACCGGCCGCGCTTCGACCCCGCCGACGGCGCGGCCCGGGTCGCCGGACCCCACCTCGTCGTGGTACTCGACGGCGGCGCGATCGCCGGATCCGACCACCTGATGACCGGCGGTGGCGTCGAGGGCGTGACCGTGATCGACCTGACCACCGCGCCGCCCCGGGCGCTGGAACGGTCCACCGTGGTGCTGGACGTCGCCGCCGACCGCGCACTGTCCAGCCTGACCACCGACGGGGAGGCCGACCTCGGGTTGGCCGACACCATGCCGATGGCGAGCGCCGAGGCACTGGCCCGCCAGCTCACGCCGTTGCGGCTCACCGGCGGCAGCCGGGGTGAGCAGCCGCTGAACGTCGAACTCGGCCTGGAGGACCTGCTCGACCTCGGCGACCCGTACGCGTTCGACCCCGCCGACACCTGGGTGCAGCGGCCCAGCCGGGACAGGTTGCGGGTACGGTTCGGCATCCGGCCGGACGGCACCCCGATCGAGCTGGATCTCAAGGAGTCCGCGCAGGAGGGCATGGGACCGCACGGGCTGCTGATCGGCGCCACCGGCTCCGGCAAGAGCGAGCTGCTCCGCACCCTGGTGCTCGCGTTGGCGGTGACCCACCCGCCGAACATGCTGAACTTCGCGCTGATCGACTTCAAGGGTGGCGCCACCTTCACCCGGATGGACCGGCTGCCGCACACCAGCGCGGTGATCACCAACCTCGCCGACGAGCTGCCGCTGGTGGACCGGATGGCCGACGCGATCAACGGTGAGCTGATCCGGCGACAGGAGCTGCTGCGCACGGCGGGGAACTTCTCCTCGCTGCGCGACTACGAGAAAACCCGGGCGACCGGCGCGCCACTGGCCGAGGTACCGACGTTGCTGGTGGTCTGTGACGAGTTCAGCGAGCTGCTGTCGGCCCGGCCGGACTTCATCGACATCTTCGTGCAGATCGGCCGGGTGGGCCGCTCGCTGGGCGTACACCTGCTGCTGGCCAGCCAGCGGCTGGAGGAGGGTCGGCTACGCGGGCTGGACGCGCACCTGTCGTACCGGATCGGGCTGCGCACGTTCTCCGACATGGACAGCCGGGTGGTACTGGGCGTACCGGACGCGTTCTCCCTGCCCCGGGCGCCGGGCCACGGCTTCCTGAAGTTCGGCACCGACCCGCTGGCCCGGTTCCGCGCGGCGTACGTCTCCGGTGTGCACAGCCCGACCGTCAGCACCGTCGCCGCCCCGGGCGAGCCGGAACAGCTCGGACTCGTCGAGTACTCGACCAGCTATCTCGCCCCTCGGGTCGAGGCGGAGCAGGAACCCGCCGAGCCCGCGGAGGATCCGGACGAGGCCGTCGGGGAGAGCCTGCTGGACGTCCTGGTGGACCGGATCGCCGGCCGGGGCACACCGGCGCACCAGGTGTGGTTGCCGCCACTGGCGGAGTCCCCGACGCTGGACGAGCTGCTCGGCGGGCTGGTCACCGAGCCGACCCGGGGGCTGCGGGCCGCCCGGTCCGAGGCGCTCGGATCGTTGCGGGCGGTGGTGGGGGTGATCGACCGGCCGCTGGAGCAGCGCCGCGATCCGCTGGTGCTGGACCTCTCCGGTTCGGCCGGACACGCCGTGGTGGTCGGTGCGCCTCGGTCCGGGAAGAGCACCGCGCTGCGTACCGTGATCGCCAGCCTCGCCCTCACCCACACACCGCGCGAGGCGCAGTTCTACTGCCTGGACTTCGGCGGTGGCGCGCTCGGCTCGCTCCGGGACCTGCCGCACGTCGGCGCGGTGACCGGCCGGCAGAACCCGGCGGCGGTGCGACGCACCGTCGCCGAGGTGGGGACGCTGCTCACCGAGCGGGAGCGGCGGTTCGCCGAGCGCGAGATCGACGGCATGGCCGGCTACCGCGGGCTGCTGGCGGACGGCGACGTCACCGACGACCCGTACGGCGACGTCTTCCTGGTGGTCGACGGCTGGCTGACGTTGCGGAAGGAGTTCGAGGACCTCGAGGAGACGGTCGCCGGGATTGCCGCCCGGGGCCTGGCCTACGGGGTACACCTACTCGTCTCGTGCTCGCGCTGGTTCGATCTGCGAACCGCGGTCCGGGACCTCTTCGGCACCCGGTTGGAGCTGCGGCTCGGCGACCCCATCGACTCCATGATCGACCGGAAGGCCGCCATGCGGGTACCGGCGGACGCACCCGGCCGCGGCATCTGCGTCGGCCGGCACGAGATGCTGATGGCGCTGCCCCGGGTCGACGGCCGGCGGACACCCGACGAGCTGGCCGCCGGGGTGGCTGGAATGGTCGACGCCCTCGGCGCCGCCTGGACGGGCGAGCCGGCGCCCCCGGTGCGGATGCTGCCCGACCGGGTGCCCTACTCCGCCCTGCCGCCGAAGGACGACCCGGGGCACCACCAGTTCGTGATCGGCATCGCCGAGCAGGATCTCGCACCGGTACGGCTGAACTTCGACTCCGAACCCCACGTGGTGCTCTTCGGTGACGTCGAATCCGGCAAGACCGGTTTCCTGCGTCTGCTCGCCCGCCGGATCGTGGACACGTACCCGCCCGAGCGGGCGCGGCTCATCCTGGTCGACCATCGGCGCGGGTTGCTCGGCGAGGTGGGTACCGAACACCTGCTCGGCTTCGGCACCGACCTGGCCACCACGACACACCTGATCGCCGAGGCGGCCAGGGGCATGGCCGACCGGCTGCCCGGACCCGATGTCACGCCCGAGCAGCTGCGCAGGCGGGGCTGGTGGGAGGGGCCGGAGCTGTTCGTCCTCGTCGACGACTACGACCTGGTGAGCACGCCGGCCAGCAACCCGTTGCTGCCGCTCATGCAGTACCTGCCGCAGAGCCGGGACATCGGTCTGCACGTGGTGCTCACCCGGCGTACCGGCGGGGCGGGGCGAGCGACGCACGACCCGTTCGTCTCCCGGATCCGCGACATCGGCTCGGCCGGCCTGCTGCTGTCCGGATCGAAGGACGAGGGGCCGCTGCTCGGTGGGCTCAAGGCCGAGCCGCTGCCGCCGGGCCGGGGGCGGCTGGTCACCCGCCGGGGCGCGCCGCAACTCGTCCAGCTCGGCTGGCTACCACCCGCGGAGCCGGCCTGACCACAAGCGGTCGTCGGGCGCCTGCCCGGCGATGCGAATGCTGAACTGAACCATCGGCACCGACCCAGTTGGACCGGGAGGAAAGATGACACATCCAGCAGGCGGTCTGCTCAGTGGGCAACCGGACACGATGCTCGGGTACACACTCGTGAGGACCACTCCGCCGGACCAGCAGCTTTCCGGTTGCGGCGGGCTGACGGAATGCCAGAACTTCGTCACCGCGAACGCCGGAGCCCTGCAGACGCTGACGAACTTCATGACGATGGTCAACAACCGCTTCGACCAGTTCGAGTACGCCGCCAGGCAGGGCGGTCACGAGTACCTCGCCGCCAACGAGCAGAACCGGATCTCCATCGAGAGCGTCCAGTCCCCCGCCCCGGTCGCGCCGACGCCGGAGGGGAACTGACATGGACTATTCCGGGATGAGCCTGGAGCAGATGGTGGCCATCATGGAAGCCGAGAACGGGCACAAGGAGGCCATCTGGGCACAGATCGGCGTATGGACCCGGGCCCATGGCGAGCTGGTCGAGGCGTCGAGCTCGATAACCGGGGAAACCGCCGCGCTGCAGGCGGGATGGGACGACGTGAACGGCGAGCAGATGGTCAACGCCGCCAACCGGGACGCGAGTGTGATCGGCGGCTGGCGTGACCAGCTCGGCGGGCAGGCGCCCTGGCACCGGATCCAGGACGCCGGCGAGGAGATCGGCCCCACCTACGCCTTCGTCAAGCAGCAGTACGAGTTGGCCAAACCGCTGATCGCGCAACTCGCCGCGGTCGACAACCCGCCACTGGGCCTGTCCGATCCTGGCTGGGCTGCGGGTGCCGCCATGCTGGCGAGTCAGATCGAGGCATACCGGCAGGCCGCTGCCGCCCGGATCACCGCGCTCGGCAAGCTCTTCGACGACGCGGCCATGGCGGTGACGGCGGCGGTGAACGGCGACATCTGGCTTTCGGAGGCGCTGGAGTCGGCACCCGCCGACGCCCCGCTCGCGGCTGTCGGCCCCGGCACCCCCGCCGGCGGCGGCGTCTCCACCGGTGGCATGAACTCCGCCGCGCTTTCCCCGGGTGGCGTTCCCGACACCACGCCGAGCGCGCCCCAGACCGCGCCGGACGTCCCTGTCACGCCTTCCGGTGCCGCTGCCGGCGGCGCCACGGCGGGCGCCGGCGCGGCGTCAGCCGGCGGCGGGGCGGCGCCGTCGCTGGCGGGCGGGGCATCCGCGCCCACCCTGCCGTCCACCGCCGTCCCGGCACCTGGCGGAACCGGCCCCGGTGGGCTCACCCCGCCGACGGTTCCGCCGATCGGAGGCGGTCCCGGCGTCGGTCCGGCTGTACCGCCGATGATCCCGCCGATCGGCGGGGCCATCGGGAGCGGGCGCGTCCCCGCCGCGAACGTCGGCGGGGCCGCGCGAATCCCGGGAGTGAACCTCGGCGGGCTCGGCAACGGTGCCGGCCTGAGTGGCATCGGCGGCGGTGGTGTCGGTGGCATCGGCGGTGCGGGCATCGGCGGTGGTGGTGCGGGCATCGGCCCCGCCGCGATTCCGCAGGCGGCCTCGCCGGTCGGGGCACCGGCGCAGGTCGCGCCGAGCGGCCCGCCGCCCGCGTGGCCGTCCGCCGTGCCGACCGGGGCCGCGACCGCCGCCGGCACGCCGATGATGCCGCCCATGATGCCGCCGATGGCCGGAGCCGGGGCGGGCGGTGCCACGGGGACAGGGCCAGGGCCGGGCGCGGCGCGGTCCTCGGCGACCGGGCGGGGGCGCGGATCCCAGAACCCCACTCCCGGCATGCCCGCGATGCTGACGGGCAAGGCGGGCAAGGGGAACCCCCACCCGGTCCCACCCCGGGCACGGCGGATCCGGGAGACGGACGCGCCGGCCACCGTGGAACTGATCGACGAGGACCTGTGGCAGGTCGGCGAGCAGCGCGGGGAACCCACTCGCCCGCCGGCCCGGATCCACCGGCACTGACCCCGGTCGCGTCACGCGTCGCGGCCCCGGGACATCTTCCGGGGCCGCTTTCCGTCCGGCCGTGCCCTCCGGCGAGGGCCGGGATCGTCGTGGCGCTAGGGGCTGCGCCGCAGGGCACCGTCGTGGCTCAGGGTGGTGCCGATCGGCAGGCGGCTGACCACGCCGGCCGGCATGCCGACCGGGCGTACCTTGGGGTAGCCCAGCACCTCGAGAACCCTCGGCTCGGCCACCGGATAGGCGATGCCCAGGTCGGTCACCAGCAGCAGGGTGCCCGCCGGGGCCTCCGGGCTCGGCCGCGACTCCACCACCGCGGCCCCGCCGCCCGGTACGAGCACCCGGTCGGCGAGCCGGGTACCCCGGTCGGTGTTGGCCGGGGTGTCCCGGAACGGATCGGCGGCCGGCATCTCCGGGTCCAGCAGCACGGTCGGTACCGCCCCGCGCGGGGCGAACAGCAGGCACATGGTGGTGGTCGTGCCGACGGCGGCGAACTCCGGCCTCAGCACCGGCGGGTCACCGGTCGCCACGGGTACGGCGGGCGCCTGCCTGGCCCCGGCCGCCTCCAGCAGGCTGATCGCGACGGCGGCCGGCTTGCCCTTGGGGTACGCGGCCGCGGTCCCCCGGGAGGCGAGCTGAATGTCGTACTGGAGTTCGGTGATCGGCCGCAACCGGTCGATCTCGGCGAGATAGCGCTGCACGCCTCCGGAGCCCGTTGCCACCAGCACCTGTCCGGCCCGGATGTCGATCCGACCCGGTACCGCCCGGGACGGCTTGCCGACATTTCGCACCGCGATCGGCCCGATCGGCCGGCCGGCCGGCAGCACGTCCAGCACCGCCGGGCTGACCGCGATCGCCGGTCCGGCGCGCAGCGCGACCTCCACGGCGACCCCGTCCGCCTTGCCGATCTCGTGCCGGTGGCCGCGCAGCACCAGGTGGCGCTCGCCGGTCCCGGCCACCCCGACCAGCAGCGCCCGCTCCGCCAGCGGGTCGCCACCGGACGGCCGCTGCCCGACCATCAGTACCGACTCGGAGACGGCCGCCCCGGTCCGGTCCTGGCTCGGCCGGGAGCAGAACGTCCACTCCCCGCCGAGCAACCGCTTCGGCGCCGGCAGGGCGTCGGGCGCGTCCGGGATGCCGATCCGCGGCCCACGCGCCACCCCGACCAGCGAGTTGCGTGACACGACCCGGGTACCCGCGTGCCGATCGAGCGCCAGCAGGGCGGAGGCGTAGTTGGCGACCGGATGCAGTCGACCGTCCAGGTAGACGTAGCGGGTCCCGGTCTCCTTCTCGACCACCACCGCGTCGCCGCCGCGCCAGCTCTTGTTGCCGCCGGGCACGATGACCCCGTAGACGCCGACCACGGCCAGCGCGATCACCGCGACGGCGATGCTGCCGTACGCGGCGTGGATCGGCCGACGGAACGGCGGCTGCTCTGGGTCGCTCTCCCGGGTCACCAGTCCGGAAATCACCCGCTCCACCAGGAACTGGTACGCGTGCAACTGGTCCCGCCTGGACGCCATGTCAGTCTCCCAACCCGCGGACGTACCCGTACAGCCCCAGCACCGAACAGAGCACCGGCAGGACCGCCAACACCACCAGCACCTCCAGCAGTTCCGCGTACCGTCCCAGGTACGGGCCGGGCCGGCGGACGCTGTACCGCAGGGCCAGCAGTGCGACGAGCCCGCCGACCAGCAACAGGACCGGTGCGGTCACGGCGAGCAGATCCGACCGGTCCGCCATCAGTGGCCCGGTGGCCAGACACACCGCCCCCGTGAGCCCGGCAAGCAGCATCGGCAGTCGTTGCCGCCCGATCGGATAGAGCCGGGCGCGGAGCAGGAAGCCGATCACCAGCACCGTCACCAGGATCAGTGCGGCGGTGCCGCCGGCGCGTACCAGCAACACCTGGCAGATCCCGGCGGTCACCGCCAGGCCGGCCACCATGCCGGTGAGCAGGCTGTCCGCCCGCAGCACGGCGGCGTACACCGCGGTGCGGGGTGGCTGGGGGTCGTTGCGTACCAGGTCGGCGGCGACCTGCGGCAGCACCGGCATCGGTACCCGGCTCAGCCGGACGGACAGCTGGGCGAGTACCGGCGAGAACGCCAGGCCGAGGCCCACCAGGACCGCGGCGGTCTCGTGTGCCTCCAGCGCGTCCAGGGTGGTGAGCCAGCCGCCGACGACGCCGAGCAGGCCGGCCGTGGCGCTGCCGACAAACAACGCGGCCCGGTCCACCACGCCGACCAGGCCGACCGTCGAGGCGAGCAGTAGGGCGGCTCCGGCGGTCAGCAGATGCGGCGCGCCGAGCGCGGTCAACGGGCGGTCACCGGCCAGGGCCAGGCCGCCGCCGGTGACCGCCAGCGGCAGCGCGGCCAGCGCGGCGACCACGCCCACGCCGGTGTCGCCGCCAGCCCTGGCCAGCAGCACACCGGCGATGAGCAGCAGGCCGGCCGCGCCGAGCGCCCACCATGCCGGACCGGACCACGGTGGTCCCGCCCGTAACACCGCGACCATCCAGAGCACGGCGGCCAACGCGCCGATGGCGAGACCGGTGGCGCGGGTGTGCGAAGGGCCCCAGGTACCGCCGAGCCGAGCCGAGCCGGTGGCGATCGCGTCGACCAGGTCGTCGTACTCCAGATCGGGCCAGTCGGTACGGCCGTGCGTCAGGTGCAGCACCTCGCCGTCGCGTACCCGATGCCCAGCGAGCGTGCGGGCCGGTTCGAGCGCCGTGCCGTCCGGGCGGCGCAGCACCCAGCCGCCCGCTTCGACCCCGGTGTCAGCCAGGCCCTCGCCGGCGTGTGCCAACAGCGCGGGCAGCAGTTCGGCGAGCGCGCAACGCTCGGGCAGCGCTAGGTCGATCCGCCGGGCGGGCGCCGCGATGGTCACCCGGACCAGGCCAGTTGTGTTCATGTCAGCTCCAGGACGTCCGGCCCCCGGCGGCAGCGAGCTGCCGGATGGCCCAGCGAGAGCGAGGGCTCACCTACCCTGACTGGACCCGGTCCATCGAGGAACCGGGTCGGCAGCTAGCGGACACGCGACCGGGAGGGGTACGGGTGAACGGGCTTCTGTGTGCCGGCCGGGCGGGGCGATCCGATCCGCCGGCGATGGCCCGCCCGGCGAGTCGGGCGGCGGGCCACGGTGAGTTCGGTGGCGGCCACAGCCGGCCTCGATGGGCTGGTCCGCCTCGGTGACGGTCGCGACCGTCGCCAGGGTCAGGGCCAGTCGGTCGAGACGTTCCTGGCGGGACAGATCGCCGTCGTGGTAGTTGAACGCCGCGTCAAAACCAAGGTCTTGGGTGAGGTGCCGGAGCTTGCTGGCCGAGCCGGCACTGCCGATCACCCGGCTCGCGCCGAGCAGCCGGGCGATCTGTCCGGCCACGCTGCCCACCCCGCCGGCCGCAGCGGAGATGAACGCCGAGTCCCCGGAACGGACCACCGCCCACGCTCAGAAGGGGACAACGAACCCGATCATGAACGACTCATCCCCCTTACCGTCGGCGAGGTCCGTCGTCTCCTGGCACACCTGACCACCAACACCCGTCCGTTCGACCACTCAATCGATGGTCATGGTGGCGACACCGACACCAGTACCGCGCCAAAAGGCCCACTACCAGCGAAGACACCGGACCAACCAGCTACGGCTGGAGTACTAGCGAGGGCTCAAGGTCCGCAGGTGCGCGGGAGGTAGACGATCGGGGCGACGCAGTGCCACGTCTGCGGGTTGATCACGGACGGCGGCTGACGGATCTGGGCCGCGCGCTCGTAGGCGTAGGCGAAGCCGATCAGCTTCGCGTCGTCGCCGCCGGTACCGGTGAACGAGATCGCCACCGGGCGGCGCCGCGTGGGATCGTAGCCCGCAGGCACCGAGATCTGCGCGTAGCCGGCCCGCGTGCCGACCTCGGCGAACGTCGCTGTCGGCGAGAGGATCGCGTCGACTGGCTCGCCGCCGTTGGCCAGCAGACCGTCGATGTAGGCGCGCGAGGCCGCCCGGCCGGCGGTGAGATCGGCCTGGTAGCCGGCGGCGGTGGCGGGATCGGACAGGTCGATCATCGCGTCCGCCTCGAGCCGCCCCTGGCCGAACTTCAACTCGTCCGCCGCGTGCGCGTCGTTGAACGCCACGATGTCGGCCAGTGAGCGCATGGTCCCGCGGTGGCTCGCCAGGTAGCCGGCGACGTCGCGACCCAGCTCTCGGTCCACCACGCTCGGCGTCGTCGGCCGCGCCGGCGCGGTGAGCGGGACCAGCGTCGCGCCAAGGCTCGTCACGAGCGCCACCGCGTTCGCGAACGGCTGCACCGAGACGCCGCTCGTGGGCGCGATCACGCCGATCCGCTTGCCGGCCAGCGCGGTCTTGTCGAGCGCCGCGGTGTAGTCGGCCGGCTGCGCGCCGGCCGCGGCGTCGTCGTCGGGGTCGGGCCCGACCAGCGCGGTGAGCAGCGTGGCTACGTCGGCGACCGTGCGGCCGATCGGCCCCGGCGTCTCCTGGCTTCGCGCCACCGGCAGGACGCCCGTGCGACCGATCAGCCCGAGCGTCGGCCGCATCCCCACGACGCCACCGGCGGTCGCGGGTACGACGATCGACGGCGAAGCGGGGTTGCCCGCGTTGCCGCCGCTGCCGGTCGTGCTCGCGTCGGCCTCGACGCCGACCGTCACCGCCGCGAGGCCGGCGGCCGCCGCTGCGACGGCCCCGGCGCTGGAGCCGTTGAGCGACGAACGCACGTCGTAGGGGTTGAGCACCTGCCCGCTCAGCCCGCCGTAGCCGGCGGGCATGCTCATGCTCATCATCCCCGACAACTCGGTGACGTTGGCCTTGCCGAGGATGATCGCGCCCGCCCGGCGCAGCCGCTGCACGAGCTGCGCGTCGTGCCGCGCCACGTTGTGCTCGAGCGCGAGCGAGCCCGCGGTGGTCGGCATCCCCGCCACGTCGATGGTGTCGCTCACCAGCACCGGAACCCCAGCCAGCGGCCCGCCCGCCACGCCGCGGCGCCGCTTCTTGTCGGCCACCGCAGCTTGGGCGGTCGCGCTCGGGTCGATCGCCCGCACGGCGTTGATCCCCGGCCCCTGCGCATTGACGAAGCGGATGCGATCGAGGTAGGCCCGCACCAGTTGCGCGCTCGTCAGCGTGCCCGCGGCGAAGCGACGCTGAACCTCGGCGATCGTCAGCCGCTGAAGGTCCAGCGGCGGCGGGACGAGGGCGTCGCTCAGCGGGCCGGCGAAGCCGCTGAACGGCGGGCACGAGTGCGGTTCAAAGCGTGGCCCGGGCACGCAGCGCCAGCTCGCCGGATTGAGTTCGGAGGGCGGCCGCCGGTTGTGCGTCGCCTGCTCGTACGCATAGGCGTAGCCGATCAGGTTGAACTCGGAAAAGCGCCGCCCGACGAACGTGACGTTGACCGGGTTGTTCGTGCTGGCGGAATAGCCACCGGGGACGCTGACGATCGGGTAGCCGGCGAACGCCGCCGGGCTGATCAACCCGAGCTGTAGTTGCAGGACGGCGTCGAGGTCGTCGGTGGGGCCGGGGCCCTGATCCAGCAGGCCGTCGAGGTAGGCCTTCGCCCGGGCGATCTCGGCGTCGCGCGTCGCCTCGTACTGGGCCTGCTCCGACGGGATCTCGAGATGGAACATCGATGACGGCCCCATGCGCGAGTCGCCGTACTTGAGCCCCTCCTCGGGGTGCGTCTTCAGGTAGGCGTAGGCCTCGTCGAAGCTCTTGATCGGCGTGCTGGACGGCAGCTGCGTGAGGTACTTGGTGAGGTCGCGGCGGAACTCGCGCGGCAGGATCGGGTCGGCGGTCGGGAAGTTGGGCACCGGGATCTGCACGACGGTCGCCCCGAGGCTCTCCACCTCGGCCCGGGCGGCGTTGTACTGGGCGTTGTTGGAGCCCATGACGCCGATCCGCGCTCCCTGCAACGCATCCGCTTTGAGCGCCTTCGTGTAGTCGGTGCCGGCCACGCCGGCGCTGGCGGCGGTCTTGGGGTCCGCAGGATCGACGCCGGTCAGCGGCCCGAGCAGCAGCGCCGCGTCGGACACCGTCTGTGTGAGCGGGCCGAGCGTGTCCTGCGTGTCGGAGATCGGCACGACGCCATGGCGGCTCCACAGCCCGGTCGACGGGCGAATGCCCACGACGCCGTTCTGGCTCGCCGGCGAGATGATCGAACCCTCGCTGTCGGAGCCGATCGTCAGCGCGGCGAGGCCCGCGGCGGCGGCGACACCGGAGCCGCTGGATGAGCCGCCGGGATCGGCGGCCGTGTCGTAGGGGTTCAGAACCTGCCCACCCAGCGAACTGTTGCCACTCTGTTGATTGTTGGACACGTAGGCGGCGAACTCCGTCAGGTTAACCTTGCCCAGGATCACGGCCCCGGCAGCGCGCAGCTTCCTCACGACGGTCGCATCCTTGTCCGGCACCGAGTGCTCGAGCACAATCGACCCCGCCGTGCTCGGCATCCCAGCCACATCGACGTTGTCCTTAAGCAGCACGGGCAGCCCTTCGAGCGGGCCACGCGGGCCCGACCGGCGCCGGACCCGGTCCGACTCGCGCGCCTCCTCCAACGCGTCCGGATTGAGCGAGCGGACGGCGTTGAGCGCGGGACCCCGCTGGTTGACCGCCGCGATCCGCTCGAGGTAGTCGCGGGTAAGCTCGTGGCTGCTGAGCCGCCCGGAGGCCATCATCGCCCCAAGCTGCGTCGCCGAGGTCATCTCAAGGTCCAATGGCCGGTCCGCAGCGGCTCGCGCCGGCACCAGGCCCGTTCCCAGGGCCACAACCGCCGCGATCAGCACCAGACGATGCGCACGCATGCTTTCCCCCGATCCGCTTCCCCTCCGCCGCGACGAACGGTACGCCCACGCGGAGCGAGCAGACACTCACAACTGACTGAACTACCAGCCGCCGTCTCCGGCAGCTGTCGCATCCGCCGCGACGTCCCCTGGCCGCCGGCCGCGGCCACCTCGACCTGCTGCTTACCACCCCCGCCCTCCCGGTCCTCAGGCCCGCGCCCTACGTCCGACAGGTGCTCGCGGCCGTCTATGACGCCGTCGGCCGGCTCGACGCGATGTCCCGTGTGCTCGCCGCGATCGATCTCGACTGCCAAGTCCTGACCGGCCAATTTCCGAACTAGTGCTTTGACCACAAAGATTCAGGGTGTTGATCGGGAGGTAGCCTCGGCGGGATGACTGAAGGCGACTTCATGATCAAGCTGACGCGGGACGAGGCGTTGGTGTTGTCCGACTGGCTTGACCGCATGATAGGTACGGCAGAGTTCGACGGCCTGGTGAATCAGGATCGCGCAGTGTGGTCGCCGCTGCACCGGATCGCCGGGACGTTGGAAACCTCGCTGGTGGAGGTCTTCGCGCTTGACTACCCCGCCTGTCTGGACGCCGCGCGAGAGCGGCTGTTGGACGCTCGTGGCGAGGCGAGCCAGCCCGCTGACGAGTCGTGATCAACAGCTGGCCTGACCCGTTCAGTGGTGACGTAGGTCAGGGAGCCCGGCTGGCTGGTTGCCCCCTGTACGGTGCCAATACCTGTCGCACCCGCTGTGAGCTGGTGCTTCGCGAGTTTGGGGCAGCTTGGTGGCCATGGTGCTCCGATTGGTCTATCTGGTCGCGATCCGCATGTTCGACGCCCTGCTGCGCGCGGCCCGTAGCGACAACGTCGTGCTCGCGGAACCGCTGGCCCTGCGCCATGAGGTCGCGGTGCTACGCCGCCAGGTCCACGGCCGACCACGACTGTCCTGGTCAGACCGGGCGATCCTGTCCGCGCTGTCCCGCCGCCTGCCCCGCGCGGTCCGTCTCCACCGGATCGTGACCCCGGCAACCCTGCTCGCCTGGCACCGCCGGCTGGTCCAACGCCGCTGGACCTACCCCCACCGCGGCGGTCGGCCTCCCGTCAGCGACGAGATCTGCGAGCTCATCCATCGGATGGCCCGCGACAACCCCCGCTGGGGCCACAAAAGAATCCAAGGCGAACTGCTCGGACTGGGCCACTGCGTCGGCCTCGGCACCATCCGCCGAATCCTGACCCGTGACCGCCTCGGACCCGCACCCCGCGACACCGACGCACCCTACAGGATCAGCACCTACTGCCGGTCGCTCTTAGCGTGCTACGTCGATCACCGCCACGTCTGGGCCGAGCGGGCTCACGGCAAAGCCACGCTCACCACCTGGTGATCCGCACAGGAGGTTGCCGAGCACGACTCCCACAGCACGGTGGGCAGCCAAGAAGGTTGTGACCAGCGCGGACGAGGTTGTCGGCACCCGCACCGTCTACCAATACGTGCACCCGGATCGCCGCGGCTAGCGCACCGGTTCGCTGTGACGCCCCTTCTCCCACGCGCGGGTCGCCTGTACCAGCTGGGCAATCGCCTCCGCGGGATCGGCGAGCAACGCTGCAGGCGGCAGCGAACTCAACCAGGCCCGAGCGGTGTTTACCTCGCCACCGGGAACCCTGAGCACGGCCCGATAGTATCCGCTGAGCAGCGGAAACCGATTGGTGGCGGTACCTTCGAAAGATCTGAGTTCAAGCCCCGGCGGCACCGGCGGGACGCGGCTTCCGTTGGGTATCGGCAGTTCTAGCGCGATGTGGGTCAGGTCCGGCGGCACGACTGGCCTCCCCAGCGTAGCGTCTACATAGGACCGATGCGGGTCGGCGCCGGTGCTCAACCAACTCAGGTTGGTGAGCCCGCCGAGCCTGCCGTTGAGTTCGATGACGAGCAGCTCGCCGGCCGAGATCGCGAGGTCCAATTGCCACGGGCCGGCGGGCCGATAGCCGTCCGTCATGTCCCTAATCACCGCGGCCAGCGAGTTTCGCACCCACTCGGGCAGGTCGGCCGGCATGACACGGATGCGCTTGCCCGGCGCGCAACGCTCGTCGAGCGTGCCGAGCGACGCGACCGGCCAGACAATGGTGCGTTCGGGCAGTGACAGGACCTCCACGGCGACCTCCACGCCAGCGACGACCCGCTGGGCCAGGACCGGATAGGTGACCTCGGAAGACAGGCGGCGCAACGACTCCAGGCTATTCATGAGGTACCGCCCCGAGTGGGATTCGCTGCGCGCCTCCTTGACGATCACGGGCAGGCCGAGCCGCCGGGCCGAGCCGGCAAGCACGTGCGGATCGTGGCAGATCACCCCCTCCGGGACGGGCCAACTCCGCCGATGTGCCGTCTCGTGGAACAGCACCTTGTCGGTGGCTAGCGCGGCGAACCCCGACGGATGCGCCAGCATGCGCCGGCCGAGCCGCTGCCACCGCCGCGCCACACCGGCATACGCCGGAAGCATCCTCTCCTGACCGGGCGAGGTGACGTTGGGGATGGCGATGTCGGCGTCGTAACCCCGGAGCAGGGCGACCAGCCGGTCAGCGGTCGCGTCAACGGGAAGCTCGCCGAACCGGACATCGGCCGCCAGGCACGAGCGCACATCCGTCGACCCGAGCACGACGACGTCGGCGTTGGCCTGCCGCAACGGCACAGCCAGCCGTTCAGCCCGATACTCCCCGAGGAGGACGGCCCTCACCTGGCACCGCTGGAAAGCGCGGCCGGTTCGGAGATCCGGCAGAGCGGATCGATCCTCACCCGCGGCCGCACCCGCCGGCCGATGGCGGTGAGCAGGGAGTCTTCGACATGGTACCCGCGCAGCCAGATCGTGAAGGTGGGCAGCTCCTCCGGGGTCCCACAGAGAACCGTCGACTGTACGGTGTCGAGCGGCAGGTACCGCACCCCGCCCAGCTCTTGAAGTACCACCAGGTGCAGGTCGTTCACGGTGATGATGTGGCCGCGCACGAAGTGGTCCTCGTCTTCGCCCGGCTCGGCCGGCGAGTCGCCGGCTGGCTTCGTCTCGATGGCGACGAGTGGCAGTATCGGCGTGCGGACGGCCGATTGGAACACCACGGCCGTGGCGCCGAGGATCGCCAGCAGCGCCGCCGTCGCGAACAGGCGGGCGAACCACACCGGTACCGGTCCGCAGATGCCCAGGGCGGCCAGCGTCGGCAGGATCAGCAGCAGGGTCACCGAATACTCGCCGGCGGTCCAGGCCTGCGCCACCGCCGCGCTGTTCAACCATCCGTATGCCGCCAACCCCACTAGGCAGATCGCGAGCCCGGCCACCGGGCGGTCGTGCAGCCGCCACAGCGGGCGCTGCGCCACCGCGACGGCGGCCGGCAGCAGCAGGGGAAGATAGATGATCCGCCAGGTAAGGATGGCCAGCATGAACACCGCCAGGATGAACCAGGGCGGCATCGCCCCGAAGATCCTGGCGATTAGCGGCGGCCGCTGACGCAGCAGGCTCTGCGGCGGGGCGGCCTCGACCGCTGAGCGCAGGATGCCTCCGGCGCTCGACATGGCGATCAACACGACCGTGGCGAGCTGCGTGATCGTGGCGAACAGCGCCGCCCCCAGGTTGAGCGGTCCTACGTTGGACACCAGCAGCAGGGTGACCTGGAGGTCGCCGCCTGACTCGACCCACAATCGCAACACCGACAGGGCGGCCGGCATGCCGACGACGAGGCTCCAGAACGCCGCCCGGTGGTCCGGACCGTTGGGACCGTCGGGCTGTGCGCCGTCACTCATTGCGGGCGCACTTTTGAGTCATAGTCCACTAGCTGAGGGGGGTTGTCCACGAGCGGCTGGGAGCGGAACCTCGCGTCCAGGTACGGCCCGATGGTGCGGTCATAGGCCAGCAGCCACGGGCTGGGTTGTGGCCCGTGCAGCCACCGGTTGAGAAAGTAGGCGATCAGGTCGCGCAACGCGGTGTCGCCCTTCGGCACGGCGACACCGATCCGCTCCTCGGCGTCGGCCACGATGAGACTGAGGATCTCGAACCGGTTCGCGTTGGTCGCCACGATGCTCGCCAGGATGGGCAGGTCACTGCTGAAGGCGTCGTACCTGCCGGACTTCATCCCCTCGATGCACTGCTCGCGGTCGTTGACCAGCTCAAGTCTGATGCCCTTGGCCTCCAGCGCCTGCGAGGAGGTCGAGCCGATGCCTGTGCACACGATGATATCGGGTGCCCGCAGGTCGGTGACCGTGTCAATGCGCTTGGTGTGCTGCTTGTTCACCATGACCGCCTGCGGCACCAACTGGTACGGCCCGGCGAAGTCGACCGGCCGGTCGGCCAGCATGGTCAGGCTGGCAACGACCATGTCGGCCTGGTTGGCCTGGAGCACGTGCATTCTGTTCTGCACATTGGTGACAGTGACCCAGTCGATCCGCTCCTCACTGAAACCCAGGTCGGCGGCGAGCGCCTTGGCGATCTCGATCTCGAACCCGCTGCGGACACCCGTGTTGGGGTCGCGAAAACTCAGGTAGGGCAGCGTTTCCCGCACACCAACACGGAGCCTGACCTTGTCCCGCAAAGTCGGAGATTTTTCTCTAAGTGACTCCACCGTCCTCTTAGGATCGTTCTGCTCGACACAGGCGGCGACGCCGCCGAGGGCCAGGAACACCACGACGCTGAAGATGGTAAGGGCACTACGCAGGGCCCTACGCAAGCGGTCGTTGCTGCCGGGATGCAACGTCGAATCGGTAGATTCCTCTATCATCGAAGCCTCTTGCGTGCGTGACGGGAAGGCATAACTGTAGTCGATGACATCAATATCGCGCCAGCACCCAAGAACGCATCACCGCTACTGCGGTTGAATAGCTCGGGTCTGTGGTCTGGTTGATCAGATGCGGCGTGTCGGCGTGAACATCGATGGCAACCGGTCTATGTCGGGGGTGTCCCTATGGTTTGGGCAAGCGGCGAAGCGGGCTTGGTGAGTACTCTTGTCGCAGAGCATGGCGTGGAGGACGTCGACTCGGCGTCGGGCGCGGCGGACATCCCATGTTCTTTGTTGTCAAGAGGCTGGTTCGAGATGTGCCCGGGCGATGGCCTCGTCGTAGACGGTATCGGTCTTGAGGCAGCCGTGCGGGGTGCCGACGAGGCGGTTGCCGAGTTGGCGTAGGGCGGCCTGGTGGCCGATGCCGCGTGTGCGCGCGGTCTCGTAGTAGGCGCGGGCGCCGGTGAGCCGTTCATGGCGCAGAACGCCCACTGGTGCACGGCGTCGCCGAGGCGACGGTTGCGGGCGTAGCGGGCCAGTACGACCTTGCGGGTGCCCGAGTCGCGGGTGTTGGCTCTGTTGCGTCATCAGTCGGTGGCCGGGGCAGAGTTGACGGGTGACGCAAGCACACCATCGTCGTCCATGGTCGCCGGCCGGGCCCGCGTTCGCCGGGTTCCGGTTCCCGGCGGAGGTGATCGTGGTTGCGGTCCGCTGGTACCTGCGGTTCAACCTGTCGTACCGGATGTGGAGGAGTTGCTGGTTGACGCGGAATCGAGGTCGACCACGTCACCATCTTCCGGTGGGTACAGCGGTTCACCCCGCTGCCGGCCGCTGCCGCTAGGTTCACCCGCCGCTCGCCTGGTGATCGGTGGTTTGCTGACGAGACCTATGTGAAGGTCAACGGCGTGTGGCGGTACGTCTACCGTGCCGTCGACCAGCACGGGCAGGTCATCCGATGTCCTCGTCTCGACCCGCCGGGACACGGCCGCGGCTCGAGGGTTCTTCCAGCGGGCGCGGCGGATGCTGAGGGTGACGCCCGCCGAGGTGGTTACCGACGCCTCGTCGGTCTACCCGGCGGTACTCGACGACCTCTTTCCGTCGGCTCGGCACCACCTCGAGCGGTACGCCAACAACCCGATCGAGGCCGACCACAGCCAGCTCAAACGCCGGTTACGCCCGATGCGCGGGCTACGGGCCGACCAGACCGGCGCAGGTGATCGTCGCCGGACATGCGTTTATACAGAACGTGCGACGCGGACACTACGAACTCGAACACGAGACGCCG
Source organism: Plantactinospora solaniradicis (assembly GCF_042658085.1). Classification (NCBI taxonomy): domain Bacteria; kingdom Bacillati; phylum Actinomycetota; class Actinomycetes; order Micromonosporales; family Micromonosporaceae; genus Plantactinospora; species Plantactinospora solaniradicis. Next base: position 13,302 of record NZ_JBHSPR010000056.1, on the reverse strand, counting down.
CCGGCGCTCCGCGTCGCCGTAGCGTTCACCGAACTCGCCCGAGCGATCTGATTCCGGACCGGTATACGAGGTTCGACGCGTCTACCGACTCGAGAACGCAACTGTGAGTGTGAGGGTGCGGTTCTGAGATCGTAGGAGCCGTGCTCCCGCGGGCCGCGGTCTGACCCGGAACGCAACCGGCTCGGTAGATGCCTTCGCGCTGATCTGTCGACTGTGGCTCGCGGGAGGGCTTGCTGTCACCGGACCGGTAGGGCGTGTCCCGATAGGGGCCTTGCCGCAAACAAGGGCACCATCACAGTTCTGACCGTGGGCAGCAGCCGCGACAGGGCTGACAGCACCACTCGGTCGGTGGGCTCCAGATCCGGGCGTGCGACCTGGCGGCGTAGCACCGCGACCTGATGACGTAGCACGAGAATCTCGACGTCCTTGGACCGCTCACCACGCATGCCTCGGACCACCAGCCGCAGCACCTGACACAAGATCAGGTACCCGAAGTACAAGAACATGTCCGCCACCATGCTCCGCGACAAGCTAGCCGAGGCACACAAAGTCGCACCTCAGAGGCCGGAACCGGGTTTCCGAGCGGTACAGGTGGTGCCGGTCCGTGAACCCGTACCCGGAGGCCTGGGGTTGTCGGCGGGCGGGTAGCCGCCGACTCCGCCCGCGCCGCCACCCATCCCCCGCGTTCGCCGGTGCACCAGCGGTCATTCTCCGCGCCGGCCCGGTCGGGCCCGCCCAGGTTCCGCTCGGGTTCGCGAGCCTGCCCGCCGACCTGCCGGCGGTGCGGGCCGATCCCGCCTTGCTGCAGTTGGTTGTGAACCTCGTCGTGGTCTTGATTTCGAACAGGTCGGCGAAGTCGTTACCGACCGCCAGACGTAGCTCGAACGACCTGGGCTCGCGGCCGAAGCACTGCAACTCGATGCGTTCGTGTACCCCCTCACCCACGAACCGTTGACGGCGTATCCCGATGGTGTCCGCTGCCAGGCCAGGCAGTTCCGGGTTGGCCAGGAAGAACGCCGCGGAATAATGATCGACGATGCACGAGGACAGGACGAGCGGCGGCGCGCCGTTGATGGTCAGTTGCCAACGGCTGAGGTACCGCGTGTCGTAGTGGACCAGACCCCCGATCGATCGGGTGGAACGTCACCGGCCGCGTTGGAGAACATGAAGGTCGACGCTTCGAGGATGCCGACGGCGTCCGGGCCGAGCTCCGGCGGCAGATCACGTACCATGCCACTGGGCGCGCCGCCCACGGTTCGGGCAGACGGCATCGGGTCCGCCGGGGTCGGACGCGGCTCTTGGCTCGTCACGACACTGATTCCCCTTCTTCGGTCTTTCCGGCCGTCGATCGGCGCCCAGCCAGTGCCCGCCCCTCGGCTACTTCTCTTCCTCACTGCCCTTCGGGTTTCGCCACCGGTCCGAGCTTGGTCCGGTGCGGTCTGCGTCGAACGGGTTGTCGCTGGCTTCGTCGGTGTGTTCGAAGCTTGGCCGGCGTACCTGTTCCGGTTCCGGCACCTCCACCGGGCGGGCGCCGGACCGCTCTGGCGGATGGTGCGCGACGGCCGCCTCGGCGCCGTGCGCGCCCTCCGCCGTCGGTGGCTCCGGCGCCTGATGCTCGAGACGCACCTCGTCCCGCATCCGCTGGGGTGGTTTGGCGGCCCGCTGGGGTAGGTTCCGGCCGAGGTCGGCGACGAGGGGGCCGTACTTGGCGTCGAAGGCGGGCCGCTCGGAGCGGATCTTGGGCATGCGGTCGAAGTTCCGCAGCGGCGGCGGACAACTGGTGGCCCATTCCAGGGAGTTACCGAACCCCCACGGGTCGTCGACCTCCACGGCCTGTCCGAACCGCCAGGACTTCCAGATGTTGTAGATGAAGAACAGGGTGGAGGCGCCGAGGACGAAGGAGCCGATGGTCGAGATCGTGTGCATTGTGGTGAAGCCGTCGGTCGGTAGGTAGTCGGCGTAGCGGCGGGGCATGCCGTCGTTGCCGAGCCAGTGGTGGATCAGGAAGGTGGTGTGGAAGCCGAGGAACATGGTCCAGAAGTGCACCTTGCCGAGTCGTTCGTCGAGGAGCCGGCCGGTCATCTTGGGGTACCAGAAGTAGACCCCGGCGAAGGCGGCGAAGACGATGGTGCCGAAGAGTACGTAGTGGAAGTGGCCGACGACGAAGTAGGTGTCGTGGGTGTGGAAGTCGACCGGTGGGCTGGCCAGCAGGACGCCGGTGAGGCCGCCGAAGAGGAAGGTGACGAGGAAGCCGATGGAGAACAGCATCGGGGTCTCGAAGGTGAGTTGTCCCTTCCACATGGTGCCGATCCAGTTGAAGAACTTGATCCCGGTCGGTATGGCGATGATGAAGGTGAACGCGGAGAAGAACGGCAGGAGGACCTGGCCGGTGGCGAACATGTGGTGTGCCCAGACGGTCAGGGAGTAGAGGAAGATCACGACGAGTGCGGCGACCATGGTCTTGTAGCCGAACAGGGGCTTTCGGCTGAAGACCGGGATGATCTCGCTGATGATGCCGAAGAACGGCAGCGCGACGATGTAGACCTCGGGATGGCCGAAGTACCAGAACAGGTGCTGATACAGGAGCGGGCCGCCGTGCTCGGCCGCGTAGACGTGAGCGCCGAGTACCCGGTCGGCGAGCAGGGCCAGCAGGGTGGCCGCCAGCAGTGGAAAGACGACGACGGCCATCAGGGCGGTGACGAGCATGGCCCAGGTGAACAGCGGCATCCGGAACATGGTCATGCCCGGTGCCCGCAGGGTCAGGATCGTGGTGATGAGGTTGACCGATCCGAGGATCGTGCCCAGTCCGGAGAGGACGAGGCCGATGACCCACAGGTTGCCGCCGATCCCGGGCGTGTGTTCGTAGCGGCTCAGTGTCGGGTAGGCCGTCCAACCGAAATCGGGCCCGCCGCCGGGGATGAGGAAAGCGCCGAGCACCATCAGGCCACCGAACAGATACAGCCAGTACGCCAGCGCGTTCAGTCGGGGGAAGGAGACGTCCGGGGCGCCGATCTGCAGCGGCACCAGGTAGTTGCCGAACGCGAACGCGAGCGGGGTCGCGAACAGCAGCATCATGATGGTGCCGTGCGAGGTGAACAGCTGGTTGTACTGCTCCGGGGAGAGAAACTGCATCCCCGGGCGGCCGAGTTCGGCGCGCATCAGCATCGCCTCGAGTCCGGCCACCAGGAAGAAGCCGAAGGACGTGGTCAGATACAACAGTCCGATCTGTTTGGCGTCGGTGGTGCCCAGCAGGCGCAGGAGTTGGCTGCCGGGCACGGCCTTGCGGATCGGCCCGGGATACCCGCCGGATCGGGCCGGCGCCAGAATCAGCCGGCCCGGATCACGTCCGGGCTCAGTCGTCACCGGCTTCCGCATCGCTGCTCATCCCATCGACGAACGGACTGGCCGGGCGAGGGACACCCGGTGAGGTCGAGCTACCGGCGGTGCGAGGGCAGAGGTGGCGGTGGCGTCGGCGGTACCGGTCAGCTGGTGGGCTGGAAGACGGCCCGTACGCATCCGTCGAGTTTCTGTTTGAACATCTCGTAGCCGCGCGGAGCCTCGTCCAACGGCATGGTGTGCGTCGCGAGATGCTCCGTGACCAGCTCGCCGCGGGCCATCCGCTCCAGCAGCATGGGAATGTAGCGCTGTCCGTGCTGCTGCGCGCCGCGCAGCGTCAGCCCCTTGTTCATCAGCGCCCCGAGCGGGAACTTGTCCACCATGCCGGCGAACACGCCCAGGACGAACACACTGCCGCCCTTGCGGCAGTTGTAGATCGCCTCCCGGGCGGCGATCGGCCGGTCGGACTCGATCCGCAACTGCTGCTTGATCTGGTCGTACCAGAGTTGCGGGCCGCCGCTGTGCGACTCCATCCCGACCGCCTCGATGCAGACGTCCGGGCCTCGACCGCCACTGCGCTCCAGCAACTCGGCGCCGATGTCCTGCTGCTCGTAGTTCAGCGTCTCCACGCCGAGATGCGTCTGGGCCATCTGGAGGCGGTTGTCGAGTCGGTCGATCACGATCACCCGCTCGGCGCCGAGCAGCACGGATGCCCGCGCCGCCATCTGCCCTACCGCACCGGCGCCCCAGACCGCCACCACATCGCCCGGTTTCACCCCGGCGAGGTCGGCGCCCATCCAGCCGGTCGGCGCGGAGTCGGAGGCGAACAACGCGCGCTCGTCGCTCACCCCGTCCGGGACGGTGAACGCGCCCTGGTCGGCGTAGGGGACCCGGATGTACTCGGCGTGGCTGCCGGCGAAGCCCCCGAGTGCGTGCGAGTAGCCGTAGCAGCCGCCGGGCGCGGAACCCCAGACGTTCTCGGTGATCATCGGGTTCGTGTTCCCGTTGTCGCAGAGCGAGAACTGCTGTTGCTGGCAGTACCAGCACTTGCCGCAGGAGATGAACGAGCAGACCACCACCCGGTCGCCCACCTTGTGGTTGCGTACCTGGGGACCGACCTCGACGATGTCGCCGAGGAACTCGTGGCCGAGGACGTCGCCGCGTTCCATGAACGGGATGTACCCGCCGAGCAGGTGCAGGTCCGATCCGCAGGTCACGGTCCGACGGACCCGGACGATGGCGTCCTGCTCGTTGCGGATCTGCGGGTCCGGAACCTGCCGTACCGCGAGTTCGTTGGCTCCCTCCCAGACCAGTGCCTTCACAGCCGTCCCTCCCGTCGACCGTGTCGGGTGGCCATCTGCAGTGGTTTGTTCAACGGAGTCGACTCGGTGGTGGGCGGATAGTCCGGGTGGAGAACCTCACTGGTCTCGATGAGCTGTTTCGACTCTCGCAGCGCAGCCCGGATCGCCTGCTCAGGATCCCGGCCGGTGGCCCGCCGGGCGGCGGCAACAGGCAGTCGGGCACCGTCGCGCAGCCGGACGGCGATCTCGGTGCCCCGGTCGCCGGCGGCGGGCCGGACCTGGACCTCGACGGCGTCGCCAAGCCCGGCCAGCGGCTCGGGGAACTGTCCGCCCGGAGCGACGTCACTGGCCGGCCGGTTCACCGTCGCGACATGCCACTGCGGCCCGCGCCGTCGCGCCTGACCTCGTTGCCAATGGTCGCTGCCCCGGCCAGCCCCGCCGAGCAGCCGCCGGGCGATCATTCCGCCGCCCAACGCGACCGCTCCGCCGATCAGCCACCTCATGTCCGCCCCCGTCGCTTGATCTGCTCGTGTGGGTGCCGTCGATAACAGCGTCCTTCAAACGCAAACCATCTCATATAGGACGGGCTCGTGTGTGTGCTTCTGGCACTCGGTGAGTTCCGTCAAGCGGTCAACTGGCCGCTCTCTGGACGAGGCGGTCGCCAGGCAGCACAGCCCTGGTAGTGCGACCTCTCTCCGCACAGGCTCTCGCTGCACAGCGGGCATGTGGCGGGATTGTCCGCCGTCGAGTGGCTGTCGCTGGCCTGTTTGCCGGTGCCCGCACCGGGAAGGCGACCGCGAGCGAGCGATGCGCCGCCGACGGCGCGGCGCCGCGAAGGGAGGCCGCAAAATGACACAGAGCCAGCAGCCACTGACCGGCAAGCGAGTCGCTTGCCTCGCCGCCGACGGGGTGGAGGACGTGATGCGCTCGTCAGTGCTCCTGTCGCGCAGCCGGTGCTGCAGCGCCGCCTCGATGACCTCGGGTACGCCGAACCATCCTGCTGCCGTGAATAGTCGGTGCCGCGGGTTGTGGCGATACGACCCTGCCACGGGCTGTCCATCACGGACCTCGACCTCACCGATGATGTCATCGGGCGGCACCCGCCCGCCCGGATCGCCTTCCGTCCATCGAGCAGGTAAGCGTGACCGGTGCCCTGCACCGCCGCTTGGCGCCGAACGCCGTCGCACCGGCCGATGTTCTCGAAGATGACCCTCGACAGCAGGCGAAGGAACGCGCCGTTCTCCCGAACATCAGCCACCACCAGCCTGTGCGAGTCGGCGCCCTCACGGACGACCGCCATCACCGCCTCCGGATTCAGACCGTGCCGGACCACTCAATCCGCCTCCAGCAACGACAGGACCTCGCGCTCACCGCGACCGAAGTCCAGCCGGTAGCGGAACACCTGACGATCAAGGCCGGCCACGCCCACAACCTACTCCCGGAACACGAACCAATCCTGCACGCGCAAGACGCCCTGCCTATCTCTGGCCGCCGACCACGCAACGCCACCGTCAGCCGGAGCCGTCACGTTCCGTGGCTGGCCTTCAGTGTCGGTCGACGTCCGGATCTGACGACGAACGGGAGTCTGGCCGGAACCGCTCAGGCGACATCTGCGCCCGCCTCCCCAATGGCGATCACATATGGTCGCGTCATGATCGAATCCCAACGCGAAGCCGTGCCGAGCAACGACGGTGGCGATCTCGACACCGCCCTCGCCTTCCTGTCCTTCGCTCGATCATGCGTGGTGAAGAAGGTCGCGGGCTTGAGCGAGGAGCAGCTGCGACGCCGCCTGGTCGTCTCCGACACCACACTGCTGGGCGTGGTCCAGCACTTGACCGACGCCGAACGGTACTGGTTCGGCTACACGTTCGCTGGCGACCCGCACTACGCCGACGTGGACTTCGACATGGTGGTCGAGCCGGACCGGTTCCCAGATCAGATCATCGCTGACTACCGGGCTGCGATCGCCGAGAGCGACGCCCACATCAGCGCAGCCGCCGGCCCGGATGTTCTCACCACGCAGCTGGTCGGTGACGCGCCTCGTACGTTCGCTGGGTGCTGGCCCACATGACGAGCGAGACCGTCCGGCATGCCGGTCACGCCGACATCCTGCGGGAGCTTACCGACGGTGTCACCGGTAGGTAAGAGATCGCGACTCGGGCCGCACCCTGTACTGCGCCAAACCTGTCGCACAGGCTGTGAGCTGGGAGTTCTCGATTCGGGCTGATGATCTCCGGTATGGTCGTGCGGTTGCTGTACCTGGGAATGATCCGCCTGATCAGCGGTTTGGGGTTGTTGATCCGCGGCGACAGGACGTTGCTGGTCGAGGTCCTCGCGTTGCGGCACGAGATTGCGGTGCTACGCCGCCACGTTTACGGCCGGCCGCATCTGTCCTGGCCGGACCGGGCGATCCTGTCCGCCCTGGCCCGCCTACTGCCCCGTCGGATACGGGAACATCGGATCGTCACCCCGCCACGTTGCTGAGCTGGCACCGCCGGCTCGTGCGACGACACTGGACCTACCCGAACCGTCCCGGCCGACCACCGATCAGCGACGAACTCCGCGCCCGGGTTCTACGACTCGCACGAGAACACCCGCTGGGGACACCGCCGCATCCACGGCGAACTCATCGGACTCGGCCACCAGATCGGCGCCGCAACCATCCGCCGGATCATCGCCGCACCAGACCCGGTCCCGGGCCGCGAGGCATCGACACCTCCCGGCGGACCTTCCTCCGCACCCAGGCCGCCGGACTACTCGCCACCGACTTCTTCCACCTCGACACCATCAGCCTGCGGCGAAATCTAGCTTGTTCTTCAGCCTCGGCTGCCGGTCTGGCTGCGGAGTCCTGTGTGGCTGGGCTGCTGCCGTCTGACACGCCCAGTGCGCCACGACGGCGGTGGACGATCCGGCGGCGGGGTTGGCGGCGTTCCGGCGGGAGTTCTACCGGTGTCTGACCCGTCGGGCGGATGCGTTGTTCGAGCTGGTCGACGCGGCGCTGTGCGCGGACGGGCCGGTGGGTTCGCTGGTCGGGCTGTCGCTGGTTGGTGAGCATCGGCGTGGTCACGGGTCGTTGTACGCGGCGTTGAACCGGGGGCCGTGTCGATGTCGACCGGCTGCGGACGGCGTTGGCCACGGTGCCGGTGCCCCGGGCCGGCGACGGTCGGATCGTGCTCGCGGTGGACGTGACGTGCTGGCTGCGGCCGGAGGCCCGCACGGGTGCTGTGTCACACCTACGGCCGCGGCAAGGACACGCACCTCATGATCCCGGGCTGGCCGTACTCCCTGGTCACCGCGTTGGAGACCGGCCGCAGCTCGTGGACGGCACCGCTGGATGTCCGCCGTCTGGCCCCGGGCGGCGACGCCGCCACGGTCACCGCCGGGCAAGTACGCGACGTGGTGCGGCGGCTGATCACGGCCGGGCATTGGCAGCCGGGGGATCCGGACATCCGGATCGTCGCGGACGCCGGCTACGACGGTCCCCGCTTGGCGTTCCTCCTAGCTGACCTGCCGGTGCGGGTGCTGGTCAGAATGCGCTCCGACCGGGTCCTGCGACGCCGCGCTCCGCTGGAGCGGACCGGTAACGGCCGGCCGCCACGCCACGGCGACGAGTTCATCTTCGCCCGACCCGGCCAGTTGGGGCGACCCCGACGTGGCCACCACCACCGAGACCCGTCTCTACGGCGCCGCGACCGTGCGGGCGTGGCACGCGCTGCACCCCCGCTTAACCCACCGCACCGCCTGGACCAGCCACACCGACGCGCTGCCGATCATCGAGGGCACCGTGGTCCTGCTGACCGGCGACCGGCTGCCGTCGGGCGCGACCGCGAAACCGGTCTGGCTCTGGTCGTCCAAGCCCGAGGCCAGCCGCAGCGAGGTCGACCTGCTCTGGCAGGCGTTCCTGCGCCGATTCGACATCGAGCACACCTTCCGCATGGTCAAACAGACCCTCGGCTGGACCAGCCCGAAGCTACGCGATCCGCACGCCGCCGACCGCTGGACATGGCTCGTGCTGACCGCCTACACCCAGCTGGCGCCTCGCGCGCACAGCCGCCGCCGACCTACGCCGCCCCCTGGTACCTGCGTTACAACCTCTCGTATCGAGACGTGGAGGAACTGCTGGTCGAGCGTGGTGTCGAGGTTGACCACGTAACCGTGTTCCGGTGGGTGCAGCGGTTCACGCCGCTGCTGGCCGACGTCGCCCGGTTTGCCCGTCACTCGCCTGGTGACCGTTGGTTCGTTGACGAGACGTACGTCAAGGTCAATGGCGTGTGGCGGTACGTGTCAGGCCCACCACCAATTCAACACAAACCATCGCGGCTACGCCGCGCTGCTGCCGCCTGCCCACTTACTGAACATTTTCGAGTCAGCCGCGATCCGGGCGCTACAGAACGTGACGGCGTGATGGTCAACCTCGCCGGCTGCCGGCTGGCCCCTGGGGACAGCCAACAGCCGGTACGGGTGTGGTCAGATGGCGTGGATGGTCATATGCCGTAGATGAAGTATTCGTCGACTCCGCCGGCGCTGTTGGCGTTGCGTAGGTAGACGGTGTTGTTGCCGGGTCGGCGGACACCGGGGGTGTCGGTGTTGTCCTTGTTCCAGTCGCCTGGGACGGGGATGTCGCCGGATGCGCCATGGCCGAAGACGAATTCGTGGTCGAGGCTGGTGGTGCCGTCGGTGAGGTACCAGGTGGAGTTGCTGGGGCGGAAGACGCCGACGGTGTCGATGCCGTCTTTGTTCCAGTCGCCGGCGACGGGGATGTCGCCGGATGCGCCATGGCCGAAGACGAATTCGTGGTCGAGGCTGGTGGTGCCGTCGGTGAGGTACCAGGTGGAGTTGCTGGGGCGGAAGACGCCGACGGTGTCGACGCCGTCTTTGTTCCAGTCGCCGGCGACGGGGATGTCGCCGGATGCGCCATGGCCGAACTTGAAGATGGTCGTGGCGTCTCCGCTGTTGATGTCGCGGAGGTACCAGGTGGAGTTGCTGGGCCGGAAGACGCCGACGTTGTCGACGCCGTCCTTGTTCCAGTCGCCGGCGATCGGCACGTCCTCCGGAGGCACATCTTCGGCGATCTTGTCATAGCGGACCGGGGTGTAGAGGCCGGCGTAGCTGGCCGTCCAGGTGCGCTCGACGGTGTCGCGGCTGCCCGTCTGTTCGATGACCACCGGTGTGGTGCGTGCGGAGTCACCCCACTTCACGAACAGGGCGACGTGGTTCTCGCTGGGATCTCCGGTGTGCCGGAGCAGGGCGTCGCCCGGCCTGAGATCGCTGCGTGAAATCTGGTGTGACCGGGTGTCCAGGTTCCCGGTCCAGAAGCCGTTCCCGACGCCGCCGAGACCCCACGCCATCGAGACGAAGCCCGAACAGTCGGTGCGGTAGTCACCGTACTGGTTTTTGTAGCACCGGTTCTGGCTGTACGGGACGCCACCCACGCTGAGCCAGCTTCGCGCCCGGGTGATCGCATCGGCTCGGAGCATCGTCTTGTCGGAACCGTTGTTGGCACACGGCAGAGGTGTGGTGGTTACCGCAGCCGATCTTGCCCCCTGCGGCGAGAGGCCTGGGTACTCGGGCAGCGGTGGGTCCCCGGGCACGCTTGCGGCGCCCAGCCCCGCCGCGTCGACCGCTGGATTGTCAGGCGTCGCTGACGCTGTCGCCGGCGTCAGGGCTACAGCGGCGGCCAGCGCGACGATCGGTACCAGTGACCGACGTGCCAGCCAACCGCTCCGTCGAGCGTAAGAGCGCATGTATGTGTCCTCCCATGTGACGGCGGGCTGTGGCCTCGCCTACAGAGAGTGTGGGAATCGCCTCTGGCGTACGACTGGAGGATCAACTCCGGTACTGGATCCGGTACCACGATTCGTGCAGGCCAAGGCGGCGATCTGGCTGGGTGAGTCGGATACGGCCGCACAGCACTGCGGGCCGTCCGTGACCTGCGGCTCTGTTGCGTCGCCGGTTGCAGGCCCTGGGAGAGTTGACGTATGAAGCGATCGTGCCATCGTCGTCCCTGGTCGCCGCCAGGGTCGGCGTTCGCGGGATTCCGGTTTCCGGCTGAGGTGATCGTGGTCGCGGTCCGCTGGTATCTGCGTTTCAACCTGTCCTACCGGGATGTGGAGGAACTGCTGGTCGAGCGGGGTGTCGAGGTCGGCCACGTCACCGTGTACCGGTGGGTGCAACGGTTCACCCCGCTGCTGGCCGACGCCGCACGGTTCGCCCGCCATTCGCCTGGTGACCGGTGGTTCGTCGATGAGACCTACGTCAGGGTCAATGGCGTGTGGCGGTACGTGTACCGTGCCGTCGAGCAGCATGGGCAGGTCATCGATGTCCTCGCCTCGGCCCGCCGGGACGCCGCCGCGGCGCGGCGGTTCTTTCAACGGGTGCTGCGGATGCTGAGGGTGGCGCCCGCCGAGGTGGTCACCGACGCCTCGCCGGTCTACCCGGCGGTACTCGACGACCTGGCCCCGTCGGCTTGGCACCATGTCGAGCGGTACGCCAACAATCCGGTCGAGGCTGACCACAGCCAGCTCAAGCACCGGTTACGGCCGATGCGCGGGTTACGGACAGACCGGACCGCTCAGGTGATAATCGCAGGACATGCCTTCATGCAGAACCTGCGACGCGGACACCTACGAACTCGGACACGAAGCGCCACCGGCGCTACGCATCGCCGCAGCGTTCACCGAACTCGCCCGAGCGATCTGATCCCCACCGATACCGGACCCGACGCGTCCATCGATGTCACCCTGGCCAGCGCCGCCCAGTTGTTCCTCACCCAGACGCGGCTAACCGCCCCAAAAGCAACCGGGCAGTGCTGAGCCTCTACGCCGTCCTACGGCACCTGCAATACCAACTCGCCACCTGGCTCGGCTTCTGCCCACCTGCGTAGGCCGAGGGCGGGTTGGTGGCGAACGTGACCGCGTCGTCGATAGCGGCTTCGTCGCGGCGGGCGGGATCGTCGCACCAGACCCGAGGCAGGTAGAGCTCTCGGTCGATGAGGGTGCGACCCATCGGGGTGGCGTAGGCGAGAAACACCCCGAGCTGACAGTTCTCGGTTCGCCCCGCAGTGCCGGAGTACTGCCGCTGAACCCCGGCCCGATTTCACGCCCTTCTTCAGGAAGCCGGTTTCGTCGACGATCAGCACCCCGTCGTCGTGGCCGAGATGCTCGGCCACGTAGGCGAACAGGTCGTCACGGACCGCGTCCGGATCCCACAACGACCGGTTGAGCAGCCTCTGCATCCGATCCGGCGTCGCGTCACCGGCAGCCTCGGCAAGGGTCCAGCCGTTCTTCGCCGCCAACGGCGACAACAACCCGACCAGATAGCTGAGCGCCTGCTTGCGCGGCTGCGCACGCCCGAACCGGTGCGCAAACCGCGCCAGTAGATCATCCAGACCCGCCCGCCACCCGACGATTTGATCGACCAACACAAGCGCGATAGCTTGCCTGGCTCGCCAACAGAGGCATCAGACACGAAGTGCGACCACCTCGGCCAGCCCGGTGCATAACATCGACACTGACAGCTGGCTCGTCGGCACTGACACAGCACCGATCATGCCGTTCATCTGCGGAAATACCAGGACACGCAGGTACGGCTGGAGTATTAGTACTCCAGCCGCACCTGTAGTGAATTGGGGCGGGCGACGTCGGGATCTGGCGTTGCCCGCCCGCTCGGTCAGGGCGTCCGGTCAGCCGGGCAGGCGTACCGCCACTGCGGTGTTGCTGGGCAGGTCGTCGGCCACCCGCCAGTAGGTCGGGTTGAACTGTGCGGCGTCGAAGACCACGTCGCCCCACATCCAACCGGCCGGGCGTCGGCGCAGTACGAAGACGTCGATGCCGCCGTACTCGGTGTCCGCCGAGGCGCGGGCGAACTCGGCCGGGTCCTTGATTCCGGCGATCCGGACGAGCTCGGCGTGCCGCTCGTCCCAGTGCGAGAAGGTGTTGGCTGCCAGTCGATGGACCGCGACGTAGCCGTTCCACGGGTAGTAGGCGAACATCCGCTCGTCGTAGGCGAGCGTCGAGGGCCGGGCTCCTTCGCCGAGCGTCCCCTCGACCACCTCGCGGATCGACTCGACCGGGAACCAGACGACGGTGACGCCCTTTGCCGCGTACCGGGGTCGCTTCCCGTTCGGCAGCGGTTCGGCGTGGGTGTAGGTGGCGAGGTTCGGCTCGATGCTGTCCGCTGGTCGGCTGACGTCGTTGATCCCCCGTGGCGAGGGCATCCAGGTGTTCATGCTGGCCAGTCCCGCGACCACCAGCAGCGTCGCCGTGCCGAGCAGCGCGACACCGCGCAGTGAGCGTTTGGTCACCCGGCGGGCGAGCGCCGGTACCGCCGTGACGGCGGTCAGGACGCCGGCCGAGGCGAACACCAGGCCGATCAGCCGGCTGGTGTAGTGCAGGTAGAGGGTGTGGCCGTTGCCGACGAAGATCAGCACGAGCGCCCACCGGTACACGTAGACACCCGCCACGAGCAGCAGCATCGGACGGGCCCACCACCGGGTCTTCCAGTACCAGACCAGCCCGAGCAGCCCGACGAGTTCGACCATGTAGAGCGGGGCACCGAAGGGACCGGTCAGGAACCAGACACCGAGCGGGTCCCCGACGATCGAGGCCGAGATGAAGTAGTCGTTGACCCGTTCACCGTGAAGGGTGAAGGTGCCGTAGAGATAGGG
>NZ_JBHSPR010000055.1:0-75426 GCF_042658085.1 Plantactinospora solaniradicis | reverse complement strand
CGTCACCCGGGCCTGCCTCGCGGTCGCCCGCTGCACCGGCATCACCGTCTGGGGTATCCGGGACAGTGACTCGTGGCGTACCGGCCAGAATCCCCTGCTGTTCGACAACTCCGGCAACAAGAAGGCCGCCTACGACGCCGTACTCACCGCCCTCAACAGCGGCAGCGTCCCCAACCCCGGGCAGGTCGACACGACGGCGTGGTACGTGCTGGTGAACCGCAACAGCGGCAAGGCGCTGGACCTGTACGCCTCGGCCACCAACGACGGTGCGCGGATCAGCCAGTGGACCCGGAACGACGGCGCGAATCAGCAGTGGCAGTTCGTGGACTCCGGTGGGGGCTACTACCGGGTGAAGTCCCGGCACTCGGGCAAGGTGCTCGACGTCACCAACTGGTCTACCGCGGACAGTGCCGCAGTCGTGCAGTGGGCCGATCTCAACGGGGCGAACCAGCAGTTCCGGCTCGCCGACTCGGCGGGCGGCTACCTCCGCCTCATCAACCGCAACAGCGGCAAGGCCCTGGAGGTGCAGGGCGCGGCTGTCAACGACGGCGCGAACGTCGTGCAGTACGCCGACTGGGGTGGCAACAACCAGCAATGGCAACTCGTGCGGGTCGGGTAGCGGGGCCGCCGGGACCGGAACATGGCCGGGCACGCCGCGCAACCTCGTACGGCAGATCCGCCGCCAGCCGGCCTGTACCGGGCAGGGTCGGGCGCGGTCTCCAGGTGCGGCCGGCAGCGTCATCGACGCCGACATGTCGCTGACGCCGCGACCTGGGGGGCCGGCGCGGAGTGGGCAAGCTCCGCGCCGGCCCGACCGGCGACCACCACTCGCGACGAAGCGACCGCGCTTGAGATGAGCGTGATTCCGAGGAGGTACCCATGAAATTTGGAACTCTCAGCCGTGCCCCGGGCAGACGCGGCCTGGCCCTGATGTCCGCGCTGCTGTGTCTCGCGGTGCTGGTGCCCGGGGTGGCCCGGGCGGACAACCCCATCGTGCAGACCATCTACACGGCCGATCCGGCTCCACTGGTACACAACGGCCGGGTGTACCTCTACACCGGTCACGACGAGGACGCCTCGACCTACTTCACCATGCGCGAGTGGCGGGTCTGGTCGTCGGCGGACATGGTGAACTGGACCGACCACGGCTCTCCGATGAGCCTGGCCACCTTCAGTTGGGCCAGCGCCGACGCGTGGGCCGGCCACACCATCTACCGCAACGGCAGGTTCTACTGGTACGTGCCGGTCAAGAACCGGGCGACCGGCCGGATGGCCATCGGGGTCGGCGTGTCGGAAAGCCCCACCGGGCCGTTCCGGGACGCGCTCGGCCGTCCACTCGTGGAGAACGGGGAGATCGACCCGGCCGCCTTCATCGACGACAACGGGCAGGCGTACCTGTACTGGGGCAACCCCAATCTGTGGTACGTGCGGTTGAACGCCGACATGATCTCGTTCTCCGGCGGTGCGACGCAGATCCCGCTGACCACGGCGGGATTCGGCACCCGTAACGGGAACGCGAGTCGCCCGACCCTCTACGAGGAGGCGCCCTGGGTCTACAAGCGGAACGGGCTGTACTACAACGTGTTCGCGGCGGAGTGCTGCTCGGAGTTCATCGGCTACTCGACGGCCCCCGGCCCGACCGGGCCGTGGACCTACCGAGGGACGGTCATGCCCCGGCAGGGTGGCAGTTTCACCAACCACGCCGGCGTCATCGACTACAACGGTGGCTCGTACTTCTTTTACCACAACGGTGCCCTGCCGGGCGGCGGCGGTTTCACGCGATCCGTGGCCGTGGAGAAGTTCAACTACAACTCCGACGGCACGATCCCGACGATCAACATGACCACGACGGGAGCTCCCCAGGTCGGGACCCTGAACCCCTACGTCCGGCAGGAGGCCGAGACGATCGCCTGGGAGACCGGTGTGGAGACCGAGCCGGCCAGCGGAGGGGGCATGAACGTCGGCTGGATCGAGAACGCGGACTGGATCAAGGTCAAGGGTGTGGCCTTCGGCAACGGCGCCGGCTCGTTCAGCGCCAGAGTGGCCTCGGCAACCAGCGGCGGCCGCGTCGAGGTGCGGCTGGGCGGTGCCAACGGCACTCTCGTGGGCACCTGCACCGTGCCGGGTACCGGAGGCTGGCAGACCTGGACGACCGTCACCTGCCCGACAAGCGGCGCGACCGGCACCCAGGACCTGTACCTGCGGTTCGCCGGCGGCAGCGGCTACCTGTTCAACATCGACTGGTGGCAGTTCCAGTAACGGTAGCGAGTGGGCGCCGACGGCGGGGCGGCTGCGGAGGTCGCCGTCGCCCCGGCGACGGCCGGATCCGGCAGGGCGAGATCCGACGGCCGGCTCACCGCGGACACCACGTTGAGTTACGTCAACTTCGGCGAGCAGATCAAGCAGTGGACCAACCTGCACGCCTTGTCCCAAACCCCCACCTACACCGACTACCCGCAGTCCAGCGCCACCCGCACCCGGTACGGCAGCGCCGGCGGCACGGCGCCCGTCGAGGCGATCAGCTTCCAGGGGTACGGACACTCCATCCCCTTCGACGAGGCCCAGGCCGTCCGCTTTCTCGGGCTGGACAACGCGAACCCCACCCCTCCGGTGCCGACCACGACGCCCGGCACGACCACGCCGCCCACATCGCCTCCGCCGGCCGACGCCGGCTGCACGGCGTCGGTCTCCCTGAACTCGTGGACCGGTGGTTTCGTGGCCACGGTACGGGTGACCGCCGGTTCGGCCGGCACCAGTGGGTGGACCGTCAGCATGAACCTGCCGGCCGGGTCCAGTGTCACCAACACGTGGAACGCCTCGGCCAGCGGCAGTACCGGTGCGGTCCGGTTCACCAACGTCGGCTTCAACGATCGACTCACCCCTGGCCAGGCCACCGAGTTCGGGTTCCAGGGCAGCGGCAGCGGGTCCGGCATGTCACCCGCCTGTACCGCGACCGTCCCCTCCGCCTGACACCGCCACCGCAACCCCCGGGGCGTACGGGATGGGGGGTGCCGCCTTCCCGGCGGAGACACCGGGAAGGGCGGCGTGGTGCTGGTCAGCCTTTGAACGCACCTTCGATGATCCCCTGCACCAGGCGCCGCCCGACGAAGACGAACAACACCAGCAGCGGCAGCGTGGCCAGGAACGAGCCCGCCATGGCCAGGCCCAGGTCGATGTCCCGGCTGTTCTGCAGGGCCTTTATGGCGATCTGGACGGTGTACCGCTCCGGGGACTTCAACACGATGAACGGCCACAGGAAATCGTTCCAGGCGTAGACGAACCCGAACAGTCCCAGGACGAATGCCGCCGGGCGGACCAGCGGGAACGCGATGCGCCAGAAGATCTGCCAGGTCGTGGCGCCGTCCACCCGGGCGGCGTGCAACAGGTCGTCGTGGATGGAACTGCCCATGTGTTGACGCATCCAGAAGATGCCGAAGGCGCTCACCAGCCCGGGGACGATCAGGGCCTGCAGGGTGTCCACCCAGCCGAGCTTCGACATTATGAGGTACTGCGGGATGACGGCCAGTTGGGCGGGTACGGTCATGGTCAACACGACGATGAGGAACAGCGTGTTGCGGCCCGCGAAGCGCAGCTTGGCGAAGGCGAAACCGGCCAGCGCGCACAGCACCGCCTGGCCCACGCCGATCGCGGTGGAGACGATGACGCTGTTGACGAGCGCCTGCACGAACGGCACGGTGTCGAAGACCAGGTTCGCCAGGTACAGGAAGTTGCCGCCGGGCAGGACGTGCGGTGGAAGACTCGTCGCGGTCGCCGAGTCCGTCGTGGCCACCACGAACATCCAGTAGAGCGGGAACACGCTGACGAACACCATGACGCCGAGCACCGCGTACACCACGAGCGGTACCCGGTTGGCGCTGCGTCGGCGGTGCGGTGCCCGCCCGGTGGTCGGGGATGCGGGGTTCATGGGCGCTCCGGGCGGATGCGGGTGACCAGCAGGTAGTTGATCGCGGAGACGATCACGACCAGGACGAACAACGCGACGGCGATCGCGGCGCCGTAGCCGAAGTGGAACCGGCCGAAGCCCTGCTCGTAGAGGAAGAGGGTGAGGGTCTGGCACTGTCGTGCCGCTCCGCAGGTAAGCCCTCCCACCGGGTTGACCAGCAGCGGCTCGGTGAAGACCTGCAGGCCGAAGATCGTCGACGTGACGACGGTGAACACGATGATCGGCCGCAGCGCCGGGATGGTGATGTGGCGGAACTGCTGCCGGCCGGTGGCGCCGTCCACGGCGGCGGCCTCGTACAGCTCGCGGGGGACCGTCTGGAGCGAGGCGAGGTACAGCAAGGTGGTGTATCCGGTCCATCGCCAGGCGATCATCAGGGCGATCATGAGGTGGCTGCCCCACACCGACGCCGTGAAGTCGACGTGCGCGAAGCCCAACAGTTCGAGGAACCAGTTGAGCATGCCGTAGTCGCGGTCGAAGAGTTGGGCGAAGACGATGGTCGTCGCCGCCACGGAGGTGATGTAGGGAACGAGCACCGACATCCGGAACAACGTGGCCGCCCGCAGCCGTACGTGGTTGAGCACGTGCGCCAGTCCGAGCGCGATCAGCAACTGCGGAACCGTGGACAGCACCCAGATGCTGAACGTGTTGCGCAGGGCGCCCCAGAACCGTGGATCGTGGACGAGCTGGGAGAAGTTGGTCAGCCCCACGAAGTGCCGCTCGCCGATGGGATCCCAGTCGAACAGGGCGACGTAGAACGTGAACAGCAGCGGGAAGAGACCGAAGATGAGGAAGAGGACGAAGAACGGTGCCACGAAGGCGTAGGGCGCCAGTCGCTCGCGTATGCCGTGCTGGATGTGGCGGTACCGGCTGGGCCCGCGGGTGGCCCTCGCGGACGTGGTTGGGCTGAGCGTGGTGGTCACAGCGGTCACCTTCCCGACGTGCGGCGGCGGCCGGGTCGGCGCCGGCCGCCGCACATCAGTCGTCCGTTCAGCCCCGGAGGGCGTTCTTGACGTTGGTCAGCGCGGTGTCCCACGCGTTGGCGGGGTCGACCTTGCCCTGCTCGACGCTGGTGAGGGTGTTGAGTAGTTCGCTGCCGACCGTGGCGTCGTCGGGACCGATGTAGAAGGGTTTGATGTTCAGGACGGACTGGGTGTAGATCTTGCCGATCGGTGCGTTGGAGAAGAACGGCTCGGCCCTTCCGACCAGCTGCGGATCCGTGTAGACCGACGGTGTCGTCGGCAAGTTCCCCTTCGACAGGAAGTTCGCCAGTTGGCCGGCCGGCGACTGCATCTCGGCGATGTACTTCCAGGCCGCCTCCGGGTTCTTCGCGCGCTTGGGGATGGCCAGGTAGCTTCCGCCCCAGTTCCCCGAGCCGCCGGGGATGGTGGCGATGTCCCACTTGCCGGCGGTACCGGGGGCGTTGGTACGAATGGAGCCGAGCATCCACGCCGGCGCGGACACGACCGCGAAGTCACCCTTGGTCATTCCCGCGGTCCACCCGGTCGAGAACGACGCCTGCTTGCCGGAGATGCCCGCCGCGAAGACCTTCAGCGTCAGGTCGAACGCCGCCTTGACCTGTGGATTCTTGTCGTACGACAGCTTGCGGTCCGCGTCGTAGTAGCGCTCCGTGCCCTGGTTGACCGCCTGGAAGAAGATGCTCGTCGGCGTA
This sequence comes from Plantactinospora solaniradicis, assembly GCF_042658085.1. Classification (NCBI taxonomy): domain Bacteria; kingdom Bacillati; phylum Actinomycetota; class Actinomycetes; order Micromonosporales; family Micromonosporaceae; genus Plantactinospora; species Plantactinospora solaniradicis. The sequence goes on along the minus strand of NZ_JBHSPR010000055.1, from coordinate 69,793 downwards.
TTGTCGAGGAACGGCTTGCCGGTGGCCTGGACGTACTGCTTGCCGACCTCCGTGAATGCGTCCCAGGTCGGCCACAACTTGGAGACCTGCTCCCGATCGGTGGGCAGACCGGCGGCCTTGAACAGGTCCGTGCGGTACGCGATCGCCATGCCGCCGACATCCGTCGGTATCCCCACGATCTTGCCGTCCTCGGTCGTCGACTGCTTCATCACCCAGTCGAGGTAGTCGCCCTTCATCTTGTCGCCGCCGAGCGTGGCCAGGTCCACGAAGTTCTCCGGGGACTGCATGAACTTCGGCAGGTCGTCACCCTGGATCAGCACGAGGTCGGGCACCTTGCCGCCGGCCAGTGCCGCGGTGAGTGCCTGGGCCGTCTCGGTCGTGCTGCCCACCTCGGTGAGCTTGATGGGCACGTCCGGGTGTGCCTTTTTGTAAACCTCGACGTCGGCCTTCTGGTTGATCCCGGTGAACGACCAGAACTCGAACCCGGACGAACCGGAGTCGCCGCCGGATCCCCCCGAACAGCCGGACAACAGGAGCACGGCTGCGGCGAAGACAGCTGCGGTGGTGATGACGCGCTTCACGCGGCCCTCCATACGGTGTGCGGTCCGGCGGTCCGGAGTGACCGCGTTGGATCTCTGTGAAGCAGATACCGGCCGGCACACCGCGTGACGGAGGTGATGCCTCTGCTCACCTGCGACTCGGGTGCGAGCCAGGGCCGCATCGGCATGGCCTTCGATGCGACGCCGAATCCATACATCGATTGACGTCGACCTGTGTCGTATGACGTATGAGGATACTCATCACTGCGGCCTTCGTCAACGACCTGTCGGTGCCGGGGCTGGAACTCCTGTGAGCTGCGACTTCGATGATCGGTCCGCCCTCGTCGGCGCCAGAGACCATGGACCGGAAGCCGTGTCCGGACACACCGGAGGTGGAGTGCGGCACGGTACCGATCGACTGGTCCCGCAGCGCCACTACGGGTTTCTGGCCTGTGTCGCGCGGGCTGCGGACAGCGCGGCGGTGCGCGGGTACAGCGGTGGCACCCGGGCCGTGCTGCCATGTCCATTGTAATTGTGGGATCACCCGACCGGATCGGCTCGAATGATGATTTCTCTCCCTTGACCTGTACATACGCTCGTCGGGACCCAAATGCGCTCACCCGGGGGAGCACCGTGCCCGACGTCAGAACTCAGGAGATCGCCGCCGAGCAGCAGGTCGTCGACCGGGTGTACGAGCGGCTCGAAGGGATGCGGGCACAGGCCACTGCGCTCGCTGGCGAGGGTCACCGCAGAGCAGCGGCCAGCTCGATCAGCGGATTGGTGGAACGTGACGCGATGGTCCACCGCGCCGCGGCGCAGCTGCGGGCGCTCGACGCCGAAGCGGAAGGTCTGGTGTTCGGCCGGCTCGACTTCGACGACGGCGAGACCTACCACGTCGGGCGGCTGGGCGTGCGTGACGGTCTGGAACCACTACTGATCGACTGGCGAGCGCCCGCCGCCGAACCCTTCTACCGGGCCACCTCGGGAGAGCCCTTCGGCGTGGTGCGTCGCCGGGTCATCATCTGCCGGGGCCCGAAGGTCATGGACCTCGACGACGACGTGTTGTCTCCTGACGACGTCGGCGACTTACGCGTGCTCGGTGAGGGGGCGCTCCTGGCCGCGCTCCGGCGGTCCCGGGGTCCGCACATGCGCGACATCGTCACGACCATTCAACGCGAACAGGACGCGGCCATTCGGGCGCCGGCGCGGGGCGTCACCGTCATCACCGGCGGGCCGGGGACCGGCAAGACCCAGGTCGCACTGCATCGGGCGGCGTACCTGCTCTACACCGACCGGGCGCGGTTCACCGGCGGCCGAATCCTGGTGGTTGGCCCCTCGACAGTGTTCACCAACTACATCAGCCGGGTCCTTCCCTCGCTCGGTGAGGACAGCGTGCACCTTCGCTCCCTCGGCGAACTCGTCGACGGGGTTACCGCCACCCGCCGCGACTCGCCGCAGGTTGCCCAGATCAAGGGCAGCGACCGCATGCGGGACGTACTGATCGAGCTGATGTGGCAGACGCCGCCGACGGCGCCGGACCGGCTGCGACTCGTGTACGCGGGACAGGTGCTCACGCTCGGAGCGCGAGACCTGGCGGAAGCACGCCGTCGCGTACGCACCCGATGCGAGGCGACCGGAACCACGCCCAACGCCGCACGCACGGCCGCCGCCGCAGTCCTCCTGGACGCGTTGTGGGCCAGGGTGGACGGCCCGCACCTCGACCGGTACCTGTTCTCCGAGGACATCGGTGATCGCGGTGAGTTCCATCGATTCCTCCAGGCATGGTGGCCCGCGCTGACACCGACGAAGGTGCTGTCGTGGCTTGCCGAAACCGCACGGGTGGTCGGCCTGGACGCCCGGGCTGCCGAGACGCTGGCCGGTTCGTACCGGGGCAGGTCCGACTGGTCCGTGGACGACGTGCCGCTGCTCGACGAGCTGACCGAACTCCTCGGTGACCTGCCCGCCGCGCCGAGGGCACCCGAACCCGAGTGGCAGCTGCGCGAACTCACCACCGGCACCCGGCACGTGGCAACCTTCGTCCTCAGCTGTGCTCTGCGCGACGGCTGGGAGCTGTACGCGCCCGGACATCCGACCCCGATCGCCCTCGCGGGTCCAACGATCGACAACGACGCGGTCGCCGCCGCCCAACGCTGGGCGGAAGCCGTCATCCTCCGCGAAGGCCACCGGGTGCTCAGTTGGACCGACGGCTTCGACCCGCACGGTGAGGAGGGATACGTGCCGGTGCTGGCCGAACCGCTGCCGGTCGCGGAGGCCGACGACGACCCGCCTGCCGAGGATCCCTACCTACACGTGATTCTCGACGAGGCCCAGGACCTGTCTCCGATGGAGTGCCGGATGATCGCACGCCGCGCCGAGTACGCGTCGATGACCGTCGTCGGCGATCTCGCGCAAGCGACACATCCGCTGGCAGTTGGTTCGTGGCCACAATTGCTCGCCCGACTCGGCAAGCGCGAGAGCCGGACAATCAAACTGCAGACCGGGTACCGGGTACCCCAGGCCATCGCGGACTACGCGGCGCTGGTCCTCACCCCCGGGATCGCGCCGACGCGCTCGTACCGGCCCGGCGGTACATTGTCGGTGCGGCAGGTAGACGACCTGCACGCCGCAGTTGGGGAAGCAGTCCGGCAGGCACCGCGCGACGCGACCATCGCTGTGATCGCCACCGACGCGGCGGCAGAAGCTCTCGCCACCCTCGTTGACGTGCCCGACGTCGCCGTGGTGCCGGCGAGCTTGGTCAAGGGCCTGGAGTACGACCATGTAATCCTGGTGGAACCGGCCGACATCGTGGCCGCCGAACCTCGTGGCCTGAACCGCCTGTACGTCGCGCTCACCCGAGCCGTCGCGGGTCTGGTCGTCCTTCACCGGCAGACGCTGCCCGCCGCCCTGCGCGGCTGACGAATTGTTGCCGGCGCGCGGTTGGCGGCGCCATCGTGAACGACCGCGATCTCGGTCGTGGCTTGGATCCGCACCTTCTGGACAGTCTCGCCGGGCGTCAGTACCTGGCGCTGGATCGCGTCGGCGATTCGCTCCGTATCCACCCGGTTGTCTCCCCGTCGTAGCCGGCGGCGGTGATCATCCTGCCACAACCGCCAGCTCCGCCGTCCGAAGGGAACCCTCGATCGGTCGCCGACCAACGCGGCGCGGCCGGCGGCGTCACTCGGGCCGAAGGTCCGTCCGGTCCGGCCAGGTCCGTCGAGCGTCTGCCAGCTTCCGATGCACCTCAGGGACGAACCGGAGCCGCCGCAACGGCCCGCGCTGAACCCGGAACGCGTCCCGGAACGCGCGGGAGGCATCCCGGTGGGTGGCATGCAGGAAGACGTGCCGTTCCGGCTCACCGGTCAGGGTGTGCAGCAGCGGGGACCGGATGGAACTGCTCATCCACTGGTGGCAGAACAGGGCGGTGCAGCGCGCCCCGACCTTCGTCATCCGAGACCGGACCGCCACACCCACCCATCGAGAGAACTCGTCGGGGTAGCCGTTCTGGCGGTGCAACTCAAGGAGATCAACCCGCTCCACCTCGATGTCGTCACCGTCCGACGCGTCGAGCGTCAGCCACAGCACGGGCACCGCGATCCGAGATCTCCAGCGGGCCGGCACCTCGACGAGCGTCCGTTCCACGATCCGCAGGTAGTCGTCCCGCGCCCGGTCGGGTAGCCGGTCCAGGTGAGCCAGGCTCGCGTCGTACATCGAGCACAATCGCCCGTCGGACCGACCCGGGGCAAGCAGCGGCCGGTGCCGGAGCCCGCGTCGTTCGCCCGTCTGCTGGGGGCGGCCATTTGATACAAAGATGCTCATGAGCGGGTCATTCCTGGTTCGGCACAATATGATCATGGCCCTGGAGGAAGCCGCCGACCTGCTCAGCGAGCATGGTCTAGCGCAGTGGGCGACGTTCCTACAGGGTGTCATCGACCACGCGGAGGACGAGCGGGCGCTCGATCGACTGCGCCAGGCATTCGACGAGCTGGCAGATCTCGTGCTCAATCCCGGAGCCGCCGACGACGCAGACTTCGTGTTCCAGCAGCGGCTGGGGCAGGCATGGGTCAATCTGGAGCGCCTGACCGCGACCGAGTGAGATCGGCGAACGTGCCCGCCACGCCGACCGCCTCGGAGGACCCGGCCCGTCCAGATCGACAGGTCGCCGGCGCCCGTACCGGTGCTAGATTCGCAGACTATGGCCGAGATTGCCGACATCGACCACTTCCCGGCCGCGACGGCGCTCCAGGACCATGGCTTCGTCGTACTGCCCGAGTTACTGTCCGATGAGGAGTTGACCGCGGCCGTCCGGCACGCGGACAGCCTTCTGCACGGTGTCGGCTGGAGCGACAACGACTTCGACGGACGACGGACCCGGCGCGTGTACTCCCTGCTGAGCCGCCTCGGCGCCCTCGAACCGCTGCTGACCCACCCCGTGGTGCGTCGCCTTGTCACGGCGCGCCTGGGCGAGGTTCACCAGTTCGGCATGCTGTTCCTATCCGCGGTCGACCCGGGCCAGGGATCCCAGCCGCTGCACTTCGACGCGGGTGTCTACCCCCTTCCCGGCGAGGTCGAGGCGGAGACCAACGTCATTTGGGCGCTTGACGACTTCACCGCGGACAACGGCGCGACCATGATCGCTCCTGGCAGTCACCGCTGGCCCTCCGGCCGGCGCCCGCAGCAACACGAGTTGGTCCCGGTCGTGATGCCTGCCGGAAGCGTCGTGGTCTACAGCGGCCGGCTGTGGCACGCCGCCGGCGAGAACCGCGCCCGGACGACACGCCGGGCTCTGATCTGCGAGCACGTTCTGCCGTGGCTGCGACCTGCGGACAACCACACCCTGGCCACCGGAGTCGAACAGCTACTGGACCTCGCACCAGAACTTCGCCGCCTCGCCGGTCTGGCACCCGCGAGCAAGTACCTCGGCGTCGTCGGCGGTCAGGACCCCGAGCAATGGCTGCTGCAGGCGACCCGCTCTCGCTGACGAGCTGATGTGGCCGCCTGGGTGCGGGTGGTACCTGCGTTTTCCCCTGTCCTGTCGGGGCGTCGAAGAACTGCCGGTCGATGGGGGATTTGTCACCCCGGCTGCGACCTGGCGACGGACTCGGTGAGGGCCCGCAACGCCACCTTCGAGAACTTGCCCGTCGCCGTCTTGGGGATCTCGTCGATGACCACGAAGCGATCGGGGACCCACCACGATGCCACCCGCCCGCGAAGGTACTCGCGCAGGTCCGTCTCATCGACCCCCGCCCCGGCCACGAGTACGACGTACGCCCACGGCCGCTCTCCCCAGCGGTCGTCGGTGACGCCGACCACCGCTGCCTCCCGCACCGCCGGGTGTGCCATCAGCTCGTTCTCGAGCGTGACCGACGAAATCCACTCCCCGCCGGACTTGATGATGTCCTTGCTGCGGTCGACGATGCGCAGGTAGCCGAACTCGTCGAGCGTCGCAACGTCACCTGTCCGCAGCCAGCCATCCTCGGTGAAGGACGACGTGCCCGGATCGGCACCGAAGTAGCGGGCCGCGATCGTCGGCCCGGCCACTTGGAGCTCGCCCGACGCGGTCCCGTTCCGCTCGACGGGCCGACGCTCGGCGTCCACGATCCGTATGTCGACCAACGGCACCGTCGGCCCGGGCTGTCCGAGCAACCGCCGACGTTCGTCGGCCGGTAGCGCGTCGTGAGCGGACGACACCCGTCCGCACGCAACGAGCGGACTCGTCTCGGTCATCCCCCATGAACTCGTGATGGGTACGCCGATCGCTTGCTCCCATGCCTGCGACAGCGCGTCCGGCAGGGCGCTCCCACCGCTGACCACCATTCGCAGCGACGAGAGATCCGCGGTGCCCAGGAGCGGCTCCAGACCCCGCCAGATCGCCGGCACGCCGGCCGAGAATGTCACGCGATGCCGGGAGAGATGCTGGATGAGATCCGTTGGAGCCATTGCCGGACCCGGAAGTACGAGCTCGGCCCCGGCGAGCACCGCCGCGTAGGGTAGCCCCCAGGCGTTGACGTGGAACATCGGCACCACAGGCATGACGACGTCCCGCTCCGAGATGGCGAAACTGTCGACGCCGAGCAGCAGCATCGCGTGTAGGACGATGGAGCGATGGCTGTAGAGCACGCCCCTCGGCCGCCCGGTCGTGCCGGAGGTGTAGCACAGGCTCGCGGCGTCGTTCTCGTCGACGCGCGTTGCCGCTGCCGGCTCGGGGCATCGTGCGAGTAGTGCCTCGTAGTCGACGATGCGCGGGTCGGCAGGAATCTCCTCTCCTCCGCCGTCGTCCATCACGACGATCCAGCGAACCGTAGCGATGGAGCAAATGACGCCCCACACCGTGCCGAGTAGCGACCGATCGACGAAGACGATGTCATCGGCCGCGTCGGACATGATGTGCACCAGGTCGCGGGCGAAGAGCCGGTGGTTGATCGTGTGGAGGATGCGGCCGGCCGACGGAACACCCAGATACAGCTCGACATGGCGCTGGCTGTTCCAGCCGAAGGTGCCGACCCGTGCCGAGCGCGGGACCTCCAGGACGTCGAGCACGGCGGAGAGCCGCCGCGCACGGTCGATCACTTCGCCCCAGGTCGAGATCGCCTCGCCCGACGCGGTCGCCGTCACCACGCGTTTGTGGCGGAATCCCAGGTCCGCCCGCCGCATCAACAGGCCGACATCAAGCGACCCGTCCTGCATCAGCCCGTGCACGATTCCTCCGTTCATGCGGGGGTGCCCCCGCCGTCGACGTACCGGGCCTGCCCAGTGCTGTACGACGCCGCGCCGCTGGCCGGGAGCGCAGTCGCGGCGAACGCGTTCCACAGATGGCCGACCCGCTCAGTCGGGTAATGCTCAGCGGCCGCGAGTTCATCCGGTCCGGACTCCGCCGGAGACTCCTTTTCGCACCACCGACCCGGGTACGCGCCGGCGGGAACGACGACCTCCTCGAGCATGGTGCGGCCTCCTCTGCTGACTGATCGCTCGGCTGGGCATCGCGGGATGTCCTACGACGCACCAGGAATCCACGGCGTACACCGTGACCGTCTCGACAGGGACAGCCGAGAGCCGGACTGCCGGGGAGACCGCCAGTCCGACTCTCGACGACGAAGTCTTCACCGTGGGACAGCGCCCCGGCCTTCGTCAGGCGGAAACGGTCCTCACCGGTCGGTGGTCGACCCGAGCTGGATGTGCTGATCGTCCGCGTCGAGCACCAGGCTCGCCGGCCACTGGTTCCAGGTGCGGCCGAGCCCGCGGTGCTGCGGTGACCCCTTGTCGACGAAGTTCCGGATGCTGGCGATCATCAGGTCCGACAACCTCAGTCGTCCGGGCTGGTTCTGCTGGCTGAAGGCGTACGAGAACACGTTGCGGCCGAAGTTGCGGAACACGAAGGGCAGATCGATCGCGTGCACAGCGCCGTACACCTGGTCGAACGGCGCCGGCTCCTGATTCCAGTCGAACCTGTAGTGGTAGAGCGATCGATTCCCGCTGCGGGCCAACGCATCCAGTGAATCCCGGTTGATGCCCGTGAAGACCAGGTCGGTCAGTGCCGCGGCGGCATCGTTCCAACCCCCGGGCTTGTCTACCGGAAGGTACTCGTCCTTGAGCAGGTCGGAGGTGGTCAGGGTGCCGGGGTTGTCGGGATCGAACAGGTACTGCAAGGTGAACCGGTCGTAGTCACTCGGCTTGTGTGCGCCGACAGAACTGCCGAACAACTTCCCTTCCTCGAGGGTGTTCCCGGCGAGTACGGGCACGTCGCGACCGACCCCGGACTCGAGCACGGCGTACGGGTCAGACGGGATCACCGTGCCGTCGGCGATGACCGCCGGCGTCGCGTCGAGCTGGTGCTTGACGAGCACTCGCACCAGGTCGTCGGCGGAGAGCGAACGAAGCAGCTCGATGCCGCTCTTGCCCGACGAGGGGTGGTCGCTCTTCGCGGCCTGCATGACGCGGTCGGCGTAAGCCCTCGCGCTGGCTACAGTCCGGGTGCTCAGGCCGCCGCTGAGCGGGATCGCCTTGTCGACCATTCCGCGTGACAGTGGGGAGACGAGCAGGGACCAGACGTTCACCGCACCCGCCGACTGGCCCATGACGCTGATGTTGTCGGGGTCGCCACCGAACGTTCGGGCGTTCTGGTCAACGAACCGGAGCGCATTGACGAGGTCGAGAGTGCCGAAGTTGCCGGACGCCGACAGCGAGTTGCCGTCCCCCAGGCCTTCGGCGCTCAGCCAGCCGAAGATTCCCACCCGGTAGTTGACGGTGACGACCACGGCCTGGGTGCGCCTGGCCAGCTCTCGCCCGTCGTACATCGGATCCGCCGAATAGCCGACGACGTTGCTCCCGCCGTGGATGAAGAACACGACGGGCAGGTTGTGCTTCGACGTCGACGGACGGAAGACGTTCAGCGTCAGGCAGTCCTCCTCGCCGACGGGCTGCTGCAGCCCATCGCGCACCGCCAGGTCGTAGAACGGGCCGTTGGGGGACGGGCTGAAGAAGCGCCCCGGCTGCGTGCACCCCGACCCGAACTGCTGGGCCCGCCGGACATCCGCCCAGGACCGGTGGGGCTTCGGTGGCCGCCATCGGAGACTGCCGACCGGCGGCTCGGCGTATGGGATTCCCCGCCACGAGTACGTCCCACTCGACCGACCCTCGTCCCGCCCGACGATCGGACCCAGCGTCGTTCGGACGAGGGTCGGGTCCTTGCCAGGGTGGACGGTGTTGGCGGATCCGGCGTGGACAGTGTCGGCGGACGCGGGGGCGATCGGCATTGCGGTCAGGACCGCGGTCGCGACGACGATGCCGAGGAGCGGACGGAGTAGTGACGACGTTGTGCGACGACGCCCGGCCAGTTCACGGACGATGACGGCCCCGGACGGCATAGCAGGCATTGGCAGTGCCTCCTTGGTCTGCGGTGTGGCACGCGGTGTCGTTATACCGCACATCTCTGCCACTGCGTGCCATCACTGTTGCATGCATCTCTCACGGGGTGCAAGAGCCAGCTGGAGGGTTGATGGCCGCTGCCGTGACGGTCGAGTTTGGACGGAGCCGACCGGCGGCCGGACTGCCACGACGGGATGGCGCGCTTCGGCTACCGACCCCGATCGAGCCCGACCCACGTCCAACCTCGACCGCGCGCGGCCGCGAGCTGCCACCCGCGCCGGACGGCGCCCTGGTTGTTCGACGCCTCGACGTTTCCTCTGCCCGGCCCTTGCGGGCGCTTGTGACCCATGGCACAGTATTGGCACTCAGTGCCGTATATGAGCGGCCTGACGGCACAGCGTGCTTTGTCAGGAGGTCCGCAATGAGCCAAGTGCTGCGAGTTCGTGGAAAATCGAGGTCGATCCCTGCCGGGCTGGTGCTCGCCACCATGTTGGTGAGCGCGACGGCGGTCCTCGGGTCTGCGCCTGCCGCCGCTGCGGCGGGCACGTCGCCGAGATGCGCGGAGTTGGCGGGGAGCGAGATCCCGGCGTCGGCAATCAGTTTGCCGACCAATGGCGGCCGCGTTGAGTCGGCGTCCCTGGTGACCCAGGTTGTGAGTGGTAGGACCATCGAGTACTGCAGCGTCGGTGCGGCGATCTTCCCAATCGATCCCTCCGCGCCGAACATCAGGCTGCAAGTCGGTATGCCCGTCGGCTGGAACCGCGACGCGATGATGTTCGGCGGTGGCGGATACAACGGAACGATCCCCAACATCACCCAGAACGTGCCATTTGGCCCTGCCGACCAACCGACGCCCCTGGCTCGTAAATATGCAACCTTCGCAAGTGACTCCGGCCACCAGGCGGGTCCCGCAGGATCCCTGGACGGGTCCTTCGGCATGAACGACGAGGCGCTTCGGAATTTCGCTGCCGGCGATGCGCTCAAGAAGACCCGCGATGCCGCCATGTACCTCATCCGTCGTGGCTACGGTACCGGGCCCAACCGAGCGTACTTTGCCGGCGGCTCGACAGGCGGTCGCGAGGCTCTTGTCGTCGCGCAACGGTGGCCCGACGCCTTCGACGGCGTCATCTCCGCCTACCCTGCCTGGAACAACACGGCCGAAGTCCTGTACCTCGGATACCTCGCGCAGGTGATGTCCCGTCCCGGCGCATTCCCCGGGCCCGACAAGCAGACCCTTCTCTACAACAGCGTCATGGAGGCGTGCGACGGGCGAGACGGTCTCGAGGACAAGGTCATCTCGAACCTCGGTGGCTGTGACTTCGACCCCCGAGTGCTCCGCTGCCCCAAGGGTGCCGACACTGGGCCGACATGTCTCTCCGATCCGCAGATCACCTCGGTGCTCGCCGCGTCCAAGCCGTTCAGTTGGCCGTACCGGATAGCCAGTGGTGAGCGGGAGTATCCCGGCTTTCCGCTCCTTTCGGGTGCTGACATGAGAACGCCGGTTCTTGGATTCGGCACCTCCGCACCCGCTAACCCCATGCCGGTGACAAGTGGATATGGGTCCCAGTACTGGGACCAGTGGGTGAAGTACTTCCTGACGAGGGACCCCGGCCACAACTCTCTTGATATCGACCCTCGGCGACCAGGGAAGTGGCTTTCCCGAATCAGCTACCTTTCCACCATCCAGGATCGCAACAACTCGGACCTTCGTCCCTTTGCGCGCTCCGGCGGAAAACTGCTTCTTCTCCATGGCGCCGCGGACGAGCTGGTCTCCCACCGCTCGACGAACGACTATTACCGGCGAGTGCTCGACACGGTAGGGCCCGGGCAGACACAAGAATTCATGCGGTATTACCTCGTGCCGGGCGCGAATCACGCCAACGTCGGCGCGCCCGCATTCGCCGCCACCTGGGACTCGCTCTCCGTTCTCGAACGTTGGGTCGAGGAAGGACGGCCGCCGGCCAAGCCGGTGGTTACCGACGGCAGGAGCGGCATAACGCGCCCGCTCTGCGAGTACCCGCGCTGGCCGAAGTACCGCTCGGGTGATCCCGACAGCGCCCAGAGCTTCGTGTGTTCACGTTGACGTCCTGCCAAACGAGTTGGGCGGGCGGGGTCGGACCCCAGGCTCGGACGCCGCTCGCCAGTGATCAGCCGCGGTACGGAGCCGCGCGAACCGTGCGACCGAGAAGGGACTGACATGCCGAGACCGCTAGCGCTGCTCCTCGCCCACGGGAGTGCAGCCGAGCCGACAACAGGGCTTCCGGCACGCACGGTCACTTGGAAGGAAACCGCGTGACGACGAGCGGTCGGGTGGCGCTGCGTACGCAGGCCCTGACGAAGGTGTTCCGCGGCTTCCGCGCGGTCGACTCGGTGGACCTGGAGGTTCGCGAGGGCAGCGTGCACGCGCTGGTGGGTCCCAACGGTGCGGGGAAAACCACGCTGTTCAACCTCTTGACCGGCTTCGTGTCCCCGACGTCCGGGGCGATCACGGTGTTCGACGAGGACGTCACCGGCCAACAGCCCGAGCAGGTCGCGCGGCGCGGCGTGGCCAGGTCTTTCCAGATCACCAGCCTCTTCGAGACCCTGACGAGCCGCGAGCACGTGGAGCTGGCTCTGCAGGGGCTCACCAGCCAGGGGTTCCGGTTCTGGCGGTCGGAGAAGCTACTCGGCAGGAACCGCGCCCGGGTGGACGAGCTGCTCGCGCAGGTGGGACTGACGCCGCTGGCGGAGAGGCCGGTCGGACTGCTCGCCTACGGGCAGAAGCGCGCGCTGGAGCTGGCACTGGCGCTGGCGCTGGACCCACGGGTGCTGCTCCTCGACGAGCCGACGGCCGGGATGGGGATCGAGGACGTCGATCGCACCATCGAACTGGTCCGTCGCATCGCGGCCGGCCGCACCGTGGTGTTCGTCGACCACAACATGCACGTGGTCGGCAGCCTGGCGGACCGGGTGACGGTGATGCAGCAGGGCAAGGTCCTGGCGGAGGGTCCCTACGACGAGGTCCGCAACGACGAACGAGTGATCACCGCTTACCTGGGCGAGGCCGACCATGCTTGAGGTCACGGGTCTGAATGCGTGGTACGGCGAGGCGCAGGCGCTGCACGAGGTGAGCGTGCGCGTGGGAGAGGGCGAGGTCGTCACCCTGGTCGGACGCAACGGTGCCGGCAAGACCACCCTGGTGCGGTGCCTGATCGGCCTGCACCGGCAGGTCGGCGGCACCGTCTCCTTCCTCGACCGTGACGTCACCCGCATGCCGGCCCACCAGAGGGCCCGCGCCGGCATGGGCTGGGTCCAGGACGACCGCGGCATCTACGCGAGCCTCACCGTGGAGGAGAACCTGCTGCTCCCGCCGAAGGTCTCCGACCGGGCGTGGACGCTGGAGCGGATCTACGAAGCGTTCCCGGTGCTCGCCGACCGTCGCAAGGCGCCGGGCACCACGCTGTCCGGTGGGGAGCAGCAGATGCTGGCGATTGCCAGGGCGCTCGGGACCGGCGCCCGTCTGCTGCTGATGGACGAGCCCTCCGAGGGCCTGGCCCCGGTGGTCGTGGCGCGGATCGGGGCGATCATCCGCCAGATCAAGGCCACCGGCGTCGGCGTGCTGCTGATCGAGCAGAACGTCAAGTTCGCCGCCACCGTGGCCGACCGGCACTACCTGCTCAGCCAGGGCCGCATCGTCGAGACCCTCGACAACTCCGACCTCCAGCGGCGCGAGGGCGAACTCCTCAAGCACCTCGGCATCTGACCGGTCCACCAGACGACGCGACACATCCGACACGACACGAGGAGAACCACCATGAAGAGCAGACGAATTCGAGCCGGCGCCGCGGCCATGACGGGGGTACTGCTCCTCGGCGCCTGCGGTGAGGGCGGCCCCGGGGGATCCGGTGGTGATTTCACGGACGGCAAACTGGTTCTCGCGGTGCTCAACGACCAGTCCGGGGTCTACAAGGACGCGTCGGGACCCAACAGCGTCAAGGCGGTCAAGATGGCGGTGGCCGACTACCAGAAGAAGTACGGCGACAAGGCGGTCGTCGACAAGATCGAGGTGACGTCGACCGACCACCAGAACAAGCCGGACGTCGCGAACACCAAGGCTCAGGAGCTGTACGAGCGCGGGGGTGCGGACGTCATCCTCGACGTGCCGACCTCGTCCGCGGCCCTGGCCGTCGCCAACCAGGCGAAGAACCACAAGAAGCTGTTCATCGACGTGAGCGCGGCGACCATGGAACTGACCGGCGCCCAGTGCAACAAGTACACCTTCCAGTGGGCATACAACACCTTCATGCTCGCCAACGGCACCGGCACCACGGTCACCGGGAACGGCGACAAGAACTGGCACATCATCTACCCCGACTACCAGTTCGGCCAGGACATGACCAAGTCCTTCACCGAAGCGATCTCCAAGGCTGGCGGCACGGTGCAGGGCACCATCCCGACGCCGTTCCCGAACGACAACTTCGCGACCTTCCTCACCAAGGCCGGCAGTACCAATCCCGACGTGATCGGCACGATGCAGGCCGGCGGTGACCTGATCAACGTGGTCAAGCAGTTCAACGAGTCGGGGTTGAAGGAGAAGGGCATCGACCTGGCCGTCGGGCTGATGCTCATCACCGACATCCACTCGCTGGGCGTCGACCAGTTCGCCGGCACGATGTTCACCGACGCCTGGTACTGGAACATGGACGCTGAGTCGCGCGCGTGGGCGGACCGGTTCCGCGACGAGACCGGGACCCGCCCGACCTTCGAGCATGCCGGCAACTATTCCGCGGCGCTCCAGTACCTGGAGGCGGTCCAGGAGGCCAGCACCGACGACGCCGACGCGGTCGTCGGCAAGCTCGAGGGCAAGAAGATCAATGACGTGTTCCTGCGCAACGGCGAGATCCGCGCCAAGGACCACTCCGTCGTCCACGACGCATACCTGGCCCGGGTCAAGAAGCCGTCGGAGGTGAAGGAGGACTGGGACTACGAGGAGATCGTGACCACGATCCCCGCCGAGAAGGCATTCCCTCCCGCCGAGGCGTCCGGCTGCTCGATGTGAGCGGTGGTCCGGTTTCGTAAGCCCTGGGCGCCCCTTGGCGCTCAGGGTCAGCACCGGGAAAGGAATTCATGAACGCAGTGCTGCAGTACGCCGTACAGGGCCTGGCGGCCGGCAGCTTCTACGCGCTGGCCGCCCTGGGACTGGCGATCATCTTCGGCGTCCTGGGCGTGGTGAACTTCGCCCACGGCGCGTTCTACATGCTCGGCGCGGTCACCGCGGCCGTCCTTCTCGACACCCTCGATCTCACGCTGTGGTGGGCGCTGCTGGTGGTGCCGGTGCTGATGTTCGTCTTCGGCGTCGTGGTGGAGCGGTTGCTCGTGCAGTGGCTGCTCCGGCTCGACCCGCTCTACAACTTCCTGCTCACCTTCGGTCTGACGCTGGTCCTCGTCGAGTTGGTCAAGCAGAAGTACGGCGTCTCCGGACTGCCGTACAAGCCTCCGGACGTGCTTCGGGGACGCGTCGACCTGGCCGGTGTCGTGCTGCCGCGCTACCAACTGTTCGTCTTCCTGTTCTCCGTGGCGATCTGTGTGCTCGTCTGGCTGGTGATGACGCGGACCAGGGTTGGCATGATCGTCCGGGCGTCGACCGAGAAGCCCGAGCTTGCCCGTGCCCTGGGCATCAACGTGGGCCGCTGGGTGACTCCGGTCTTCGGCTTCGGCGTCGCGCTCGCCGGCCTGGCCGGTGTGCTCGCCGCGCCGTTCCGCGCGATCACGGCCGACATGGGCAACAATTTCGCGATCATTCTGTTCGCGGTCGTGGTCATCGGGGGGCTCGGTTCGATCGTCGGCGCCGTCGTCGCGGGCTTCATGGTGGGCCTGGTGGAGGCGTTCGGTCAGGCCTACGCCCCGACGTTCGCGCAGATCCTGATCTTCGTCCTGATGGCCCTGATCATCCTGGTCCGCCCCGCCGGGTTGTTCGGACGCAAGGAGGCGACGGCATGACCCAGTCCGCGGTTACCCAGGCCCCGGCCACCGAGCCACACGCCGTCCTCGCCGGGGGCCGCACAAGGCTGCGATGGGGTCTGCTGGCCGTCGGCCTGGTGGCAGCGCTGGCGCTGCCATGGTTCGTCTATCCGCCGGTGGCGATGGACATCGTGGCGATGGCGCTGTTCGCGATCGCCCTGGACATCCTGCTCGGCTACACGGGCCTGCTGTCCTTCGGACACGCGGCGTTCTGGGGCAGCTCGGCGTACGTGACCGGTCTGATCGCGACGCACTACGGTGTGCCGTTTCCCGTGGCCGTCGTCGGCGGGGCACTGTTCGCGATGGTCCTCGCCCTGCCCGTCGGGTACCTGTCGGTGCGCCGGTCCGGGATCTACTTCGCGATGGTGACCCTCGCCTTCGCGCAGATGGTCTACTTCATCGGGTACCAGTGGAGCGATCTGACCGGCGGCGAGAACGGCCTCCAGGGCGTGCCCCGGAACTTCTTCGGCATCGAGCTCGTGGAGACCGAGTCGTTCTACTTCTACTACGCGGCCTTGCCGATTCTCCTGCTCGGCATGTGGGCAGCCTGGCGGATCGTGCACTCGCCGTTCGGACGCGTCCTGGTGTCGATCCGCGACAACACCCAGCGCGCACGGGCGCTCGGCTACGAAGTGGACAAGTACAAGATCATCGCCTTCGTGCTCTCCGCCGGACTGACCGGCCTGGCCGGCGGTGTGTTCGCCATCAACCACGGTTTCGTCGCGCTGACCGAGCTGCACTGGAGCACCTCCGGCGAAGTCGTGCTGATGACGGTGCTGGGCGGCATCGGCACGCTGTGGGGAGGGATTCTGGGCGCGTTCCTGGCCGTGATGCTCGCCGACTACCTCGCGTCGTCCGGCTTCGACGGCATCGACCTGGTCACCGGCTCGGTCTTCGTCCTCGTGGTGCTGCTGTTCCGCCGTGGGATCTGGGGTACCGTTCGGCATCAATGGCTGGCCCGGCAGCAGCGCCGTACGTCGTCGCGCCGCAATTCGGCCGGTGCTGACCCGGCGCGACGCGGGCCGTGAGCCGCTGCAAGCGCAGCGCAGGGTCAGAGAGTTCGGTAAACCTCACAATGCGCGGGAACCAAACTTCGCGCAGACCAGATCAGGAGAGGGCACCTGTCGGTGACTTCGCGGAGAATACTCGAGACCAAGTACCGGATCTCGGAAACGGCGATGGCCTTGTTCCTCGAGGAGGGGTACGCAAATGTGACTGTCGAAGCCGTCGCGGAGGCATCGAGCGTGTCCCGCCGTACCGTGTTCCGACACTTCGAAAGCAAAGACGAACTCGCGTTTCCGGACCACACCGAACGCCTCAGGCTTGTCGAGAGATGTCTCGTCGAGTCCGCTCCTGATACGGATCCGGTCGAGGCGGTCATCGCGGCCACGGAGGAGTCACTGCGCGACTTCCTCAGTCGGCCCGAGCTCGTCCTCCGGCGATACAAACTGACGCGCGTCGTTCCCGAGCTGCGGAAGCGAGAGGTCATCGAGCACGAGCGGTACGTGACGCTTACCCGTTCGTTCCTGCGCGATCACCTCCCATCCGACGCCCCGCCTTTTCAGTCGATGGCCCTTGCGGCCCTCATCGACGCGATCCACCGATCCGCGCTCGGAAACTGGGTACGCAGCGGCGGCGCGACCGACGCCGTCGCCGAGTTGGCGGCGGGCATGGAATGGGTCCGCCGCCTCATGGTCCATCAGTCGACCTTCTCCACCTCTCCGCTGCTCCTCGCGTTGCTCCCTGACACGCCGCAGACCCGCCGCGTCCTGACCTCATTGAGAGACGCGGCGGAGGAACTGCGCTAGCCATGGCGGACAGGATCATGAACGAGTACCGCACGTGAGGAGCAGGAGTTGCCGAACCTGACGTTCGACTTCGCGGGGAGAACTGCAATCGTGACCGGAGCGGCGCGAGGGCTCGGACTCGAGTTCGCCCGTCTCTTCCACCGGTCCGGGGCGAAGGTGTTCCTGGTCGACACCGACGCCGACGCGGTCGCGCTGGCGGCGGACGAGGTGGGCGCGGTCGGCGTCGCCTGCGACGTCACCAGCACCGAGGCCGTCGAAGCCCTGGTCAACCAGGTGATCACGGCGGCCGGCCGCCTGGACATCATCGTCAACAACGCCGGCATCCTCCGGGACCGTCGACTGTGGAAGCTGTCGGACCAGGACTGGGCCGAGGTGCTGGACGTCCACCTGGGCGGAACCTTCCGGCTGACCCGCGCCGCGGTTCCGGTGTTCCGGGAGCAGGGGTACGGCCGGGTCATCAACGTGACCTCGTACACGGGCCTGCGCGGCAACATCGGGCAGGCGAACTATGGCGCCGCCAAGGCCGGAATCATCGGCTTCACCAAGACCGCGGCCAAGGAACTCGCGGCCTTCGGTGTCACCGTCAACGCCATCTCGCCCAACGCCGAGACGCGAATGATCGGCTCGATTCCCGAGGAAAAGCGTCAAGAGCTCGCCGCCGCCATCCCACTCGGCCGGTTCGCGGCGCCCAGCGAGATGGCCGCGGCCACGGCCTTCCTCGCCTCCGAAGAGGCGGGATACATCACCGGAGTCGTCCTTCCCGTCGACGGAGGAATCTCGATATGACCAGGCCGGACCAGCGAATCGTGATCGTCGACGGTGCCCGCACGCCGATCGGCAAGTACGGCGGGGTGTTCAAGGACACGCCCGCTCACGAGTTGGGAGCCGTCGCCGCCAGGGCGGCGCTGGCGCGCTCGGCGGTGCCTGCCGACGCCATCGAGGAGGTCGTGATGGGCTGCATCGGGCAGGTCGGGCCCGACGCCTACAACGCTCGTCGGGTAGCCATCGCCGCCGGACTTCCGGTGTCCACACCCGCGTACACCGTCAATCGGCTGTGCGGGTCCGGGCTCCAGGCCATCTGGTCGGCGGCCATGGAGATGCGCTGGAACGGCGTCGACTTCGCTCTCGCCGGCGGTGACGAATCCATGACCCGGATGCCCTTCTACGACTTCGGCGCACGCGCCGGCTACAAGCTGGGCGATCGCGCCCTGGTGGACGGCACCGTCCTCATGCTCACCGATCCCTTCTACGACATCCAGATGGGACTCACGGCGGAGAACGTTGCGGAACGCTACGGGGTCTCCCGCGCGGACCAGGACGAGTTCGCCGCCGAGTCCCAACGCCGCGCCGCGACCCCAGCCGCCCGGGCGGCGTTCGCCGAGGAGATCGTGCCGGTCACCACCGGTGGACGCCGCAGCGTCGAGGTGACGATCGACGAGCACCCGAGGCCCGACACGACGGTGGAGGCGCTAGCCCGCCTCCGCCCGGCCTTCAAGGAGGGTGGAACGGTCACCGCCGGCAACGCCGCGGGCATCAACGACGGTGCGGCCGCCGTCGTGCTCGCCACCCGGTCCGCCGCGGCCGAACGTGGGCTGACACCCCTGGTGGCCATCGAGGCGGTCGCCACGGGTGCACTGGACCCGGAGATCATGGGCTACGCCCCGGTGGTCGCGCTCCGCAAGCTCTTCGCGCAGACCGGTACGACACCCGACGACATCGACGCCATCGAGTGCAACGAGGCGTTCGCGGCCCAGGCGGTCGCCGTGATCCGCGACGCCAAACTCGATCCGGACAGGGTCAACCCCTACGGAGGTGCCATCGCGCTCGGTCATCCCGTCGGCGCGACCGGCGCTATCCTCTCACTCCGGCTGGCCAAGCACCTGGTTCGCAACGATCTGGAGCTCGGCGTCGTCACCATGTGCATCGGTGGTGGCCAGGCACTGGCTGCCCTCTTCCGGCGGGTGTGACGGGCGCAGGAACCAGGCACACCCACGGCAGGGGCAACGGCGCGTACCACTGAGCGCCGGTGATCCGGATTCGCCTCTGCTTGCGGTCCCACTCCACGCGCATCCCGTGCCTGCGAAGTACCGGAAAGGCGATCTCGTCCAAGATGCGGTCGAGGTCGGCCTGGTACCGGGCCTGTTGCCACGGCCCGCCTGGGCCGTCCCCGTCAGCCGGCCGATCGGCTGAACAACCGTGCGGCGGGTTCTGGATTGCGCACCTCCCGTATCCTCCGCAATCGTCGTCGTACGACAACGAACGGTGACGAGTTGGGAGGCCTTCGGTGATCGAGTTGGCGGAGTTGATCCGGGAACTGCGGACGGAGTTGGCGAGCGCGGTCGACGCCGCGCCGGCTGACGGGCTGCGTTTCGAGCTCGGGCCGGTGGAACTCGAGGTGTCGCTGGCGGTGGAACGGAAGGCGAACGCGTCGGGGAAGGTCCGCTTCCTGGTCGTCGACCTCGGTACGGACGGCACCCTTGGCAGGTCCTCCACCCAGCGGGTGCAGTTGACCCTGCATCCGCGACTCGCGGGATCCGCCGGCTCACCGATGGTGTCCGGACCCGAGGCCGCGGGGGAGCGCTGACCGGTGCCGCGTTCCAGCGGCGGCGGGCCGGGTGGGGTGCAGCCGGACCGGGTCGCCGAGGTGCTGGTCGTCGCCTCCGACGGCGCACGGAGCCGGGGCAGCGGTTACCGGCTCGACGCGACCACCGTGCTGACCGCCGCGCACGTCGTACCGCACGGCGCCACGGTGCGGCTGCGGTTCGACGCGGACACTCCGCAGGAGTGGAGCGCCGCGGCGACGGTCGTCTGGTCGGACGGGGCTGCCGATGTCGCGGTCCTTCGGGTCGGCACCGGCGGGCGGACGGATCCGGCATCCGCGACGCCGCACCCGGAGTCCGCCACCCGTGTCCAGGCCGCGTTGTTCGGCCGGATCAGCGCCGACGATGCGGTGCTGACCTGTAGCAGCATGGGTTTTCCCCGGTTCAAGCTGCGGACCGATCCGGAGGATCCGGCGGCACCCGGTGCGCCTGCCCGGTATCGCGACTCGTGCCACGTGATCGGGACGATCCCGGTGCTGTCCAACCGTCGGGAGGGCGCCCTGGAGATCGTCGTCGATCCGCCCGAACGGGACGACGCCGAGCCGGACCGGTCCCCGTGGGAGGGCATTTCCGGGGCGGCCGTACTGGTCGACGGCCGGATCGTCGGGCTGCTCTCCCGGCACCACCGGACGGACGGGCTCAACCGGCTGGCGGCCGTCCGGGTCGACGGCTGGTACGCCCAGCTCGACGCCGAGCGGCTCGGTGAGCTGTGCCGGCTGACCGGACTGCCCGCCACCCCGGAGTCGCTGGTCGACGTGGTGCCTGCCCGGCCAGCCCGAAGCGTCGTCGAGGGTTACCTGGCCCAGGTTCGCGACATCGCACCGGAGCGGCTGCACGACCGTGAGGCGGAGCTGACCGAGGTGGTGCGGTTCTGTGCCGGTGAGCGGCCCTACCTGTGGTGGCAGGCGGGTCCCTGGGCCGGCAAGTCGGCGCTGGCCGCCTGGACGGTGCTGCATCCGCCGGCCGGGGTCGACGTCGTCTCGTTCTTCGTCACCGGACGGTTGAAGGGGCAGGCGGACAGCGACTCGTACACCGAGGCGATCGTCGAGCAGAGCGCGGCGCTCGCCGGGGAGGCCGTACCGCCTGCGGTCTCGGTCGCCGGGCGCGACCGCGACCGGCGGCGGCTGCTGGAAGTGGCAGCCGAACGCGCGGCGGAACGCGGTCGCCGGCTGCTGATCGTCGTCGACGGACTCGACGAGGACGACGGACCCTCGGCCAGCGCCGGCACCCCCAGCATCGCGGCCCTGCTGCCGTCGCGGCCGCATCCGGCGATCCGGGTGATGGTCACCAGCCGGCCCCACCCGGGCATCCCAGCCGATGTCGCGGCCGAGCATCCGCTCCGACACAGCCCCGTCCTGCCCCTCGCACCGTCCAGGTACGCCCGCGACGCGCAGTCAAGCGCGATGTACGAGCTGAAGCAGCGGCTGACCAGTACCGACCCGCGACAGGTGGACGTCCTCGCGTTCGTCACCGCCGCCGGTGGCGGTCTGTCGCTCGACGAACTGGCCGCCCTCACCGGTCATCCCCGCTACGCGCTCGACACCCTGCTCGGCGGCGTCTTCGGCCGCAGCCTGCAACACCGGGCCGGACACGCCGGTTCCGGCCGGGCCCCGCAGGTCTACCTCTTCGCCCACGACACGCTGCGGGTGATGGCGGAACAGCACCTCGCCGCCGACCTCGCCCCGTACCGCGACCGGATCCACGAATGGGCGGACGGCTACCGCAGCCGCGGTTGGCCTGCGGGGACTCCGGGGTACCTGCTCAGCCCCTACTCGCGACTGCTCGCCGCGACCGGCGATCATCGGCGTCTGGCGGCGTTGGCCGTCGACCCGGCGCGGCACGAGCGACTGCTCTCCGACACCCACGGCGACGTCGTCGCTCTCGGCGAGATCGGCACCGCGCAGCAGATGCTCGCGGCGGATCCGTCGGCCGACCTGGCCACCCTGGCGCTGCTGGCCATCCGGCGGACGCAGTTGGCCAGCCGCAACCAGGCCATTCCGGTGGACCTGCCCATGCTCTGGGCACGTCTGGGCGAGCTGGACCGGGCTGTCGCGCTGGCGGAGACCATTGCGGACTCCGAGCGCCGGGCACGGGCGTTCATCCGGCTGGTCGGCGTCACCGGCACCGGTGACGAGGAGCGCGACCGCACACTGCTGGACAAGGCGACCAAGGCCGTGCAGAAGATGGCCGGACCCGCCCGGTCGTCCGCACTGGCGGAGTTGATCACGGTCCTTCGCGGAGCGGAACGCTGGCGGGACGCCACCGAACTGGCGGTCGTACTCGCGGGCGAGCACGACGAGCGGACACTGTCGGAGCTGGTCGATGCACTGGTCGCCGCGCACCGGTGGGCGGAGGCGGCGGCGCTGCTGCCGGCGTTCGGGGCTTCTGGGCGGGACAGTCTCCGGGCGCAGGTAGCCCGAGCGGCGGCCGGGGCCGGAGCGACCGACGAGGCGCTCACCCAGACGACGGCGATCGTCGACCCGACACGGCGGATCATGGTGCTGTCGGATCTGGTCAACACGTACCTACCCCGCGAGATGTGGGACGTCGCCGCACGCGTCGTTCGGGCGGCCCGGGCGGCGACTGACGTGACGGGCCAGGACGATCCGGTGTTCCTCCTGATCCGCGCCCTGATGGGCCGCCGCCGCTGGGCGCAGGCCCACGCGGTCGTGGCCGACGTCCCCGACCCCACCGTTCGGACCAGGCTGCTGGTGGAACTGGTCGGCGCCATGGCCGACACCGGGGACTGGGACGTAGCGGTGCGGACCGCGTCGACCCTGGACGACCTCGACCTACGGACCCGGCTCCTGGCCGACCTCCTGGCGGTCGCACCGATGCCCGACTCGACGCCGGCCGCATCACTCGCCAGCGAGATCGAGACGCTCACGCAGCGACTCGGCGACCGGTCGCGAGGGTGGCTGCTGCGCGGGCTCGCCGACTTCTGGGCCGGGTCGGGCCGGTGGACGGAGGCGGCCCGACTCGCCATGGCGCTGCCGGTGCCGGAGGTCCGCGCCACCGCCCTGCTTCCGCTCCTCGCCCCGCTCTTCGAACATGCCCCGTCGTGGGCCGACGCGGTGGTCGCGGAGATCGAGGCCGCCCTCCAGCAGAGCGACGATCCCTGGTGGACGGCCGAGTCACGGGAGCGACTCGTCGAGGGGCTGGGCCGGGCGGGTCGGGCGGAACGGGCCGAGAAGCTCGCGTCGGCGATCGCCGAGCCGGAGGGTCGGGCCCGTGCCCTGATCCGCCTGGCCGTCACGTGTCCGGCCGATCCGATGTCGCAGGCAGCCGGCCGGTTGGCCGCCGACATCGAGGCCGCGCTCGGGCTCGTCGATGATCCCTTCGCCCTGGTTCGGCTCATCGAGCCGCTGGCCGCGCTCGACCCTGGGCGGGCCGAGCGGCTCGGCACGACGATCCTGGGCACGGCCGCAGGCTTCCCGACGGAGCGCCGCGCGGACCTGCTGGCGGCCCTGGCCGAGACCTGCGGCGCGCTGATGCTCTGGAAGTTGGCCCGCGAGGCTGCCGCCGCGATCGAGGAGCCAAACCGACGCGCCGACGCGATCGCCGCCCTCACCCGACGGCTCATCGCCGAGCGGCTGTGGGCGTCAGCCGAGGAGACCGCCGGGGAGGTGGACGGTCCGGAGCGGCGGCTCCGACTGCTGCTCGAGCTGATGCGGTCAGCCGCGCCGGCAGACCTGGTCCAGGCGCGACGGACCGCCGCCGAGTGCCTGTCCCTGGTGCGGCTGGTCGCTGGCGCGGATCGCCGGAAGGCATACCTGATCAACCTCGCCCGGGTGGAGGCTCTGGCGGCGGTCCAATCGGAGTCGACGAGCGCCGCGCGGGCCCGCGAGACCTGGGCGGAGATCCGCCGGTTGCTTGACCGGGCCCCCTCGGCAGTCGACTGGACCGCGATCTGCCAGACCCTGGTGAAGGCGCTGGCACCGATGGAGATCGGCCGGGGCCAGCAGGTCCTCGCCGACCTTACGGCCGTCGTCGGAGCCATCGAGGACCCGGCAGAGCGCTCGGCGGCGTTCAGTGAGTTCTCGGCGGTGCTGAGCGCGCTCGGGCACTGGACGCTGGCGCGACGGACGGCGCTGTTGATCGGGGACCAGGACAGCCAGGGCGCTGCCCTGGCCATGCTCGGCGCCGAAATGGCGGGCGCACGCCATTGGGTCGGGGCCGAGGAGATCGCGGCCGGGCTTCTGCATCCGGGCCTTCGGGACCTGCTGTTCAGGTGGATCGCCGTTCAGATGGCGACTGCCGCCCCGTGGGACGTTCCGGAGTGGGCCGACATCGGCAGGCCCGCTACGGCCGCGGGTGGCCGGTACGAGTTCTTCGTCCAACAGATCGCGGATCCGTACCAGCGGGCACGCACTCGGGTTGACATCGCCATAGTCGTCGCCGCTGCCAACCTTGAGCGGGCCATCCCGATGGTCGCGCCGGCCCTCGACGCCGTGGCGGCGTTGCCCGACGTCGAGCAACGGCGAACCCTGGACGCCGCCCTACTGGAAGCCATGGACCGTGCCGGACTCTTCACGGCCGACCTGACCCCGACGAGCGCGGACGACCGACGCCGGATGCAACTCATGCGATGGCTGCTCAGGCCATTGGCCGAGAGCAGGGACTGGACACGGCTCGGAGCGGCGGTCGTGATCATCGGTGCGGAGGCTGATTCGGCACTGTCTGCCCTGGTGGACGCCCACTGCGAGGTCGGCGTACTCGAATCGGCGGCGGAGTTGATGCTGCTCATCCGGAACGACGGCGTCCGGGCGGACGCACGAGCCCGGGTGCTGGCGGCGCTGGCCGCGGCACTCAGTCAGAGGTGGGCGCGCCGTGACTTCTCGCCGACCACGTTGACTGCCCTGATGACCAGGGTGTCCGCCGGAGGCACGAGACTCACGACGGACGAGGGAAGACTGCTGCTCGACGCCGGCCGGGAGGCAAACGGGCCCTTCCGGGAAACCATGTTGGAATCGCTTTTCCGGACCCTGCACGGCGCCGGTCAGTGGAGACTCGCCGAGGAGGCCGCCGTGGCGGTCTACGACGTGAGACTGCGGTCCGACCTACTGGGCGAACTGGCCGCAGCGCTGATGCCGGAGCATCCCGAGGATGCGTACCGGATCGCCATGGCCGCGACCGGGCTGACCGAGAACCTCCCGAACATGTTCCGACGGGACGAGGCGCTCCACGGGCTCGCCACCAAGCTGAGCGCCGCCGGACTGTGGGGTCCGGCCGGCCGGGCCGTGCGGCTCATCGGTGACGGCCGGCTGCGCCGAGAGTCAGCAGGTGAGCTCGGCAACGGCCTGGTCAGGGCCGGGTTGTTGAGTGAGGCGGAACAGGTCGCCGCAGACAACGATCCGCACGTGCACGCCGACGTGTTGACCACCGTCGCCCTGACGCTGTCCGACCAGCAGTCCGCCCAGGCACGGCGGATCGCCGAGTCGGCCGAGCGGCTGGCCCGTACCGTCTCCGACCAGGCCTGGCAGGTGCAGGTCGTCACCGAGCTGCTCCGCGCGCTCGGCGCCGTCGACCAGGACCGGGCCGGGCGGTTGGCCGGAGAACTGCCCGTGACCATCGGCGCGATCGCGCAGCCGCACCGCTCCATGGTGCTGCTCCGGATCGTCGAGGCGCTGGTGGACGGGGGCCTCACCCGCCGGGCGGAAGACCTCGCCCTCAACATCACCGACCCGTACCGGCGGGCACGGGGGTTCCTCATCCTGCTCGGCGCCACCACTTCCGGCTCGGAGGAGGCGCGGCGACTCGGGGCGGCCACGCACGAGTGCGTCCCGACGATCCCCCACCCCGAACGCCGTGACGAAATTCTCCGGACTCTCGCCAGCGAGCTGGGAAGACTCGGATTCTGGTCCGACGCGGAACGGATGGCGGCGACGGTCGAACAGCTACCGCTCCGAGTGCGGACCTTCGCCACCCTGGCCGAGGCCGCCGCCGAGCAGAGCCTGGAACGCGCCGGGACGTTTGTGGCGATCGTCCAGGAGACCGTCGACGATCTCGAACCAGCCGAACGGGAACCACTGCTGGTCGAGGTGGTCCGGGCATTCGCCGCAGTGGGTGAGTGGGAGGAGGCCCGATCCGTCGCCGAGCGGATCAACATGGTCGAGGTACGGGCCCGGGCCCTGGCCTTCCTCCTGTCCCGGCTGCCGGCGGAGCAGGCAGGCGAGGTATCCACGCTCCTCCTCGACGTCCTGGAGCGCGTCGACCCGGCGGCACCGCCCGAGGGCCGGCCGACGCTGCTGCTCAGCGTGTTCGAAGCACTCCGCACGACCCATCCGGACCTGGCGTTGAGGACAGCCATCCGGGCGCTCGTCGCCGCCGAGCGGATACCCGATCGGGAGACCAGAGACGCGCACTACGCCCGCGTGGCCAGGCGGCTCGGCGAGACCGGCCAGTGGCACGTCATCGGGTCGAATCTCGAGACCGTCACCGATCCGTACTGGCGGGCGTATGCCCTCGTCGGCCGGCTCGGGTCGGCGCAGCCGCATCGGCCGGAACAGATCGAGGAGGTCCTGGCGGCGCCCTCGACCGTGCCGGAACAGGGGCGCCGGACGGTGCTGCGACGCGCTCTCGTCACAGCCCTGCTGAAGGCCGAGATGTGGGAGCACGCGGAGCGGGTCGCCCGGGCTGTCGAGGTGCCGGCCCAGCGGGCCGCTGCCCTGACCGAGGTCGCGGAGCGGCTGGCGGCCCGAATCCCGACGGCTCCCAGACCGGCGGAGACGACCACCGCGATCCGACGGATCGCCCGGCTCACGCTCACCGACGGTGAGTCTTTCGCCGGGCTCACGGCGCTCGCCCAGGTCGCTCCGGACGAGGTACGCGCCGTCTACGACACAATCCTTGCCGCCGATGACCGGAACGGCCCCGATTGACGGGACCGCACCGGAGCGGCCGACGACCCGACCGGCCCCGCTGGGCCGGGGGAGTACGACCTCAGGCGGTCGACAATCCTCGTCAGGCGGTCGGCTTCTCGTCGCCGGGGGTCACCAGCACGACCCGGCGGCGGCGGGCCGTCAGGACCAGGACGGCACCGGCAACCACCACGGCGGCGCCGACACCACCGAGCACGCCGGCCTGCACACCGGTCACCGGCAGTCCACCGCCGGAGCCACCGTCCGCGGAGACCACCACGGCGAACCCGTCGACGTTGTCGCTGGCGTCGACCTCGTTGACGCCGGCCTCCTTGGCGCTGATCATCTCCACGTTGTCGGGGAGCGCGCCAGCGGCACGGGCGTTACGCGCGTTCGGCGAGGCCTGGCCGAGCGCCTCGGCGGTCCACGAACCATCGGGCAGCGTCACCGGCGCCTCGACGTCACCGCTGACGATGATCGGCCAGTAGAAGGCCGCGACGTAGTCGTCCTCCTCGTTCATGCTGCTCGGGTTGAGCACCAGGGTCCCGTACTCGCACGTCGCCTTGCGGTTGTCGGCGCTGTAGGTGCATTCGTCCTCCTTCTCGGCGAACGTCACCTGCTCCGGCAGCTGCACGGTGACCCGCACGCCGTTGGCCGTGATGTCGCCCCAGTTGAAGACCTGTCCCGAGACGATGGTCGTGTCGCCGGCCCGCAGCTGCCGCGACTCTCCGCTGTCTGGAAGCGGCGTCTCCTTCACGTCCGGCACCCACACGCCGAGGTCGACGCCGCTCTCATCGCTGTAGACGACGTCGACGGTCTTCGAGTTGTTCGCCTTGTTGGTGTCGTCAGGGGAGTTGATGGTGAAGGGCACCGGGAAGGTGTACGCCGGCCTGGGACCCCCCGCCTGCTCGAAGGCGAACACCGCGAGTTCGACCGTCTCACCCGGTCCCGGAATCAGGCTGCCCTTCAGCTCGCAGGTCCAGATCACCGGCCCGTCCTCGGATTCGGCACCACAGTCGGCGTCCGGGCTGGTCTCGTGAAGGAACGGGTTGACCAGCACGAGACCCTTGTCGAGATCGACGGCGGACAGATCTGCCGTGATCGACAACTCGCGCGGGGTGTTCGCGCCCTTGTTGGCGATCTTCGCCCAGCCAATCTTCCAGGGCGTCAGGTTGTCTCGAACGTTGGCGGCGACCTTCGTGCCGACCACGGTGAGTTCCAGATCGGTCTCGGTGCCGGCGGCGTACGCGGGCGCACCCAGTGCGGCGGCGGTAGCCGCCAGCAGGACCACTGCGCCAGCGCGCGCAAGGGCACAGGTACGGAATTTCATCGGAAAAGCCCCCGGAGATCAAGAAAGACGACCGGGGAACCCTAGCGATCGGCGCCGGCTACCGCCACCCCATCAGGGCGAACGGTCCGTCGCCGCCAACCGCTGACGCTCAGTTGGCCAAGCACTGCTCCGGCTCCGCCCGGGGATGGGTTCTCGTCCACCTTGTCGTAGCGCAATCCGGGTCGGGTCAGTTGGTGCGTTGACGGGCAGTGGCCGGTTCCGGGTGGTCCGCTCCGGGCGGTGCCGACCCGTAGAGCGCCTGGTCGACCAGGGGCTCGACGATCGACGCGTCGAAGGGCACCCTGAGCACGAGCAGCCGGTGGTAGCAGGCACCCCACAGCTGGTCCACGATGACGTCGAGGTCTGCGTCCTCGCGCAACTGACCCTGTCGCTGAGCGATGCGCAGACGCTCCCGGGCGAGCTCGCGCCGGGGCAGCGCGTAGCTCTCCGACCAGGCGCGGGCGAGGCTCGGGTCCATCTGGGCGGCGCCGACGAGTTCGGATACGGGCTTCTCCGCGCCTTCGTCCTTCAGCCATCGGACGAACGCGCCGAGCTGAGTGACCAGGTCGGCGCGCACGTCGCCGGTGTCGGGGAACTCCAGTACCCGTCGGCTCTGGGCGAAGTAGGCCTCGGCCGCGAGCGCACCGGGCGTCGGCCACCACTTGTAGAGGGTCGTCTTGCTGGATCCCGCTTCCGACGCCACGCGGTCGAACGTGACCGCTTGCATGCCGTCTCGCAGCAGGATGCGTCCGGTCGCCGTGAGCACCTCGGCGCGTACCTCTGCGGCAGGCCGGCGACCTCGGCCCCGGCGTGGGGCAGGGCTCTCGGACATTCGCCACCTCACTTATGGACGGCTAGTCCATTTCGGCGTACCGTCGTATGTGAACTGTTAGTCCACATCCTATCGAGGGCTCAGGTCATGGCTAACAACGCCGGACGCGTCGCGCTCATCAGCGGCGGGTCCGGCGGCATCGGCAGGGCGAGCGCCGCCGAAACCCTCGCCGCGGCCGTTCCACTATCCGGTGGCCGGACGGCCCGATCTCGGCGAGCTCACATTGACGACGATAGTTATTGGTACGAGTCCGCTCTGACCCGGTCGGGTCGAGGTCTCTTCCAAACTGGCCGTGAGGTGGCCGGGCTGAGCGGGTGCTCGTGCCGTACCGGGTGCGGCGGCGGCCCGGATCGGGCCCGACGATCGCCGAGACGATGCAGTACGGGACGGGGGTGCGGTGACAGATCCGGACCGCCTCGTGGGGCGCGACCAGGAGCTGGGATTGCTGGCCGCTGCCGTCGGTGAGCTGGCGCGCGGGCGGGGCTCGGCGATCTGGGTCGAGGGCGAGCCGGGCGTCGGCAAGTCCACGCTCGTCCAGGCGGGTATCGCCGCGGCCCATGGCCTCGGTTGCCAGGTGTTGTGGGGTACGGCGGACCAGTTGTCGCAGCGTTCGCCGCTCGGGGTCATGACGAGCTGTCTGGGCATCCGGGTGCGGTCGCCCGACCGGCGGCGCGCCGAGATCGCGGAATTCCTGCTCAGGCGCGGCCCGGGGCTCTTCCGCGATTTCGACGTGGCTTACGCCGCGGCGGCCGAGATGCTGGTCGCGTTGGTGGACGAGCTGTGTACGGCGGTACCCACCGTGCTCGTGATCGACGACCTGCAGTGGGCGGACCCGGCGTCGGTGACGGTCTGGCAGCGCCTCTGCCTGGCCGTCGAGCAGATGCCATTGATGCTGGTGGGGGTGTGCGGTCCAGTCCTGCGCCGGCCCGAGGTGGTCAATGTCCGTACCGTGGTCAGCCGGCGCGACCAGACCGTGATCACACTCGAACCACTCACCGACGCCGACACGGCCACGTTGGTGGCCAGGCTGGTCGGAGGCCGGCCAGGCCCCAACCTCGCCCGCTGGGTGGCCGCCGCGATGGGCAACCCGCTGCACCTGTGGGAACTGGTCGAGGCGCTGCTGCGGGAGCGGATGATCCGGGTACGGGGCGGCGTCGCCGACCTGCCCGATGACGAGGCCGACCGGGTGCCGGTGTCCCTGGCGGACGCGCTGAGCGGCCGGTTGAGCTTCGTGCCCGACCTGGCGGTCCAGGCGCTCGACACTGCCGCGATGCTCGGTCACGAGTTCGCCGTGACCGAGCTTGCCACGCTCGTGCGGGAGCCGGTGCCGGTGCTGTCGAACGGCCTGGGGGACGCCGTCGCGGCCGGGATCCTGGTGCGGTCGGGATCGCGGATGGCGTTCCGGCATCCCCTGATCCGGCAGGCACTCTACGAACGCATGCCGATGCCCGTACGCGCGGCTCTGCATCTCGACGCGGCGCGCGTGCTCGCGGACGCGGACGGTGACCCGCTGACGGTCGCGCAGCAACTGCTCGCCGCGGATCAGTTGGGCGACCGGTGGGTCCGCGGCTGGCTGTTGGCGGCGGCGCCCGCGGTGGCCGCGCGCGCTCCCGATGTCGCGGCGACGCTGTTGCGACGGGAGCTCGGCCGGTCGCCGTCGGCGGCCGGGGACCAGGCGCCGGTGCTCGCCGCGCTTGCCCGGATCCTGCTCGGGATGGGCCGCCACGAGGAGGCGGCGTCGCACGCCCGGCGGGCGATCGCGGTGTCGACCGGGCCGGAGGACCGGGGTGAGATGTACTGGGTGCTCACCCGCGCGCTGATCGGTGGCGGCCACACCGACGAGGCCCTCGATGCGCTACGGGACGTCTTCGGGCGGCCGGGGCAGCTCGGCTCCTGGCATCCCCGGCTGCTGGCGTCGTCGGCGATGGCGCTGCGCGCCAGCCGGGGTGACCTGGTGGCGGCCGATGCCGCGGCGGCCGAGGCGCTGCGCACGGCCGAACTGTCCGGCGACGCCTACGCCATCGGGTACGCGCTGACGGATCTGTGGATGACCGAGTCGGTCCGGCGGCGGCACCGGTCCGCGCTGGAGCGGGTGGACCGGGCGCTGCGGGTGCTCGGCGACGAACCGGACCACGCCGACGTGCGGATGTTCGCGTTGCACGCCCGGGTGTTCACCCTGCAGAACCTGTGCCGGTGGGTGGACGCCGAGGCGGCGGAGCGGCTGACCCGCCAGGTCGCCCGAGAGCCGGGCAACGCGGTGGGCGCGGCGACCGGGGTGACGGCCGCGGTCCTGCTGTACTGGACGGGGCGGTGGGACGACGCGATCGCGGAGCTGAACTCGGTCGACGAGGACGGGCCCGGGATCACGTACGCCGGACTGCGCGAGCGGGGACCCACGGTGCTGCGGCACGGGGTGGCCGCCCTCCTCGCCGTCCGGCGGGAGAACCGGACCGCCGCGTCCGAGCATTTCGCGGCCGGTTCGGCGTTCCCGGTGGAGACCCCCGCGGACCGGGAGAACCGGGACTTCCTGCTGGCCGCTCGGGCGTTGGCCGCCGAGCGGGACGGCGCACTCAGGCTCGCCGTGTCCACGTTCGGCGAGATCCTGGACCGGCGTCCGGGCGAGATGACGCTGATCCACCAGTGGCTGCCGGACCTGGTACGGGTCGCGGTCGCCGCCGATGATCGCGCTGCCGCCCGGAGTGCGGTGGAGGTGAGCCGGCGTGAGGCCGCCACCGAGGCGGAGCCGTGGCGCGCGGACGCCGCCCGGCTGCGCTGCGAGGGGCTGTTCGGCGACGATCCGGCCCTGGTGACGGCGGCGGTGGCCCACTACCGCGCGGTTGGTCCGGCCGTCGATCTGGCGGGCGCGCTGGAGGATCTCGCGGTGGTGCTCGCCGACCGGGACACCGCCGCGTGCCGCGCCGCGCTGAACGAGGCGGTCGAGCTCTACGCCGGGTTCGGCGCGACCTGGGACATCCGCCGCACCGACGCCCGGCTGCGGCGGCGGGGCATCCGGCGTGGCGTTCCGGGCGCCCGGACGCCGCGCGCCGTCGGCGGTTGGACGGCGTTGACCGACACCGAGCGCCGGGTCGCCTTGCTGATCGCCGAGGGCCGGTCCACACCGGACATCGCGTCGACCATGTTCCTGTCCCGGCGTACCGTGCAGACGCACGTCTCCCGCGTACTGGCCAAGCTGGAGCTGCACAGCCGTGTGGAAATCGCCCGGGAGGTCCATGCATTGACGTACATCGATGGATAGAGCCGCGTCGGTTGCCCGATGTCCACCGTTGGGGGGCCGGGCACGCTATAGCGATGGCGATGAATATCAACCCCCTGCACGTCGTCCGCGTTGAACTCGACGGACGCTCTCAGCGAGTCGTCGTCCACCGTTCACGAGCCAGCCGGCCGCTGGCCGCCTGGGTGCCTCCGAGATCCCTGGCCATGCTGTTCGTCCTCGCCCTGCTGGCCGTCTCCGGGGCCGTCGGCCCGGCCCGTCCCGCCGCGGCCGCGACGACGATCCCGTCCACCGCCGCCGAACGGGCCGAACTCGCCCGGTGGTGGGCGCCGGTCCACTTCCAGGACGTCGACACCACCGGCGAGACCTCGTTCGGTGGCGAGTCCGACTACATCACGTCGTACGACTTCGACGGCGACCTCAACGGCCGGAACAACTGGGAGAACGCCAGCGAGTACCCGTTGGCGGCCCACGTGTACTACTCGGTGGTCCAGACGCCGAGCTTCACCTACCTGATCTACATGTACTTCCACCCGCGCGACTGGGCGGACGGCGCTCTCGACGACTACGAGGAGGACGCGACCGAGCACGAGAACGACGCCGAAGGCGCCCTGGTGGTCGTGGCCAACGACGGCTCCGCACACGGCACGCTCAAGGCCGTCATCACCGTGTCGCACAGCAACTTCTTCTCCTGGGTGCCCGAAGGCAGCGACTTCTCCAGCGGCGCCGAGGATGTCGACGGCGTGATCGCGACGACGAGCAGCCCGCACGACGATGGTCATCAGCGTCCGTGGACGGCCCAGCAGGCCGGCACCCACGCCGCGTGGGCCATGGGTGCCAGTCGGACGCCCTCCACGGACCTCGGCGACCAGTACCGGAACGGCGACGGCATCCTCTACTACCCCGGCTCCACCGCCGAGGTGCCCGACGGGCCCAACGACCGGGACGTGCAGTACACCCTGATCGACATCTTCGCCCCGGACGGCATGTGGAACAACCGGAACCTGACGACGTTGTTCGCCAAGCCGGACAACTTCGCCGGCGACGACAGCGGCAACCCGTACGGCAACGCCTGCGGCGAGGGCGGGGTGGTAGGACCGGCGCCGGGCGCCTGCCCCACCGACTCCGCCAACCCGGCGTGGGCCTGGGACGACGGCGACGACCTCCCGGGACGGGGATACCTGGCCACCAACCCGGCCGAACTCGTGCACAACTACTTCGACTGGCCAGGCCGGCCCGACGCCGCCGACCTCGACTACCGCTGGAACGCCTACAACAGCGTCACGCCGCCCGACCCGGTGCGCAACGGCGGGTTGGGCGACCCGATGGAGGTGCACACCGGTGGCGACGACGGCGGTGTCAAGCCGCCGACCGGCGCTCACCACACCTGCCGGCCGGACGGGCTGACGCCGACCGCGGGCGTGGACACCCCGTACTGCGAGGTCTACGACTCCGAGGGCCGGGAGTGGCTCGGCCAGGGCCGGTCCCGGCGGGTGATCGGCTACTTCAACGGTGGCCGCACCGGCGCCGACGGGATGCCGTACTACCTGGTCAAGAACATCCCGTGGTCGAAGGTGACGCACATCAACTACGCCTTCGCACACATCGACAACAACCGGATCTCCGTGGGCGCCGCCGGCTCGACCAACCCGGCCATCGGCATGACCTGGCCCGGCATACCGGGCGCGGAGATGGATCCCAGCCTGGGGTACCAGGGGCACTTCAACCTGCTGACCAAGTACAAGAGGCTGCATCCACGCGTGAAGACGCTGATCTCGGTCGGCGGCTGGGCCGAGTCCCGCGGCTTCTACGCGATGACCACCAACGCCGACGGCACGGTCAACCAGGGCGGGATCAACACCTTCGCGGATTCCGCGGTGGACTTCCTGCGCGAGTACGGCTTCGACGGGGTGGACATCGACTACGAGTACCCGACCGTGCTGGACGAGACGGGCAACCCGAACGACTGGGACGCGGCGCGGTCCCGGCGGCCGGGACTGCCGGCCAGCTACGCCGCGCTGATGAAGACGCTGCGCGAGAAGCTGGACCGGGCCGCTGTCGCGGACGACAGGTACTACCTGGTGACGTCCGCGTCGTCGGCGTCGGGCTACCTGGTACGCGGCATGGCGAACCAGAAGGCCCTGCGGTACCAGGACTTCACCAACCTGATGTCGTACGACTTCCACGGCACGTGGAACGACGTGGTCGGCCCCAACGCCCCGCTCTACGACGATGGCAGGGACGTCGAGCTGAAGGACCTCTACGAGACCCCGGAGTACGACGGCCTCGGCTACTTCAACACCGACTGGGCCTTCCACTACCTGCGCGGCGCGATGCAGGCGGGGCGGATCAACATCGGTACCCCCTACTACACACGGGGCTGGCGGGGCGTCAACGGTGGTGAGTCCGGCATGTGGGGGACGTCGGCGGGAACCGACTGCCCACCCGGCACCGGCATCGTGCGGCCGTGCGGCAACGGCGCCGTCGGCATCGACAACATCTGGCACGACAAGACGGCCGAGGGCGAGGAACTGGGTGCCGGCGTCAGCCCCATGTGGCACGCCAAGAACCTGGAGAACAACGTCATGCCCGGGTACGCGAACAACGTGGGGCTGACCCCGGACGACGACCCCTCCGACGAGATCAAGGGGGAGTACGTCCGGCACTGGGACGACACCACGAAGTCCTCCTGGCTGTGGAACGACAGCAAGAACGTGTTTTTGTCCACGATGGACACCGGGGGCGTCGACGCGATCGCCGACTACGTGATCGACAAAGGCGCTGGCGGCGTGATGATCTGGGAGCTCGGCGGCGACTACGACTGCCCGGCGAACGTGACCGGCCAGAATCCCTGCCGCCTGGGCTACACGATGACCAACAAGCTGCACCAGCGGCTGGCTGGCGTGGGAGCGTACGGCGGCAGCCGCAACACGGGCAGCTCCGTGACGATGCCGTCGGCGGCGATCGACGTCACGGTCGACCTGGTGGAGTACGGGTCCACGGCCACGGACCTGTGGCCGATGCAGCCGGCGCTCCGGATCACCAACAACACGGGCGTCACCATCGGCGGCGGCAAGGACGTCGCGCTCCGCTTCGACCTGCCCACCTCCACACCGCCCCTGGTCAAGGACGGCAACTGGCAGACGTGGGAGCAGGGCGGCAAGTGGCAGGTGGAGGCGGGGCACACCGGCCCCAACGCCGGCGGCGGCCTGCGCGGCGACTTCCACCGGGTCGGCGTCAAACTGGACTACTGCCAGATCATCCCACCGGGGAAGATCCTGGACATCCCCATCATCTACTACCTCCCGGCCACCGGACCGGTGAACACCGCGCTCACGGTGGGCACCCAGCGGTTCGCGCTCCTGTCGGAGCACAACCGGGGATCGTCGCAGACGCCTCCACCGACGGGCGGCTGCTCCGCCCCGGCATGGGACGCGAGCAAGGTCTACAACCCGGCGACCCAGCCGATCGAACAGACCACCGTGAAGTACGGCGGCATGGTCTGGCAAGCCAAGTGGTGGACCCAGGGCAACGTCCCGGGTACCGGACCGGACGCCGACCATGAGCCGTGGAAGCTGGTCGGTCCGGCGAACTGACCACCAGAGATCGGGGCGCCCCCCAGGTCGCGAAAGCGACCTGCGGGGCGCCCCGATTCGCTGCGCGGTCGCGGTCGCGACCTCGGTTGCTCTCTCCCCGGCCGAGCCGTGGCTCAGCCCAGTTTTCCGACGATCTCCGCTACGTCGCCCGGCACGGACAGGAACGGCGCGTGTGCGGATTCCAGCGTCACGACGGAGGTGGGATTCTCCGGGAAGGCGGCATCGGCTTCCGCGATGAGTACCCGCTGGAGGGCCGGGCGGATCGCCATGTCCCGGGTGCAGACGACGTACGTGCGGGGGACGGAGCCCCAACCGTCGCGGGTCAGCCGGGTGGTGCCGCGCATCATGCTGACCGGGGCGTCCGGGGTCAGCAGGCCCAGGGCGGCGTCGGCGACGACCGGGGCGACGTCGCCGTAGAACGCCTCGCGAAGCCGCTGCCGATAGGCGGGGTCGTTCGAGGCGAGGTCGAGCCGCAGCGCCCCGGTCACCCCGGAATCGCCCCGAAGGGCGGGCAGGACCAGCGCGTCCGCGTTCTCCGGCAGCGCGAAGTACCCATCGGCCGCCTTGCCGGAACCGGGCATGATCGCGGCAAGGTACACCGCGTGCGCCACCAGTTCGGGAACCTGCTGCGCCGCGCGGGTCAGGACGGCGCCGCCCATGCTGTGGGCCAGCACCGTGACCGGAGCGCCACGGCCGAGCCCTTCGATCTGGGAGATCAGCAACTCGGCCGCCTGGTCGAGGTCCACCTCCGCCACCGGCGAGACCTCGGTGGCCAGCGCGTCCGGATCGAACGGACGCATGCTCAGGCACTCGGGCCGACGGGCGCGCAGCCCGTGCCCGGCCATGTCGACCGCCAGGGTCGGGCGGTCGTACGGCACGAGGTGGGCGATGACCTCGGTCCAGCACCAGGCACCATGCCAGGAGCCGTGCAGGAACAGGATCGGGGTCGACCTGGGGGACATGGCCACTCCTTCGAGATAGGGGTTGCGGTTGGGTGAAACGGCCTGCGGCGACGCGTCGCCGTACGCCGGAAACCAGACGACGCCGGAAGGGGGCGTGGGCGACACCGTCAACGCCGCAGCGTCCCCGGCCGGCCGCCGGCGGACATCCGGCAACCGACGCGGGTCCATCCATCAAAGATCATCGATATATGACGCTGTCGCGGGATCACCACCGCGGCTGCGCAGCTCAAGCCTGGCCAACGCGATCCCGTCGCGCTGCTCCGTGTGAGGTCGCTTCCGGCGGTGGATCGATCGGGGCCGTCTGGCAGTGGGCCCGCCAGGCCATCACCGCCTACCGGGTCACCGTACGGTCGTGTCCGTAGCCGCCATGGGGAACTCCTGGATGCCGAGAACTAGCAGCAGGTCAAGCCGCTCGCGGGTCTCGGCGTCGGCCGGGCTGAGCACCAGCAGTTGCTGGCCCAGGTCGGGGGTGACCAGGGTTTCGCAGTCCATGAGCAGGCGGCCGATCCGTGGGTGCACGATGGTCTTGCGGTCGATGCGGCGGACCGCCACTTCGTGTTCGGCCCAGAGTCGCCGGAAGTCGGCGCTTGCGGCCTGCAACCGCTGGACGAGTCCGGCAGGCGGTGCCGCCGGGCGCGGCGCGCGGCGACCGATACCCGTCCGCGTTCATGTCCAGCCTCGGCGTGGGGAACTGAGAGTCCCGGCCCTCCGGCGGGGCCCGCACCGGCGCGGGTCCCGCCGGAGGTCCACGAACCCAACTCGTTCACGAGACCGCCTTCGCCCTCCTCAGCGTGGTCGACGGCCTCGCGTAACCTGGGAGGTTCGGCGGACAGGGCTCAGGAACCGCCGGCTCGTGCGGGCCTACCCGGGCTCTCCGTTCGCCTGCTGCGCCTGTCTGCGCCAGGTACGCCGCAACTGCTTTGCCTTGTGCGAGTCGGGCCACATCACGACGTACCGCTGGTCGTCGGCGCGTTGGAGCGCTTCTGCGACACCGGGCCCGCCAATCCAGTCCAGCACGGCCGGCAGGGTACTTCGCCAGCTCACGCCCACCGGCAACTGCTCCGGCATCGGCTTGGTGGCGTTCGTGGACTCTGCTTGCCGGTTTCCGCTCCGGCCGGCGACGGGACGCGGCGGCGCTGGTACGTCCGGCACGGCTATCCGAACCGGTCAGCGAGCTTCGTCAGCCTGGTGACGTACGCCGGCCAGTCATGGTCGTGGGGGATGTTGCTGTTCTCCCGCTGTAAGCCGATCGCGCCGTCGTGCTGCTCGCGCATGATGTCGGCGTGACCGGCGTGACGGGCGAGGTCGCAGGTCACGTGGATCATGATCCTGTGCAGCGTCACGTCCTGTCCATCTGGCCGCCACCACGGCACCTGCCCTGGCGCGTCGAGGGGTAGCTGGTCGATCGTCTGGTCCGCGAACACCGCCACGCGGCGATACAGGTCGATCAGCCCTTCCTTCGTCTCGCCCTCTCCCGCGTACCAGTCTGCCTGCGGGTCCTCCTCGAACGCCTGCATGGGAACCAGGTCCTGAGGCGTCGGGAACTCGCGCCCGAATGTGGGCCCGAAGTAGCCGGCTTCGACATTGAGGCAGTGCTTGAGGACTCCCAGCAGGTTGTTGCCGGTCGCGGTGCGGGGCAGTCTGGCCTCGCGTTCGCTCAGCCCGTCGAGCTTCCAGATAAGGTCGTCCCGAGTCGCTTGAAGGTAATGGTGCAGCGCGGCCTTCGGGTCGCTGAGATCAGCCATGCCCACCAGTCTTCCTCATCCGCCCGAGCCATTCGGGTGAGGTGTCGCATGCAAGATCAGAGCCTGCAAGATCAGAGCCTGGCGGGGCGCGGGTGGCATCCCGATCTGCCGCCGAGCGGGCGCGGTGACGGGTCGGCTACAGGTCACAGGGTGACAGCTCCGGCCGGCGTGTGGGGCACGGTCATGTCAAGATCAGGATGGCTGCGGAGCCTTCACAGCTGGGACGATGGGGGAATGGTTGGACTTGACGGGGACCTCGGCCATGAGGTGGCGGACCTGTTGCGCCGGTCGACATCGAGCGTCGAGGCAGAGCGGCGTGCAGCGATCACAGGTCTGGGAACAATGGTGCGCCGATTCCGGCCGCGTGGCGCTGAGCACGAGATGATCGCATCGGCGCTCGTGCGGGCAGCGGATGACACCGTCCCCAAGGTTCGAATCAGGGCAGTTCGCGGTCTGTGTGCCCTGCCTTCGTCGCTATCCGTTCCAGTGTTGACCATTTCCATCACAGACGAGGACTACGCCGTGCGCGAGGCGGCGGTCAGAGCGCTTGTCCAGGTCGAACCCGACCGTGCGGTATCGGCACTTGTCGCCGCCGCGCGCGACGGCCGAGCTTCCGTCAGGTGCTCGGCATTGACTGGACTGCGCGCCATCCGAGTGATTGACGACTCGACTCTGCAGGTTCTGACAGAGTGCCTGGCGGATAGGAACTCATCGGTACAGGGCGCGGCAATGTCCACGCTTCGAGTCGTCGCGACCCGATCATCGCAGCTGGCCAAGGCGGTAAACGAACTCGCGCGCCATGGCCTCTCCGACACAAGCCCTCGGCGCCGCGAGATCTCCATCGAGTTGCTTCGCCAGCTTGGAGCGCCAGGTCACCGTGAGCGTTGCCTTGCGGCACTGACTGATCCGGACCCCGTCGTCCGGCAACGAGCGGAGCGAAGCCTGAGACGTTGATCTTCAGCATTCGATCGCGTACGCACATCTGTAGCCGCTGATCGGCGGCGCCCAGCCGACACGCCTTGACCTCAACCAGGCTTCAGATGCTTCACTGTCGGCCATGAATCTGGACGGTCTCCGCGTCGCTATCACGGGCGGCGCACGTGACACGGGACGGCTGCTGGCCGAAGCCTTCGGCGAGCGCGGCGCGCAGATCTTCCTCTCGGCCCGCGACCTGGCGGCCGCCGAGGATGTCGCGCACGCGATCAGTCAGCGGGGGCCAGGTCGGGCCGATGCGTTTCGCTGCGACCTCGCCGTAGCGGACTCGGTGCGCGCGTTCGCTACGGCCCTGGCCAACCGGACGACACACCTCGATGTGCTGATCAACAATGGTGCCGCATACATCGAAGGTGACGACCTGGGAGACTCTTCGGACGACAAGATCGAAAGCGTGATGGCTGCGGGCGGGACCGGCACCGTGCTGTTGACCAAACATTTGCTGCCGCTGTTGCGAGCATCGTCGCGGCCCGACATCGTCAACATGATCTCGGCGTGCGGCGAGGTGGGGCACCGTCATTCTGCCGCGCATCCAGCGTTCTACGCCGCCAAGCATGCCCATGCCGGGCTCGCTGAGATCCTGTCGCACCGGCTCCGACCAGAAGGAATCCGGGTGATTTCCCTGTTTCCGCCGGACTTCGTTCAGGACGGGCCGCGACACGTGAACGGCGACCTCACCGCGCGGTCGGTCATCGACTGCGTGCTTTTCGCGGTCGGCCAACCACGAGACTGCTTCATTCGCGAGTTCCACTTCGAGCAGGTACAGCGGCCACACCCCTGAGCACTCACCGATCCTGCCCGCGTTACGGCCGGCGGTAGATCGTGATCGAGTGACCGACCTCGTCGATGGGCCTGCTGCCCTCGATCAGCGTCATCAGCGGGCGGTCGCGCCTGGCGAGTCGACTGTTTGACACGACGAGCAACCCGTGGACCTCGCTCGGGGGGACCTTGAGCGGGTTGTTCGCGGCGATTCCGTAGTAGGACGGTGCGCCGCCGCCTTTGTAGACGAGCCATACCTTTTCTCCCGGGTACCGCTGCCGGAGGCGGTCGGCCAGTCGCCCCAGGTCCTGACCCCAGTCGACGTTCGAGTCGTGCAGGTGCAGGTGGGTTTTCGACGGCCCGCCGAACGCCTCGTTGGAGTACGGCAGGTAGTAGGGGTAGGTGCGCAGCGAAGAGATCGCGACGAACAGGACCAGCGCCGCAGTCACGGCGGCTGCCCACCGCCAGCGGGCAGCGACCACGGCCGCGGCCGCGACGGCCAGGAACATCGGCATGAAGATCGCGTACCGGGTGCCGAAGTCGCGGGACCCGGTCACGGCTGCGGCAAACAGGACCCCCGTTGGGATGAGCACGTACGGCACCGCGGGCCGCAGCCGGTTTACCGTCACCATCGCCACGCTGCCGGCAAGCCACAGCGCGAGGGCGCCGAGCGGCGTCTTCACCAGCAACGCGACCGGCAGGTAGTACCACAACGAGCCTCGGTAGTGCCGGCCGAACAGGAAGCCGTGGAATGTCCTCCGCTCGAAACGGACCTGGATGCGCATCCCGTCCCGGTACGGCTCCGGAAACGGCAGCCACTCGAAGGCCCGTCCACGCAACCCTTGGAGGGCCCGCATGTTGTCCGGAGTCACCCAGCCCAACCGGGGATCGACGGCGAGATACGTGCCCCACACCACGACGACCGCGACCAGGGCGACGCCGATCGCCGCCGCCACGCCGATCGCGAGAAGCCGAGCCCGTTCGCGCCTGCCGAGGTCCTTCCTCCGGCCGGCGTACCAGACGGACATGACGACCAGCAGCAGTAGTAGCGGTACCGCCGCGAGCGCGCTCATCCTCGTGGCCATGGCGGCGCCGATCGCCAAGCCTGCGAGTGGGAGGTAGCGCAGCGGTCTCTCCCGGGCGCGCCACAGCATCCAGATCGACGTCAGCAGGAACCCGGACGTGGCGACGTCGAGCGTGGCCAACGACCCGTGCGCGATGATGTCGGGCGAGAACGTGTACAGGGCGAGCGCCACCAACCCGCCCGCCCGGCCGACGAGATCGGCGGCGAACAGGTAGACGACCAGACCGAACAGCAGCGTCAACAGGATCATCGGTAGCCGCGCCAGCAGCATCAGCTGCCCGGGGTCGTTGCCGGATTCGTAGAGCAGATGCCGCCCGACCTGCCCCTGGTTACCGGTGTAGGCCGGATCGAGGCGTGCGCCGCTGAAGACCAGACCGGCCCCGATGATCAGCTTCCCCAGCGGCGGATGCTCGGGGTTGTACCGCAGGCTGTGCTCCCGCAGGTAGACCATTGCCGTGCCCACGTACACGGGCTCGTCGATGGTCGGGGTCTGCTGCACGGCGGTGCTCACCATCGCGACCGCCATCTGGACGAGGAACGCGACCACGACGAGCGCGAACAGCCACCTTCGGTGCCGCCGCAGTCCGTCGAAGCGGCCCGGCGGGGCGGACGGCGCGGCGGCCTGGCGACCGTCGGAATCGAGGAGCGGGTGCTGTTCCTGCATCATCATCCAGGTATCCAGTGAGTCCGATCAGAACCGTCACTCCGCTTGTCGGCATAGATGATGACACGGCCCCGGTTCAGGGCTGACCGGGCGGGTGGCTGGGCACATCCGAACCAGCGGCATCGCCGGGGCGGGCCCGCGGGTACTTCAGGTTCAGGATCATGTCGTCCTTCCCCTTGACATGGCGATCGGCAACGCGCATCCTCCTGCTAAATCAATTTAGCGGCGCGCCTCCCCGACAGCCGCCAGTGCGGGGTTCGCTGTGTCGGGCCGGCTGCGCCGGCCGGGCGGGCCGCGTCCGCTAGGGAGGGATCTGGATGAGGTTACGAAGAGGGGTGGTCG
The DNA here is from genome assembly GCF_042658085.1 of Plantactinospora solaniradicis. Taxonomy (NCBI): domain Bacteria; kingdom Bacillati; phylum Actinomycetota; class Actinomycetes; order Micromonosporales; family Micromonosporaceae; genus Plantactinospora; species Plantactinospora solaniradicis. Next base: position 27,585 of record NZ_JBHSPR010000055.1, on the reverse strand, counting down.
TCACGCTCGTCTCCGTGCTGGCGCTCGCCTCTTCCGGTACGGCGTACGGAAGCCTGGCCGACCGGGGCAGCTCGCAGACGGGCGTCCGGAGTGTCACGCCGATCACCACGGTCTATACGTACGGACAGAAGGTGTCCGCGGTAGCGGTCGAGTACGCCGCGACGGTCAACCCACGTATGGTGGACAACCGGACGTTCGGAGTGTCGGACACCATCTACAACTTCCGGTTCAACCCCATCGAGGATCTTCCGAAGCTGGCCGACCGGACCGTCACGCACACCTACACCAACAGTGCACCGACGACCCGCCCGGACCACCGGTCCGTGCCGGGCAGGTACGTCATCGTCGAGCTGGCTCCCACCGATCCCGGCGGATGGACGGTCATCGTCTCCAAGTGCCCGACGTTCCTCTGCACGGTGAAGGTGAATCCGGATCTCCCGACCCGGGTGGTGCAGCGGAAGGACGTCCACGGCCAACCGGGGAAGGGGTCGGGTAAGGGCCCGCTGCTTGCCAAAGCCGCGCCGCACCGCTCTCTCGGCGTCACCGAGAAGCCGGTCAACCTGCTCGTCGACGAGTTCACATACGGCTCGTTCCTGAACGGCGGGATGGTGCTGCCATACCACTACCACCTGCCCAAGGACTACCAGCCCGGTAGGAAGTATCCGCTCGTGGTCGTCCTGCCCGGCCACGGCATGGGCTGGGACGGAGACAACCTGGGGGTCCAGATCGCGGCCGACATCCCCGCGACCGCGTGGCTGCAGTCGAGCTGGACCGGCAGCAGTGAGGACGTGATCGTCCTGGCCCCGCAGAACCAGCGGGTCGGTGCCGCCGCCGAGGCCGACCTGCTGGTCAAGCTGCTCGACCAGTTCGTCCGCGACTTCGGCGTGGACACCCGACGGGTGTACGCGACGACCGTCTCCTACGGCTCCACGCTGCTGTGGGAGGCGTTCGCGAAACGTCCGGACCTATTCGCCGCGGGACTGGTGACCGGCGGTTTCCAGGTCGGCGCGGAGCAGGCGACCGCGATCGCGAACGCCGAGATTCCGCTCTGGATCACGCACGGTGTGCACGACCACCTGCTCAACGTCGCCGGGGCACGCAGCTCCGCCGCGGCATTGCGGGAGGCGTACGCGGGGCGGGGGAAGACCCCGGAGCAGACTGCCGATCTGGTGCACTACACCGAGTACGAGGACGATGCCTTCTCGCTGCCTGACTACCACGCGGCGTTCGGACCGACGTACGAGGACAGCGGGATTCTGCGCTGGCTGCTGACCCGGAGAAAGCCGTCGGCGTAGTGCCCGGTCGGCCCGTCCCGCGTCCGTCGAGAGCGGGCCGCTCGGCCGGCCCGTCCTGGTGACTCCGGCGGGGCTTCTCGCTGGCGGACCCGCTCCGCGGCGGGAGACATCCGGGCCCCGACCCTGGTATGCCTCCCGCCGTGGAGCGTCTACGACGTCTTCACCGCACCGGGTACGTGATGTTCGGTCGGGGAGGCGTGCTCATGCCTGCACCGAGGAAGTAGTCGACGTGATGCGACTGCATATAGCCCTTGAGGGTCATGGCGTTGCGGTAGGCGGGGTTGTGGGCGAGCGTGTACAGCCGGGTGCTGCTCGGCTGGTTGGTGGTGAAGATGATGAGCTCGTTGTAGCTGGCGTTGGTGTAGACGACTTCCTCGCGCCAGTCGCCGAGGATGTCACCGACGAGCGTGGGCTGGACTCCCTGGCTCGCGTTGACCGCGCCGTAGCTCCAGGTGCTGACCAGCCGGGGCACGCTACCGCTCGCGGTGGGGCTGTTCGGGTTCCATTTCTCGATCTTGCCGTCGTTGAGCAGTTCCATGGTGGTGTCGCCGTCCCACCAGAGGCCGAGTTGCGGCCATGGCTGTAGTGAGGTGTTGGGCTCGGCGAGCCGGTTGGTGGGCGCGTTGTAGAGGCCGGAGAATGCCCAGACCTCCATGCCGGGCAGGCGTGGATCGATGTCGCCGGCCATGCCGCGTCCGACGTCGGCGGTGCCGGACTCGACATGCCGCCAGATGATGGCGCCGGTCGCGGCGTCGTAGTAGTAGTCGCGTAGGCCGCTGGGGTTGACCTGCTGGACGCCGTAGCCCTGCAAGCCTGGGCGGTTGGGGTCCATCTTGGCGATGTGGAAGCGGTCGCCGTGGATGACGCCCTGGGGTCCCATGGAGTACCTCAGGGTGCCGTTGCCGCCCAGCACGAACCCGATCTCGGCGACCTCGTCCTTCCCGTCGCCGTCGACGTCGATGATCCGGGTGTTGTGTCCGTCGGGCGTGTTCTGGTTGCCGCGCAGCCACTTCCACTGCTGGGTCAGGGCCGAGCCGGTGAACCGCCAGGCGGTCATCATGAGGTTGAAGTCGCCGCTGCCGATCCGGTTCTTCATGAAGGCCACCAGGCTCGGGTTGATCCCGTCGAGGTGTCCCACGCCGAACCGGGCGTACATGGGGCCGTCGGCCAGGTAGTCGGTCGGCACCGGCGCGGTGGCGCGGGGCGCTCCGGTCGTGCCGTCGAGGATGGCGATGAACTGGCGGTTGTTGTCGCTGTTGGTGAACGTGGTTCCGTTGCCGAACCGGACGCCGTTGGCGATCCGCAGGGCGACCTCGGCGCGGCCGTCGCTGTCGAGGTCGTAGACGGTGACGCCGTCGTTGTGTCCGACGTCGATGGTGGCAGAGCCGCCCTCGATGTTGTCCTGGTCGGTGCTGTTCGGGCCCATGTTGACCGACCAGAGGAACTGACCGTTGCCCCGGTAGGCCTCGACCGTCTGCGGAGACGTCTGTCGGTCCAGCACGTAGTCGTACTCGCCATCGCCGTCGAGGTCTCCGACCCAGACGAACTTGACGGCGCCGCCGGCGCGCAGCGGCACCCGGACCACCGGCTCGGTGGCGTGGTTGGCGGTCAACGTGAACGGCCCGCTGGGCGCCTGCTCCACACCGCCTATCACCGACCGTACGTGGTAGGTGTTCGGCTGGCCCAGGTTCGCGGTGGTGTCGGTGTAGTTCGTTCCGCCGGTCAGCACGGACGAGTTGAGCCTGACGGCCGCGCCGCCGCCGGTGGAGCGGTACACGTTGAAGCCGATGCCGGCCGGGTCGAGTCCGAGCAGCCGCCAGGCGACCAGCACCTGGGTGTTGTTCGATCGCACGGCCACCACGCCACGACCGAGACTCTCCATCCGACGGGCGCCGGCGGGCGGTGGGGCCGTGCCGCCCGTCGTGACGTCGAGGTAGTCGATGTTCGCCAGCCCGCCGCCAGTCGTCGCGGCGAGCCGGATGGTGTTGTTGCCGGCGTTCAGCGCAACGGTCAGCGTCCTGGTTGCCCAGCGGTTGAACCCGCCGGTGCCGTCGAACGCGAATCCGCCCTGCACCACCGTTCCGTTGACGCTGATGTCGGCGGGTCGGCCGGCGGCACCGCCGTTGGCGTATCGGATGTCCACGGTGCCGGGGCCGGCGCTGGGCGCGCTGACGGTGAACTGGGCCGCGGCCCCGGTGGCGCCGTTGGTGTCGCAGAACCCGGTGCCGGAGTACCCGGAGTGGTTCGCCGCGATGGTCCCGTCGCAGGTGGCTGGCGTGTTCTCGGCCTCGTACCGGGTCGTGGCGGCGGTCGCGCCGACGGCGACCAGCACCCCGGCGCCGGTCAGGAGGGTCGTCACGGCGGTGACGACGAGGAGCTTCGTCCTTCTTCTCATTCGATCCTCCTAAGCAGGTAGGTGGTCGCCGACCAGCGCCAGGCACTGGATCGCGGCCAGGCCGTACTGGGAACTGGCGTTGGTGGAGACGAAACCGGCCTCGTCGACCGGCTTGAGCACCGCGGATCCCTCGACCCGTTCGGAGCGCCAGTTCAGGTTTCGCGGGTAGCCGGCGTGGCCGGTGTGGAACTCCTGCCAGGCGCGGGCGGCCAGCGCCGCGTTGCCGGTCCTGGCGGCGGCGTAGGCGGTCAGCCGGGCGTGGGCCTGGCGCAGGTTGAGGCTGCCGAAGGAGACGCCGGTTTCGGCGATCTGCTCGGCGGCGGTGCCGTTGTACAGCCGGCAGTACTGCAGCCAGGCGTCGGTGAAGTCGGGCAGGTCGAGCAGGTCGACGAGTTCGCTGCAGATCTCGACGAGGCCGAAGACCGCGCCGAGTGAGCCGACGGAGACCGTTGGTTCGGCGGGGGCGTACGCGCCGGTGTCCAGGTCGTAGAGCCCGCTGCCCTGGATGAAGCCGTTGGGCATGGCGGCGATGGTGCGGGCGCTGTTGACGAGTTTGCGCAGCGCGATCGGGTTTCCGCCGCGTTCCCACTCGGTGAGGAACGCGGCGGCCAGGCCGCTCCAGTCGGTGCCGGTCCCGACCGAGAGCGCGTGCGGATCCGGCTCGTACGGCTCGGTGCGGATCTTGCGGATCGGATCGAGCACCAGGAAGGTGCGGTCGGCGTCGACGAGGTCGCGCATCAGATCGCCGACCCGCTCGTCGGCTGTGAGGAAGTAGTAGAACCGGCGGTACGCGGCGGAGCTGATGCGTAGCTGCTTGGCGCTGTCGGCCCAGTGCAGTACCCCGTGGCGGGTGCCGAGGTCGCGGTACCTGCCGAGGTGGTAGACGTCGACCTCGCCGGTGTGCCGGGTCATGGCCTCGGCGAAGCGGAACACGTCGGCCCGCCCGGAGCGCAGGTACTGGTACCACAGCCACAGGTCGGGGGAGAGTTCGGAGTTGGCCCAGGCGTATCCGCCGACGTCGTACCGCCACACGTGCCGGTCCGGGTCGTAGCTGTGCATGATGTCGCCGTAGTTCCAGAACCCGTACCAGGAGCGCTGCTCCACCTGGTTGCGGTGGAAGTCGAACAGGAAGTCAAGCCGGTCCTCGATCTCCCGCCGGGCGTCGGTGCTCCGGTCGACCGGGCTCCAGTCGCCGAAAACGCCGGCCGCGTGCAGGTGGGCCGGCGGGGCGACGATCAGCGGCGGGGTGCGGACGGCAGCGGCGAGCTCGGCGATCCGGCCGGCGGACGGCGTGCCGTCGAGCGCCCAGAAGGACAGTTCGGTGGTGCGCGCTATCCCGTACGGGCTGCCGAAGCCGGGCTCGTAGTCCTCGTAGGTGATCTCCAGCCCTTCCAGTTGCTCCGGGTAGGTGTCCTGACCCATCCCGTCGTGGTAGAAGCGCAGGTCCATCGGCGTGGCATCGGGGGACCACAGCCAGGCGGTCACCTCTGCGGTGTCGCTGGCCGCGCCGCGGACGTCGAGCTGGGTCGGGTGCAGTTGCCAGAAGTCCTTCACGCCGAACGCGAGGCCGCCGGAGATGCCGCCGACGTATCCGAGGCCGGCGGCGCGGCGGCCGGTGTCGACCTGGATCCAGCCGTGGCCGGCGGAGGTGCGCTTGCGGATGTCGAAGCAGCCGTCGGAGAGCTGTCGCAGGCTGAAGTCGCCCCAGGCCGGAATGAGGTGTAGCCGGCTGCTCACCCGGGTGTCCCAGGTGGACAGCTCGGGCGTGGGGCGTCCGGCTACCTGCGCCTGCCGTACCACCGCGCCGGGGTCGCGGCGCAGGCCGGTGATGCCGCGGACCGCCTCGCCGAGCACGCCGGCGCCGTCCCCGGCGAACCGCACGTGCCGGTCGTGCGGCTGGTCGGTCATCGGCACCTGGAAGCGCACGCCGAGACCGCTGATGAAGTCCTTCTTGTCGTTGCCGTCGAAGACGAAGGTGTGCACCATCCGGATGCCGTCGCTGCCGGCGTAGAAGTAGAGCCGCACGGTGAAGGGCAACCACTCGCGGCGGCCCCGGTCGGCGCGGTGCCGGCCCTCGATCCGCACCACTGCCCGTACCGGGCCGCGCTGTTCGATCGTCACCGCGTGGATGTCGCTGGTGAACCCCTCCTGTCGCACGGTGCCCGCTTCGTGATCCCCGGGGTCGTCCTTGCGCAGACAGACCAGTGTGCCGTTCGTGGCGACGGTGCGGTCGCCACGAACGACCGCCGGGACCAGCACGCGGCCGCGGCGAGCGATCCGGCAGCGGACGACGCCGGTGTCCACCTCGATCAGCTTGGCGCTCTCGACGACCCGCAACGGGACGTCCGGTGCGGCCGGCTGGCCGGGGCGGAGCAGGTACTCCGTGGCGGGCGGGACGTCGGTGCCGACCGCGTGGGCGGTCCACTTGACCGTGCCGTCGGGCCAGAACCCGATCGGCCAGGTTTGCACGGGTACCACGGTGCCGGCGGTGGTGGTCAAGGAAAGCTCCTGACCACGGGCCAGGGCACCGCGCGGCCACGGCACGCCCCAGGTGGCGCCGACCAGGGCTGCGGGTGTGCCGCCCTCGAGCCAGCGAAGCGGCACGCCGGCGTCGAGGCCGGGGGCGGCACCGGTCCGCTCGCCGGCCGGCGCGGTGCGGTGCGGTGCGGCGGCGGCCGGTCGGATGCTCGGGACCTGGGTCGCGACGCCGGCGATCGCGACGCCCATCAGCAGGCTGCGTCTGGGCAGTTGGGGCATAGCGCACTCCACTTCGTGGGGGATCGCGGCCGGAGGCCGCTGTGGAAACGCTTACTATGTCGTGCAGGTAACCAGAGAGTTGCATCGATGTCAATGTGGAGGCACTCCGCCTTTGTTCGCTGCTAGAGGAGGGTTGCTCGTCGTCATGGCGCTGTCCTATGCTCCAGTTCATCACTACAAACGCTTTAACTAGACCTGCACCCATCGACGGCTGGCTCTCGCCCTACACCGGTTGGACCAGGGCGCACTGGGAAGCCGTCGCCGACCACCTGCTGGACGCGGTCCTGCCCCATGCCGTGCCGGGCTTCGCCCAGGTCCGCCTGCCCGGGCGGCCCAGCGGTGCCGGCCTGTCCAGCGACGGTCTGGAGGGGTACGCCCGGACGTTCCTGCTCGCCGCGTTCCGCATCGCCGGCGCCGGCGGCGACGTGCCGGCGGCCCTCATCGAGCGGTACGCGGACGGTCTCACCCACGGCACCGACCCCGGGCACCGGTACGCGTGGCCGTCCCTGGCCGACTGCTCCCAGCAACTCGTGGAGGCGGCCTCGATCGCCCTCGCCCTGCACGAAACCCGGCCGTGGCTGTTCGACCGACTCGACCCGCGGGTGCAGGAGCGGGTCGTGGACTGGCTGGCCGGCGTCACCGGCAAGCGGACGTGGCAGAGCAACTGGGTGCTGTTCCCGGTGGTGGTCCAGCAGTTCCTGGTCAACGTCGGAGGGCCGCACGACACGGCCGAGATCGACGGCGGGCTGGAACGGATCGAACAGTGGTACGTCGGGGACGGCTGGTACACCGACGGCGCCGGCCAGTGCTTCGACTACTACGCCGGCTGGGCCATGCACCTGTACCCGCTGATGTGGGCCCGGATGTCCGGCGACCGGGAACGGGCCGACCGGTACCGGCAGCGGCTGCGCGCGTTTCTGGCGCAGTACCAGCACATGTTCGCCCGGGACGGCGCCCCGGTGCACCAGGGCCGGTCGCTGTGCTATCGGTTCGCCAGCGTCGCTCCGCTGTGGCTCGGCGAGCTGATGGACGTCAGCGCGCTGCCGCCCGGCCGCACCCGCCGGATCGCCAGCGGCGTGCTCCGGCACTTTGTCGAGCGGGGCGTGCCGGACGAGCGGGGGCTGCTCGACCTCGGCTGGTACGAACGTTTCCTGCCCTGCACCCAGCCCTACTCCGGGCCGGCGTCGCCGTACTGGGCCAGCAAGGCCTTTCTCGGGCTGCTACTGCCCGCCGACCACCCGTCGTGGACGGTGCGCGAGGCCGCCGCCCCGATCGACGACGGCGACCAGGTCGTGGCGATGCCCGGCCCCGGCTGGCTGCTGCACGCCACCCGCCACGACGGGATCGTGCGGGTGGTCAACCACGGCAGCGACCGGGCCCGCCACCTCGCGGCCAACGGGCTGGAGGACCCGCACTACACCCGCCTCGGGTACGCCTCCCATGCCGCCCCGGAGACCGGTGAGGAGGCCCGGGCGCGGGCAGTCGACGGCCACCTCGCCGTCGTCGCACCGGACGGCACGGTCTCGCGTCGCCGCCGGATCGAGCCGATCGCCGCGTACGACCGGTTCGCCGCCTCGGCCTACGAGGACGAGCTGCCGGGCGGCCCGGTGCGGGTGGAGACGGCGTCGGTCGTGCGCGGGCCGTGGGAGCTGCGGGTGCACCGGGTGACCGCGCCACCCGGCTGCGGGGTGCGCGAGGGCGGGTACGCGCTCGCCGCCGCCCGCCCGCCGGCCGCGGACCTCGGGTCCGGATGGGCACGGGTGAGCAGGCCGGACGGACTGGCCAGCGTCGTGGTCGCCCTGCACGGCTCGGGTGAGGCCGCGATCGCGCGAGCGGTGGACGCCAGCGCGTACGGCGCGTGCTCCGCCACGCCGTACCTGACCGCGTCCGACCACCCGGGTGGCAGCGCCGTGTACGTCTCGCTGGTGGCGCTCACCGGCGACCGCGTCGTTCCCGGTGCGCTGCGGGAGGCGGTCGTGGTGGCGGTCGACGGGGACAGGGTCGGCGTGCACTTCCCGGACGGGGAGCGGATCGAGGTGATGCTCGGTGCCCGACCGGCGTACGCGCGCTATCCAGTGGTCGGCGCCTCGGTCCACTGGTCGACGGCTTGACACTGCTCAGCGCGCGGCCGATGATCCTGTAACCGTTTTCTGGAATCGTTACACCGGGGTGGTGCGATGGTGCGGCAGCGGAGCGAACCTGTGGATGGCCGGCGTCGGTCCACGATCCGTGAGGTGGCCGACCGTGCCGGCGTCTCCGTGGCGACCGTCTCCCGGATCCTGACCGGCAGCTACCCGGCCTCGCCGGCCACCCGGGCGCGGGTCATGCGCGCGGTCAAGGAGCTGGACTACGTGGCCAACGCCCATGCCCGGGCGCTGGCCGGGACGCCGAGCAAGAGCGTCGCCATCGTGCTCAACTCGGTGATCTCGCCGCACTACGCCCACGTCGCCCAGGGCGTGGAGGCCCAGGCCGCCAGCGAGGGTCGGCTGTGCCTGATCGGCACCACCGGTGGTGATCCCGAGCGTGAGTTCGCGATGGTCAAGTTCATGCGGGAGCAGCACGCCGAGGCGGTCATCCTGGTCGGAAACGTGGTGGCTGACGAGAAGTACCGGCAGCGGATGAGCCAGTACGCGCGCGCCCTGGCCGCGATCGGCTCCCGGCTGGTGCTGTGTGGCCGCCCGCCGCTCGGCCCGGACGTGCCCGCGGTCGTGGTGGAGTACGACCATGCCGGCGGCGCGTTCGCGGCCACCAGCCATCTGCTGTCCGCCGGACACGAGCGGATCCTGTTCCTGGGCCACCGCCCCGGCTACACCACCGCCGACGGTCGGCTGGCCGGGTACCGCCGGGCGCTGGCCGCGCACCGCGTGCCGCACGATCCGACGCTGGAGGTCGAGGGCACGATGGAGTGGCATGAGGGCTACCGGATGATGCAGCAGCGGCTGGCCGCCGGGTCGCCGGACTTCACCGCCGTCTTCTGCGTCAACGACCTCATTGCCGGCGGTGCCCATCGCGCACTGGTCGAGCGGGGGCTGCGGGTGCCCGACGACGTGTCGATGGTCGGTTTCGACGACCTGCCGCCCTCGCTCGACCTCAACCTGACCACCGTGCACCTGCCGCACGAGGAGGTCGGGCGCACCGCGGTGCGCCTCGCGCTGGAACACGAGGCGCGCGGTGGCACCCCCGCGCACGTCGTCCTCGGCACCCACCTGGTGGTCCGGAACTCGGTCCGGCCCCGCCCCACCTGAGGCGGGGCCGGGCGGCCGGCTCACTTCGCGGCGGCGTGCTCGGTGGCCAGTTCCTCGGCGACCCTGTCGCCGCCCGCCTGCCGCCACTGGACGACGGTGTCCCGCCACGCCGAGGCCGGCTTGCGACCGAAGACGATCGCCGAGATGCTGTCCCCGACGATGCGCTGCAGCTCGGCGCCCTTGCTGGTCTGCGTCGCGGACCGCAGGCCCAGCCCTGGGTCGGCCACCGCTTTCGGCAGCACCGCTTTCTCCCACTCGTGGACGGCGCGGGCCGCGTTCGGGTACCCCGGCAGGTACAGCACCGCCGGCGCCACCGCGATGAACTTGACCGGGAGGTTGTCGGTGTTCTCCACCTTGTACAGGTCGGTGGTCCTGATGCCGCTCCCGTCTCTGGTGAAATGCACGCCCTCGATCCCGTAGTTGGCCAGCTCGTACTCGGCCGTGCCGAACGGGGCGCTGAGGTAGTCACAGATCCGTAGCAGCAGCTTGATCCGGTCGGTGCCGGCCTTCTTGAACGCGGCGTGCCCGAAGTAGCCGGACCCCCGCCACGGCGTCGGGTTGGGTCCGTACGGCCGGCCCAGGTCGAACTCGAACCGGTCGTCGATCTTGGTCAGGGTGGCCAGCTTGACCGAACCGAAGCCGTCGGTGGTGGAGACGACGGTGCCGTTGTGCCAGAACGTCTGCAGGTCGGTGGAGCTGATCGAGAGGCTGTCCGGGTGGTAGGCGCCGGCCTCGGCGAGCCGGCGCATGACGCCGAGCGCCTCCTCGAACTCGGGCGTCGTGAACGTGCTCACGAACTTCCCGCCGTCCAACCGCCACGCGTTCGGTGCGCCGAGCGAGCCGGCATGGAACGTGATCGCGCCGAGCCCGCCGAACAGCGGCTTGGACCCGGCGATGCCCCACCGACGGCCGGCGGTGACCTGCTTCAGACCCGTGAGGAACCCTTCGGTGTCCCAGTCCACCGGTACGCCGGCCTGGCCCAGGGCGGTGCGGTTGACGAAGAGGCTGTTGCCGGGCGCCGGGCGCTCCAGCGGCACCCCGAAGATCCTGCCGTCGATGCGGCCCATGGCCTGCCAGGCGCGGGTCGGAATGTTGGCGAGGTTCGGATAGTCGCCGATCGCGTCCCCACCGACGAGAGCGGAGATGTCCGCGCAGCGGGCCTGGATGAACTCGTGCGAGCGGGGCAGCGCCAACTGGCTGAACATGATGATGTCGGGCAGGTCGTCGCCGGAGGCCATCAGCGTCGTCATCTTCTGCCCGTACTCGGCGTCCGGGACGACCACGACCTTGAGGTTGACGTTCAGCGCCTTGTTGATCGCCTGCCAGAGCCGGTTCGTCTCCACCGGCTTCGGCGGGGCGCCGTAGGTGATGACCATCGCGGTGACCTCTGAGCCGTCGCCGACGGTGTCGTTCACCGACCTGACCACCTGCTGCGGGTAGTTCAGGTACAGCGGCTGGACACCGGACTCGTCGCCGGGGGAGTCGGGTCGCGGGCCGGCGAACGGCGTGTAGGTCGGCCACGGCGCCAGGTTCTTGCCGGCGTTGCCGACGTCGCCGCCGGAGCCGTCACCGCAGGCGCTGAGGGCCGGCGCGGCCACGGTGGCGAACGCACCGGCGCCGGCGAGCTTCAGCAGTGACCGCCGGTGGACGTGAGAAGCCATACGTGGTCCCTCCCTTCGAGGGTGGTCAGGCCTTGAGAGCGCCGGTGAGCACGCCCTTGACGAAGTAGCGCTGCAGGAACGGGTAGATGAGCACGATCGGCGCGGTGGCGAGCACGACCACGGCCATCTGGGTGGACTGCGGAGCGGCGACGGTGGCGGCCTCACCGGAGATGTCGGCGCCACCGGTCACGTACTGGCGCAGGACCGTACCGATCGGCCATCTGGTCTGGTCGTTGAAGTAGATGATGGCCTCGAAGAAGCGGTTCCAGTAGGCGACCGCGTAGAACAGCCCGACGACCGCCAGCACCGCCTTGGACAGCGGCAGCACGATTCGCCACAGGATGGCCAGGTCGCCGGCGCCGTCGATGCGGGCCGCCTCCAGCAACTCGGCCGGGATGGACTGGAAGAAGCCGCGCATCACGACCAGGTTGAAGACGTTGACCAGGAACGGCAGGACCAACGCCGCGTACTGGTCGAACAGCCCGGTGGTGCGCACGACCAGGAACAGCGGAATCATCCCGGGCGGAAACAGGAACGTGAACAGGATCAGCAGCAGCAGCGGCCGACCGCCGTACACGTTCGGCCGGCTGAGTGCGTACGCCAGAAAGACCGTGCAGGCCAGGCTCAGCGCCGTGCCGACGACAGTGACGCCCGCGCTGACCAGCAGCGCCCGCGTCACGATCCCGCCGTCGAGGATCTCCGAGTACGCGCCGAAGGTGACCCGCTGGGGCCACACCACCCAGCCACCGTTGGCGATCACCTCCTGCGGCTCGGCCAGGCTGGTCGCCAGCACCGTCCACAGCGGAAAGACGACGAGCAGTACGACGACGGCGAGCGCCACCGCCTTCGCGAACCGGATCCCCGGCCCGGGACGGCCCTGCCAGGCCGGATATCCCGCCCGCCTGCCTTTGACCGTGGTCCTCATCGCTGGTACACCCCCTGCTCGCCGAGCCGGTGCGCCACCTTGTTCGCCGTGTACACCAACGCGACGCCGATCAGCCCCTTGAACAACCCGGCCGCGGCCGCGTAGCCGAACTCGCCACTGGCGAAGCCGGTGAAGTACACGAAAGTGTCGAGCACCTCTCCCGCCTCCGGCCCGACCGCCTGCCGTTGCAGGAAGAACTGCTCGAAGCCGACGTCCAGGAACTCACCCAACCGCAGCACCAGCAGCAGCACGAGCACCGGCCGGATACCGGGCAGCGTCACGTGCCACAGCCGCCGCCACCAGCCGGCGCCGTCGAGGGCCGACGCCTCGTACTGCTGCTCGTCCACCTGCGAGAGCGCGGCCAGGAAGATGATGGTCGCCCAGCCGCACTCCTTCCAGATCACCTGCGCGACGACCAGCGGCCTGTACGCGTCCGGGTTGCCGATGACGTGGATCGAGCCCAGGCCCAGGTCGCCCAGCCAGCCGTTGACCACCCCGGCGCCGCCGAGCATGTGTTGGAACAACGCCACCACGATCACCCACGACAGGAAATGCGGTAGGTAGACGACGCTCTGCACGAACCGCTTGACGACCGGGCCCACCAGGCTGTGCAGCAACAGCGCCAACGCCAGCGGCGCAGGGAAGAAGAACACCAGCTGAAGCCCGGCGATCAGCACGGTGTTGCGGACGGCGTTCCAGAAATCCGGATCGCCGAACATCTGCTGGAAGTTGGCCGACCCGACCCACTCGCTGCCCGCGATGCCCAGGAACGGCACATAGTCGAGGAAGGCCAGCGTGTTGCCGAACAGCGCGCCGTAGTGGAAGACCAGGAAGTAGGCCACGCCGGGGGCCATCAACAGCAGCAGTATCCGGTCCCGTCGGATCCGCTGACGATGGCCCATCCGCGCCCTCGGGGCGGCGCGCTGCTCGCCGAGGTCCCCGGCGGCGTCGGTACGCCGGCCGACGTCGGACGACCGCTTCGCATCGATCGCGCTCACGTCGACGGCCTCCCGGGATCGTCACCATCGTCATCTGGCCGAAACAAGGTGGCATGAAGATAAAGCGCTTACGTAGGCTAGTCAACATGTGGACCTCTTCTGGCTGTGCAGCCTAGGGTTGACGCCAAGTAAGCGTTTACATATCCGAACCCACCGGAGGCCCGCTCGTGCCGGCACGCCCTGTCGCGATCCTCGCCATGCAGCCCTGGGCGTTGCCCGACCTGCTCCCGCCCGACCTGATGGATCGGCTGCGGACGCTGGTACGGCTCGAACCGGACGCCAACCTCACGTCGTTCGGGACCGAGGCGGCCGGCGCCGCACTCCGCAATGTGGACATCCTGCTGACCGGCTGGGGCTGTCCGCGCATCGACGCGGCCGTGCTCACCGCCGCGCCACGGTTGCGCGCCGTCATCCACGCCGCTGGTTCGGTGAAGCGGCATGTCGGCCCGGTCGTGTTCGCCCGGGGCGTCGCCGTCTCCTCGGCCGCGCAGGCCAACGCCGTACCGGTCGCCGAGTACACGGTCGCCGCCCTGGTACTCGCCGCCAAACGCGTACTCACCCGAGCCCACCGGTTCGCGCATCACCGCGCCGCCGGAGACTGGCGCTCGGGTGCGGGTACCGGACTCTACGGCGCCACCATCGGAATCATCGGCGCGTCCCGCACCGGCCGGCTCGTCCTGGACCGGCTGCGCGCCTTCGACGTGCGGCTGCTCCTGGCCGACCCGTACCTCACCGCTACGCACGCCCGCGCCCTCGGCACGGAGCTGGTCGACGTCGACGAGCTGTGCCGCCGCAGCGACCTGCTCACCATCCACGCGCCCGCACTACCGGAGACCCATCACCTGCTCGACGCCCGCCGGCTCGACCTGCTCAAAGACGGCGCCGCCGTGATCAACACCAGCCGCGGGTCCCTCGTGGACACCGCCGCCCTCACGGTCCACTGCGCCAAGGGCCGCATCGACGCCGTGCTCGACGTCACCGACCCCGAGCCGCTCCCGCCCGACCACCCGCTCCTGCGCCTGCCCAACGTGCTGGTCACCCCACACCTGGCCGGCTCGCAGGGACACGAGCTACGCCGCCTCGGCGAGTTCGCCGTAGCAGAGGTCGAACGTTTCGTTCGAGGTGAGCCACTACTCGGCGCCATCCGCGCGGACGACCTGAACCGGTTGGCATGACGCTGCGGACGCTGCCGGCGCGCGACCGGTATCCACGGCTACGGCGGACGACGACTCGGTAGCCTCGCCCGTCAGCCTGCGTCGGCCCCACGATCACCGGCCCCACGATCACCGGCCCCACGATCACCGGCCCCACGATCACCGGCAACGCGACAGCGCCGCGCGTCGTTCGGCCGCCGTGCCCGGCCGAACGAGGCGACCGCGTCGGTACGACCAGATGCCTATCCTCCTAGGATGCTTAGTGGGTGTGCGCGGCGCCACCTGGGGCCGGCACTCTGCACGCGATGCTCGGCGCGCCCCGGTGGGCCGAGTGAGCCCTTCGCGCGCCTCGCCGTCGGCGCGTTCGCGCATTCCGATCCGTCACCGGATAACCTCGGCACTGATCGATGTCTCCGTCGGGGTGCGGGACAACGGGGACCGCAACGGGGATCGATCGGGGAGGCAGTTGATGCGGTTTCCGCATGCCAATTTGCACCGGTACAACAACATCTCGCGTCGGCTCGGCGCGATGTCGGTGGCCGTCGTGGTCGGGACGTCGTCGCTCGTCAGCGCCGCCGCACCAGCTTCGGCCGAGCCGGGTGCGATCCTCGGCGCCGGCGAGCCGGCCGCGGTGCAGGGCAGCTACATCGTCGTGTTGAAGGACAGCGTCGTGCTCAAGGGCAGCGGCGTGCTGACGAAGGACGGCGAAGCGCCGGGCGGAGTTCCGTCCACCTCGGATCAGCGGGCGGCGCAGGCCGCAGTGGACCGCTCGGCACAGGCACTCACCGACCGGCACGGCGGGACGGTGGGCCACCGGTACTCCGCCGCACTGCGCGGCTTCACGATCAAGGCCAACGAGGCGACGGCCCGGCGTATCGCCGCCGAGAAGTCGGTGGCCTTCGTGGAGCAGAACCGTCGGGTGCGATTGGAGGACAGCGCCGCATCCGTCGTCCCGCTGGGCACGCAGCCGAATCCGCCGTCATGGGGGCTGGACCGGGTGGATCAGCGCAACCTGCCGCTGAACAACTCCTTCAGCTACCCGACCTCGGGCGCTTCGGGCGTGCGCGCCTACGTATTGGACTCCGGCATCCGTGCTACCCATCAGGACTTCGGCGGCCGGGTCGTCAACGGCATCGACGTGGTGGACGGCGGGACCGCCGACGACTGCTACGGGCACGGCAGCCACGTCGCCGGCACGTTGGGCGGCACGACGTACGGAGTGGCCAAGAACGTCACCCTGGTCGCGGTACGCATCTTTGCCTGCGACGCCAGCGGTGACATCGCCGCGACCACCCAGGCGATCGACTGGGTCACCGCGAATGCACAACGTCCCGCCGTGGCGAACATGAGCTTCGGCCGATCGGTCTCGCTCAGTCCCGGCGCATACGAGGCCGCGACCAACGGTCTGATCAACTCGGGGGTGACCGTCGTCACGTCCGCCGGTAACGATGGCAGGGACGCCTGTGAGAAGACCCCGGCCTTCATCCCGGCGGCGATCACCGTCGGGTACACCTGGCCGGACGACGCCGCCGCCTGGCTGAGCAACCAGGGCCCGTGCGTGGACCTGTTCGCCCCCGGGCAGGACATCGTCTCCGCCGGTCACTCCAACGACACCGCGGTGGCCGTCAAGACCGGTACCTCGATGGCCACTCCGCACGTGGCCGGCGCCGCCGCGTTGATCCTGGCCGCCAATCCGACCTGGACGCCGGCGCAGGTGCACGCCCAGGTGCTCGCCAACGCCACCTCGGGCGTGGTCTACAACACCCGGCCGAACACGACCAGCCGGATGCTGTACGTGCCCTCCTCCTGAACCCACAGCGGTCCCGCTCGGTGCCAGACCGGGCGGGACCGCCCTCAGCCGGATGCTGCCGAGTCGCGCCGCCGAGTTCACCCGGCTCCGTACGCGGGCCTCGTGGCCGGCCCGAAAGCCCGGATTCCGGTGGGTGGGTGACCGGCATCGGAAGGTTCGGTGAATAGGGCCGTTTCGAGTTGCCGAGGGTGGAGCGAGCGCTGCAGGGTTCTTGCCTGTGCGGCTACTGGCGTTCCTCGCCCCCCTTGTTGCCGTGCTCCTCGTCGCCGCTCCGGCGCAGGCGCACGTCCGCGCGACCACGGTCGCGGTCGACCTGCGTAGCCAGGGTGACAGCGTCGCGGCTGTCGTCGACGTGGAGTACGACGTCCTCGCCCGGCTGCTGAGTCTCGACGGTGGTCCGAACCCGAACCCGGACGCGGACGCGGTCGGCGTGGGCGACGCGGCCGCCGAGGTGCCGACCGAGGTGCGGCGCGATTCGCTGGACGCGCACGCGAGCGACGTGGCGGCATACCTCGGCGAGCGGCTGCTCCTCCGCCGTAGCTCGATCGTGTGCACCACTGAGGACGACGCCCGCGTCGAACTCGCCGACTCCGGCGCGGTGCAGGTCGCGCTCTCCTACGACTGCCCGGCGTCCGGCCCGCTCACCGTCCGCACCGACATCTTCCGCGTCTCCGACGGCGTCGTCGACGACACCACCACGATGGTGGCCTACGACATCGACGGGCGCCGCGGTTCGACGTTGCTCGACACCGCCCGCACCAGCTTTACCGTGGGGCACGGCGAGCTGCGGAGCGAGATCCCGCGGTTCGTCCGGCTCGGGGCGGAGCACCTGCTCTTCGGGCTCGACCATGTGCTGTTCCTGCTGGCGCTGCTGCTGGGCGCGAAGCGGCTGCGTGACGTCGTCGAGGTCGCCACGGCCTTCACGGTCGCACACTCGGTGACCCTGGTGCTGGCCGCGATCGGCTGGGTCAGCGTGCCCGGGTGGATCGTCGAGCCGCTCATCGCGCTGTCGATCGCGTTCGTCGCGGTCGACAACCTAATCTCGCCGAGGACGAGCCACCGGTTGCCCGTGGTCTTCGGCTTCGGGCTGCTGCACGGGCTCGGCTTCGCGGGCGCGCTCAGTGTCGACGGGCCGCTGTCGGTCTCGACGCTGGCCGACCTGGTCTCCTTCAACGTCGGCATCGAACTCGTCCAGTTGGCGATCATCGGGCTCGCCTTCCCAGGGCTGCTGTTCCTGCGTAGGGCCGCGACCGCGCCGGTCGCCGCTCGCGTCCTCACGCTCGGCACCGTCGCGGCGACCGTCGCCGTCGCCGGTGCCGGTCTGGTCTGGTTCGTCGAACGTTCGCCGATCCTGACCTGACTTCCATTTCCCACCCCATCCCGAAGGATCCCGATGTCCGCGTTAGCCTGGACACGCGCGCGCCTGCGCGTCGTCCTGTACACCGCCACGCTGGGGCTCGCCGCCAGCGTCGTGGCGGGCCCGATGACGTCGTACGTGGCGTACGCTATCGACCCGCCGGAGGCCACCGTCAGTGGCGCCGTGTACGTCGACGCCAACGGCGACGGCGAACGGAGCGACGGCGAGGCCGGTCTTGCCGGCGTCCGCGTCTCCGACGGCGTGGTCGCCACCACGAGCGCAGCCGACGGCAGCTACTCCCTGACAATCTCGACCGACCGCCGCACGACCGACATCGTGTGGGCCACTCAGCCCCGCGGCTACCAGTTCGGCCTCGACGAGTTCAAGGAGCCCAGGTTCTGGGCCAACCTCGGCCAGCTCGTCGACGGCGCGACGCCCGCGGCGGACTTCGCCGTCGAGCGCGACCGGATCTCCGACGGGAACACGTTCTCCTGGGCGAACATCGCCGACCCGCACGTCAACGCGCAGCTGCCCGACCAGATCCGCGAGATCAACTCCACGGGTACGGACCTGCGCTTCATCGCGGTCAGCGGCGACCTCACCAACGACGCCAGCCAGGGGCAGTTCGACACGTATCGCCGCGGCACCCAGCAGTCGACAGTCGGCGTGTGGCCGGCCGTCGGCAACCACGAGTACGCGGGAGGGTCGGCGTACGCGGACAAGATCGACAACTATCGCCGGAACGTCGGTCCGGAGTGGTACTCGTTCAACTACGGCAACCGGCACTTCGTGGTGCTCGAGAACAACGGCTCGGCGCCGTTCGACGAGGAGCTTGACTGGCTCAAGGACGACCTCGCCGCGAGCGTTCCGCTCGACGACAACCCGAAGAACGACATCGAGGTCGTCGTCCTCACCCACCAGCCGATGAACGTCCCGTTCGGTTCGCCGTCGACGTACGACGCCTTCGGTGACGTGCTCGAGCAGTACAAGGCGCAGCTGATCCTGGTCGGCCACGAGCACTCCAACCACGTCGAGAACAACTCGGCGTTCGCCAGGGCCGCCAAGCACATCCAGACCGTGTCGAGTTCCTACACGATCGACAACGCGCCCCGCGGCTTCCGCTACATCCACATGGCGGGTCGGGGCTTCGACAACCCGTTCCGGATGTACGGCGAGAACGAGCACCTCACCATCGTCAGCCCCGCACCCGGCTCGAAGGTGCCGGCCGCGAAGTTCCCGGGCATCCAGATCAACGCCTACGACACCGGTGACGAGGTTCTCGAGGCGAGCTACCGGATCGCCGGCGACAGGAAGTGGAGGCCGCTGCGCCACAGCGGCGAGTTCACCTGGCAGGGCAACCTGCCCGGCAACCTGCAGAAGGTCGGTAAGCACCGCGTCGACGTGCAGGTGGTCGACGCGGACGGCAGAACCTGGACCAAATCGGCGGACTTCACCCTCACCCGCGAGCCCGCGCTGGGGCCGGTCGCCGGCGGTGACTGGAACCAGCACCACGGCAACGAGGCCCACTCCGGTGTCGCGCCGGCGCAGGAGGCCGGCCGCCGCCTGGCCTGGAGCTTCCGCACCGAGGGCACCTTCCTCACCGGGTCGCCGGTCATCCACGACGGCGTCGTCTACGCGGGCACCCGCGACGAGAACGGCGACGGCAACAGCCGGATCTACGCCGTCGGGCTCAAGGACGGCAAGGAGCTGTGGAACTTCAAGGTGCCGCAGTCGATCCACGGCAGCCTCGCCTACGGTGACGGCCTGATCTTCGCGCCGACCCTCGGCTCGGAGCTCTACGCCGTCGACGCGAGGACCGGCAAACTCCGCTGGAAGGCCGTGCCCGAGCAGGCGCCGGCCCCGAACAACCAGCGGACCTACGGCTACTACTCGCCGGCCGTCTCCGGGCACACCGTGCTCTGGCCCTACCAGACCCGCTTCGGCATCGGCAGCCAGGGCGTCCTCAAGGCGCTCGACACCCGCACCGGGCGGCAGATCTGGGCCTCCCCGATGTCCGGCGCGACCATGAGCGACGGCACGCCCGCCGTCCTGGACGGCACCGTCTACGTCGGCAACGAGACCGCTGACCGCGTGCTCGCCTACGACCTGACCACCGGCGCCCGCAAGTGGACCGGAGCCGAGTCGCTCGGCAGTTGGCAGGACGGCGTACCGACCGCGGCCGAGGGAAAGGTCTTCATCGGGGCCAACAACGGCATCGTCGCCCGTGATGCCAAGACCGGCGCGACGCTGTGGACGTACCGGAGCCCGCGCTCCTCGCTCGTCTCGAGCGGCTCGACCCCGAGCGCCGCGGCCGTCAAGCACGGCCTCGTCTACATGGGCTTCCCGAGCGGCGCCGTCGTCGCCCTCGACGCCCAGACCGGCAACGTCGCATGGGAGCGGGTGCTGCCCGGCGACATCTACCACGGTGGCGTCATGTCCAGCCCGGTCGTGGCTGGCGACACGCTCTTCGTCGGCGCCAACAACGGTAGGTTCTACGCCCTGGCCACCGACACCGGCCAGATCCTGTGGAGCCACGAGATCGGCACCTGGGTGGGCGCCGGCCCGGCCGTCAGCGGCAACACCGTCGTGACGGGCGCCTGGGACGGCAACCTCTACGCCTTCGTGCCAGGCGGCGAGTCCGCACAGCGCTGGGCGACCGTGACCGGCACGGTCAGCGACCCCGAGACGGGCGCTCCGATCGCCGGCGCGAAGGTCACCACCGTCGCCGACGGTCAGGAGACCGCGGTGACCACCACCGACGCCAAGGGTCGCTACCGGATCGGTCTGCCGGCGTCGACCTGGACCGTCACGGCGGCCAAGCGTGGCCTGATCGCCGACGGTCGCTCGACGGCCAGCGTCACGGTCCGCACCACCGGCAACACGACGGTCAACCTGAAGCTGATCAAGGTGATCCACCCGACCGCCGGCAAGTCGACGTACGCGCCGGACTACGGCAACGGCAGCACGCGCACGGACGTCGTCACCGGCACCGAGTACTACTACCTGGCCAACGACAAGATCCGGGCGTCCGTGACGCCGTACGCCGCGGGCAACAACGGCGTCGGCGGCAACAACGGCGTCGGCGGTCTGGGCCAGGGAGCGCTGTCGGACATCATGCTCAACGACGCCAACGGTGCCGAGACCCTCGACTGGGGCGAGATGCTGCTGCGTCCGAGCCTCACGCCGCCCGACTCGTGGGACCGGCCGAACGACCAACTCGACCTGCCCGACCTCGCGGTCGACGGCGCCGCCGTGGTCGGCAACGGTCAGTACCGGGCGAACCCGGCCATCAAGGCGCAGGTCCGCTACGCGACGCTGCCCGACGCTCCGATCGTGAAGATGACGGTCACGCTGACCAACACCGGCACGACGGACTACCAGGGCTACTTCAACTACATGATCGACCCCGACAGCTCGGCCGACAACGGCCGGATCCCCGGGTTCAGCGGCGTCAACCCGGGTCTGAAGACCTCGGGCTGGACCGGGAACTACGTCTACGTCGGGGCCGACGCCGCCACCACGAACGGTCAGGCCGCCCACGGTCTCGCGTGGGCGTTGGACACGCCGACCGCGGTCGGTGCGTACGGCTACGTCGAGGGTCTCTACTACGACGCCACGATGGCGCCCGGTGCCACCAAGCAGTTCAGCTTCTACCACCTGACCGACTACGCGACCGCCGGCGGCGACCCCACCCGCAACATCGCGAAGTGGGCCGACGAGATCGATCTGCACGACGCGGCCGTCCCGGACGCCGCTCGCGCGGCCGGCACGATCACCGCGGGCGGCGCCGCCGTCTCCGGTGCCCGGGTCGCCCTGGAGCAGGCCGGCACGGTGGTCGCGACCACGAGCACCGACGCCCAGGGCAGGTACCTCGTCAAGGCCCCGGCCGGCCGGTACGACGTCCGGGTGTCCAAGCTGGGCTACACGACGGCCACCGGTACGGTGACCGTGCCGGCGGCGGGCAGCGGCGTCGCCGACGTCGCGCTGAGCCCGGTCACGGTCGAGGCGAGCTACGGCAAGCAGATCGGCTCGGGTCTGGTCGAGGCGGGCTACGGCGACGTGATGCTCGAGAACGACAAGCTCTCGATGGCGATCGCCGACGCCTACAACGACTCGCAACTCTCCGGTGCCACCCGCGGCAAGCCGGTCGACATCGCCGTCCGCGGCATGGCCGACCAGTTCGACTGGATCAACCTGCCCTACGTCTCGGCGACCCAGCCGACCGACGGTAGCGCGTGGGACATCCGCTCGGTGGCGGCGACCGACGTCCAGATCGTCCAGGCGACCGGAGACAAGGCCGTCGTCCGGGTGTCCGGGCCGGTCAAGGGCTTCACGGGTCTGACGGCGACGACGACGTACACGCTGAAGCCGGGCGACAACTTCGCCACGGTCTCGACGGAACTCAGCAACTCCGGGTCGGCTCCACAGCGTGTGTGGACCGGTGACGCGATGGACCACGACGCGGCCGGTCAGGCCAGTGTCATCCCGGGCGCCGGCCTCGTGACGCCGGGTGCGACGGCGGCGTACGCCCCGACCAAGCCGTACCTCGGCATGACCGGGACCGACCCGCAGGTCTTCGGCCTCGTCTACGGCACGCCGGCCAGCGCCTTCGACGTCTACGCCGCGGGCAACTGGGTGATGAGCCGGTTCAACGTCGACGTGCCGGCGGGTGGCTCCTACACCCTCACCCGCAAGCTCGTCGTCACCCCGGGCGTCGACGCGGTGGGCATCCTCGACAGCGTCCCCGCGCCGTAACGCACACCCACCCCACACGGGGCCGGCCCTGGACTCCAACCGGGCCGGCCCCCCCGTGCGGCGAGCCGGCGGCGGCCGCGCCCCGACGGTCGAATCACCGAGAATGATTCGGGCGTACGGAGGTTTCGGCGACAGGGTTTCGAAACCCCGCAGGGCGGGGGAGCCGGCGCCGCCGCGTTCGACCCGCCGTGCTCCGTCCCGTTACGTCAGCAGCCGTAGCGCCCGTTGGCGGACGTCGACGTAGCGCTCGTGCACCTCCGGAGTACCGGCGGCGGCGACCTCCTCGGCCGCGACCGGCCACTGCGGCGGCTCAGCACCGCCAGACAGCGCCCAGGCCGCCTGACGCGCAGCCCCGAGCGCGACGTACTCGCCGGGGCTCGGCACGCTCACCGGCGCGTCGAACAGCGCCGGCGCGACCGCCCGTACCGCGCGGGACTTGGCCGCGCCGCCGATCAGCAGCACCCGGTTGACCGGGGTGCCCTGGGCGCGGAGCGCGTCGAGGGCGTCGGCGAGGCCGCCGAGCATGCCCTCCACCGCGGCCCGCGCCAGGTTCGCCGCCGACGCGTTAGCCCGCGTCAGCCCGGCGAGCAGACCACGCGCGTCGGGCAGGTTGGGGGTACGTTCCCCGTCCAGGTACGGCAGGAGCGTCAACCCGCCCGCGCCCGGCGGCGCCGAGAGCGCCAACTCGTCGAGCTCGGCCAGCGACCGGCCCAGCAGGTCGGCGACCGTGCCCAGCACCCGGGCCGCGTTGAGCGTGCACACCAGCGGCAGGAACCGGCCGGTCGCGTCGGCGTAGCCGGCCACCAGCCCGCTCGCGTCGGCGGTCGGAACCTCACTCACCCCGAACGCACACCCCGAGGTACCCAGCGACACCACCACGTCGCCGGGCCGCAGGCCGACGCCGAGTGCCGCGCCCATGGTGTCGCCGGTGCCGGCCGCGAGCACCGCGCCGGACGCGGTCTCGCCGACCGTTTCGGCGGGCCCGGCGACCCGTGGGACCGCCAGGTCCCGGCCGAACGCGAGTTTCAGCAGGTCCCGGCGGTACTTCCCAGTCGCCGGCGACCAGTAGCCGGAACCGGAGGCTTCGCCGCGGTCGGTCGTCGGCTCGCCGCCGTCCGCGCGTAGCCGGTGGGTGAGCCAGTCGTGCGGCAGCAGCACCGTGGCGGTCCGGGCCGCGAGTTCCGGCTCGGCGCGGGCGAACCAGCGCAGCTTGGTGACCGTGAAGCTGGCCACCGGCACCAGCCCGACCGCGTCGGCCCACGCCTGCGGGCCGCCGAGTTCGCCGGTGAGGTCGACCGCGGCGCGCGCCGAGCGGGTGTCGTTCCACAGCAGGGCGGGACGCACCACCTCGCCGGCCTCGTCGAGGCAGACCATGCCCTGCTGCTGCCCTCCGACTCCGATCGCGGCGACACCGTCCAGCAGTCCGGCGCTGGCCTGCTCGTACGCGGCCCACCACAGCCGCGGATCGACCTCGGTACCGTCGGGGTGTGCGGCGCGGCCCTCGCGGAGCACCTCGCCGGTGTCCGCGTCGCACACCACGACCTTGGTCGACTGCGTCGATGTGTCGACCCCGGCAACCAGCGTCATCGCACGCCCAGCAGGTGTTCCATGGCCGGTTGGTCGAGGCGCTCGAACGCCGGCGCGTGCCCGACGGTGGGCCCCAGGATGTCACGTGACTCGTCGGGTGTGGGTTCGATGGCGGAACGGCCGTCGTAGCCGACCGTCCACAATCCGAACGAGTACCGGGCCCACCGAGTAGACGTGACGCCACTCATCGCGGTGCCTCCGTAGCTTGCGGTTGGCTGATCTTACGACCACCAACCGGTCAGCTCAATGTCCTGCCAAAGTGGTCCGGGCCGCTGGCCGTCCGGCCGGAGCGCGCGGTTCAATGGACCCCGGAGGAGCCCGTGGACCCGATCGAACTGCTCGACCACGCCCGCGAGTCCCATCGGCGGCAGGAGTTCGCCGACGCGGTCGACGGGTTCGCGGCGGTCGACGCGGTCGCTCCGCTGGCGATCGACGACCTGGAGCGGTTCGCCGAGGACGCACACATGCTCGGCCGGCGCGACGAGGCGGTGCGGGCCCTGCAACGGGTCTACCAGACCCACGCCGAGGCCGGCGCGATCGGTCCTGCGGTGCGCACCGCGTTCTGGCTCTACCTCGCGCTGGGCTTCAACGGTGAGTTCGCGCACGCCGCCGGCTGGATCGCCCGGGCGGCCCGGCTGGTCCGGCCGCGGCCCGACTGCGACGAGCGAGGTTACCTGCTGGTGCCGGAGGCGGAACGGCTGCTCCGGAACGGCGAGCACGCCGCCGCCCTCGACGCCGCCCGCCGGGCCCTGGAGATCGCCGACCGCTGCGCCGACCGCGATCTGGCGGTCATCGCCTGCCACCTGCAGGGACACGTGCGAATCAAGCAGGGCCGGGTCGGCGAGGGCCTGACGCACTTCGACGAGGCGATGACGGCCGTCGCGGCGGGCGAGTCCTCGATCCGGGTCACCGGCTGGGTCTACTGCAGCGTGATCGCCGCCTGCCACGAGTTGCAGGAGCTGGGCCGGGCTCGCGAGTGGACCCTCGCCCTGAACGCCTGGTGCGACGGCCGGCCGCAGTTCACCGGCGCCTATTCCGGGGTGTGCCAGGTCCACCGTGCCGAACTGCTGCAACTGAGCGGCGCCTGGTCGGACGCGATTCGGGAGGCGAGGCTCGCCTGCGAGCAGCCGGTCCAGGGGTACGGGGAGCAGGTGATCGGCGCCGCCAGCTACCGGCTCGGCGAGCTGCACCGGCTCGCCGGGGACCTGCCGGCCGCCGAGACGGCGTACCGGCGGGCCGGCGAGCACGGGTGGTCCACCCAGCCCGGCCTCGCACTGCTGCGGCTCGGCCAGGGCAGGCGGGAGACCGCGCTGGCGGCGATCCGGCGGACCCTGGCCGAGACGACCGACCGGCTGGGGCGCGCGCGGTTACTGCCGGCCCAGGTCGAGATCAGCCTGTCGACGGGCGACCTCGGCACGGCCCGGGACGGCGCGGCGGAGCTGACCGTGATCGCCGAGGCGTACGGCACGTCCGCGCTGCACGCCCGCGCAGCGTACGCCCGGGGCGCGGTCCAGCTCGCCGACGGTGCGCCGGAGGCCGCGCTGCCGGCGCTGCGGCTCGCCGGGCGGCTGTGGCACGACCTCGACGTGCCCTACGAGGTGGCCCGGACCCGGGTCCTCGTCGGGCTGGCCTGCCGGGGCCTGGGGGACGACGACGCGGCGCTGCTGGAGCTGGACGCCGCTCGGCGGGTGTTCCGGCGGCTCGGCACGGCCCCGGACCTGGCCCGGGTCGACGGGCTGCTGCCCGGCCGGCCCGCGGCCGAGCCGGCCGGGCTCAGCCGCCGGGAGCTGGAGGTCCTGCGGCTGGTCGCGGCCGGCAAGAGCAACCAGGCCATCGCCGCCGATCTCTTCCTCAGCGAAAAGACGGTGGCCCGGCACGTCAGCAACATCTTCGGCAAGCTCCGGGTCGGCTCGCGGACCGCCGCCGCCGCGTTCGCCTTCGAGCACGGCATCCGCTGACGCCGGGGACACGCTGGGCAGAACCACCCAGTGTGCCGGCCCGCCAGGTTGGGTGATTCTGCGCAAGCGCGCCCGGCGCCGCCCCACCTAGCGTCGGAGCATGGCCGACAATGGCAGCTCCGAACGCGTCCCGACCGTCGTCATCGGTGCCGGGCAGGCCGGTCTTGCGGTCGGCCACCACCTGTCCAGGCTGGGCCAGCCGGCCGTGATCCTCGACGCGGGGGACCGGGTCGGCGACTCCTGGCGCGCTCGCTGGGACTCGCTCCGGCTGTTCTCGCCGGCGCGCTACGACGGGTTGCCGGGCTGGACGTTCCCGGCACCGGGCTGGTCGTACCCGACCCGGGACCAGGTCGGCGACTACCTGGAAGCGTACGCCGACCGCTTCGACCTGGTGGTGCGGACGGGTGTACGGGTCAACCGGGTGACCGGCAACGGCACCGGGTACCTGGTGACCGCCGGCGAGCGGACCTTCGAGGCCGAGAACGTGGTGGTGGCGACCGGCACCTGCCAGCGTCCCACCATCCCGGACTTCGCCCCGGAACTGGACGAGCGGATCGTCCAGTTGCACTCCAGCGAGTACCGCAACGCCGGGCAACTGCGTCCCGGCGGGGTACTGGTCGTCGGCGCTGGCAACTCCGGTGCGGAGATCGCGATGGAGGCGGCCCGGGACCATCGCGTGGTGCTCGCCGGCCGGGACAACGGCCAGGTGCCGTTCCGCGTCGACGGCCGGCCGGCCCGGGGCATCCTGCCGGTCCTCTGGCTCCTCGCCAACCGCGTGCTGACCGTGCGGACCCCCCTGGGCCGGAAACTGCGCCCGCACGTACAGGCGCATGGTGGTCCATTGGTGCGTACCAGGTTGGCCGACCTTGTCGCGGCCGGGGTCGAGCGGCACCTCGGCCGGGTCGTCGGCGTGCGGGACGGCGGCCCACTGCTCGATGACGGCCGTGTGCTCGACGTGCCGAACGTGGTCTGGTGCACCGGATTCCACCAGGAGTTCGGATGGATCGACCTGCCAGTCTTCGACGACCGCGGCTGGCCCCGCCAGATCCGTGGGGTGGTGCCGGGCGCGCCGGGCCTCTACTTCGTCGGCCTGCCGTTCCTGTACGGCTTCGGCTCGATGCTGGTTGGCGGGGTGGGCCGGGACGCCGCGCACATCGCCCGGCACCTGGCCCGGCACCGCGGCGGCGGCCGGGACCGCCGCGACGGACACGTCGGAGCCGACCAGCGCGCGCATCACCGGGTGGGTCAGGATGCATCGGCGGCCGACGCGAAGACACGCTCGCGGCCCTGGTAGGACGGGTGAGGATACCGAGTCGTCCGAGGTGGTCACCGACGCCCCGGTCTTACCGGCGATGCTCGACGACCTCAAGCCTGATCCGCCGGTCCGACCGGTGGGAAACTGCCGCTCCGCTTCCGGCTGGCATGCCATCGGTTGAGGCTCTTCCGCTGGTCACATCGGTGCGGGCAGATGTCGATTCCCTGTCAACTCTCCCTTGTGTACGCGGCCCTAGCGTGGCCATGCGGGTCGGGTCAGCCGCTCCGCGAGCGCACAACCCCCAACCGGACGGCAACGGCACCCTGCGCGGCTACCTGAGCGGCCATCGCCGGGATCCACCACCCCCACGCCCCTCGCATCACCACGAATCCCCGCCGCCGCAAGAGAAGGAGCATGATGCGCCGATCCATGC
>NZ_JBHSPR010000054.1:0-236532 GCF_042658085.1 Plantactinospora solaniradicis | reverse complement strand
CGCCGTCAATTCCGACCACGGTGCCCGAACGCCTCCTACCGAGGTAGGAGCCGGCGCCGCGTCGCCCGTCCGGGGGAAGGACCGGATCGGCACTTCACTCCGAGGACATCGGGGGTCGCCGACTCCAGACTTCATCGGCAGGCGTCCGGACCGACCGGACCGCCGAGGAGGTCGTCGTCATGTTCACTGCGCTCGCAGCCACGACGACCTGCACGCCGGTGAGATCGAGCCTCCCTGCGGCTGTGTAGGTGGCGCTAGCCGCGCTGGCCGTCCCCGGGAGGTGGGACTGAGGCCAGCCAGGCAATGCTGTTAGCCTCGTTTGAGGTCATGAGTGCCAGCTCGAAGCCCCGGCTGCTGGCCGGCAACCCTCCTACGCGGGTGGGGTGCCCCGGGTGAGGACCTGGCCCGGCGCACCGTGCGCCCGGCAAGCCGCGAACGGAGTGTTGCTGTGCCATTCCCGACGAAACTGACCGTACCGCTGCTCGACGGTGAACTCGTTCGCTTGGAGCCGCTCGGGCGTCAGCATGCCGCGGACCTTGCCGTAGCCGCAGAAGAGGACCGCGCCTCGTACCGCTTCACCTGGGTGCCCAGGGCGGAGACGGTGGGCGATTACATCGATGAGCAGCTGGCGCGGGCGGCGGCCGGGAGCCTGATGCCGTATGCGCAGGTGGACAAGGCATCGGGGTGTGCGGTCGGGGCGACTGCCTACTGGGATCCGCGGCTGTGGCCGGACCGCGACGAGTTGTGCGCGGTTGAGGTGGGCTTCACCTGGCTGGCTGCTTCGGCCCAGGGCAGCGGGCTGAACACCGAGGCCAAGTTCCTGCTTTTCGCGCACGCGTTCGAGCAGTGGCAGGTGGCCCGAGTCGATCTCAAGACCGACGCTCGTAACCAGCGCTCCCGTGCGGCGATCGAGCGCGTAGGGGCGCGATTCGAGGGCGTACTGCGCTGCTGGTCGCGGTCGTGGACACCGAACGAGGAGGCGTCGCTGCGGGACTCCGCAATGTACTCCGTCCTCGCCTCGGAATGGCCAGCCTGCCGCGTTCGACTACAGACAAAGCTCACCACTGGTCACCGAGGGCACGATTCAGCCGAGTCAAGGTAGCAAGGCGGCAATACTCCGAACACGGCACGGCGACTCTGACCCGCCACGATCAGGTAGCCCTTCATCGACAGTTGCGGATGGGGCCGAGCCTCGTCTGCGGCCATCGCGCCAATCGGATCCGGCGCGGCCGCGACACGACCGTGGGCGGCCTGGGGTGACGAAGCCAGCGGGCGACCTGGGGCTCGTGCCGACAGGGCGTTGAGCCCGCTCCACCGCCTTGGGTTCAACTCGACCGGAGTGAGTCGTCGAGGCGCGCGCTGGTGGCGACGGAACAGATATAAGACTAGACTAATATAGGCGAGGTCGCTACCGTGCTTCTTCCACAAGGAAACCTGGAGCACTCCGCCATGAAGCTCACCGTATCGATCGAGATCGCCCTGCCGCGGGAGAGGGTGGTCCAGTTGCTCGCCGACCCCGCACACCTGCCGAAGTGGCTGCGCGGCATGGTGCTGCACGAGCCGCTGAACGGGATGCACGGGCAGGTCGGTACCGAATCGCGCGTCGTGCTGCAGACGGGGCAGCAGACGATGGAGGCCACCGAGACCATCACGCGCCGGGAACCGGCGAACCTGCACGGGATCCCGAGAGACATCGTCGTTCACTTCGAACGCGAGCTCGTCGCCAAGGGCATGTGGAGCGCCGCGCGAGACCGACTGACTGAAGCCGGGCCAGAGACGACCCTCTGGGCGCAAGAGAACGAATACCGGTTCAGCAGCTTGCCGATGCGACTGGTGGCGCCCTTCCTGCGCGGTGCCTTCCGCAAGCAGTTGCAACAGCACATGCAGGACTTCAAGGCGTTCGCCGAGCAGGGAACGGACGTCCGCGAAGCGAAGGGCTGACCCACGCGCCGGCGATCAGCGGTGGCTACGTCGATCTAGTGGCCCGTCACGCAGCCTCGACCGGGCAATCAGGAAGCCGGTAGGGCGGACGCGCGCAGTGCCGCGGCCAGCCACTCGAACGGGAACCGCTCCGGCGGCACGTTGTTCACGGCGGTGACCAGCGCCATGTACCGGTCGTACGGTCCCTCCGGCTCCGGCGGCGTGCGATCCCATTCCGCGCCCGCCAGCATGTGGTCGGCCGCTTGGATCCGAAACTCGGGCGTGTCCGGTATCCCGGGGCTGTCCGGTGTCGCGAAGATGCCGGTCAGCCACCCGATCCACCGGTCGGCGATCTCCCGCCCCCTGGGCGAGTCCGGCGGCACCCGCTCCCGCGCCGCGTCCATTACCGGCTGGCCGATCGCCGCGCCTGCTTCCAGGGCGTCCAGCATCGGCGACGAGGTCATCAGCGGCCCGGCCCCGGTGGTGCACACCTCGTACAGCTCACGGCGTACGGCCTGCCGGACCTCGGTGTCCCGGACCAGCTCGGCCAGCTCGATCCACGCCTCCAGTTGGGCCGCGGTGGGATGTTCGGGCAGCTCCGGCCGGGCCGCCCGCCACCACTCGACCATCCGCTCCGGCGGCTCCCAGCCGGTGGAGACCTCGGTCCAGAACTCGTCGATCAGCCGGTCGCGTTCCTCGTCCGGCATGCCAACCAGCTTGTGCATCAGCGTGACCTGCTCGGCCGTGGAGTCCTGCCGCAGGATGGCCGACAGCACCGCGCGACGGCTGCGCAGCCGTGCCTCCTGCCGCGCCAGCAGGGCCAGGTGGGTGGCGGCCAGCTCGCGCAGTGTCGCCTCGCCGGCCAGCACCCGCCGGATCTCGTCCAGGCCGGCGTCGAGTTCCCGTAGCGTCCGGACCAGTTCCAGCCGGGCGATGGCCGACACGTCGTACAGGCGGTGGCCGGCCGGGGTGCTGGCGGCCGGCGTGACGACACCGGCGTCCGCGTAGTACCGGACGGCGCTGACGCTCAGGCCGGTCCGCCGGGCGACATCTCCGATGGGATACAGCTCGTTCGAGTCCACGACGTCCACTATGCGATCTCAAGCGGCTTGAGATACAAGCCCTTAATCGGTCGCCTGGCAATCTCGGGAGACGGCCCAGGCTAGGTCGACCGAGCCGTTCGGTATGTGAATGCGCTCGGTCCGGCTCCCCTGGGATTCGTGGGAGGACGGCCAAGGGGGCCTTGGGCTGCGACGACCAGCTCCGATCACTCGGAATGCGGCACACTCAATTCGGCTGCTGCTTCTGGACCGGGCTCTTGCTCCAGCCCGAGGCCCGCACCGAAGTCGCTCAGACGTCGGTGTGCGCTGGCGAGAGCTGTGTGAGGACGGCGTCGACGAGCGTGTCGGTGAACTTTGGGGACGCGGTCTGGCCGCTGACAAGGACGCGGTAGTAGATGGGCCCGACGATCTGGTCGACGGCAAGGTCGATGTCGGTGTTGGCGTTGAGTGCGCCGCGGGTGACTGCGCGTTCGAAGGGGAGCCGGTCGTAGCTGCGTTGCTTGCCGAGGTGCTCGAAGCGTAACCGGGCGGCGAGTGCAGGGTCGTGCTGGGCTTGGGCGGTGAGGGCGCGGAAGACCGCGCCGGCGTCGGACTCGGTCAGGAAACGGGCGATCTTGCGGGCGTGGGTACGCAGGTCCTGTCGAAGGTCTGCCGTGTCTGACGGGATGAGGGCTTCAGCGGCGTCCTGGACGAAGGCGTCCATGAGAATGTCGTTCTTCGACGACCACCAGCGGTAGATCGTCTGCTTGGCTACCCCGGCGCGTTCGGCGATCCCCTCGATGGTCAGTCGCGAGTATCCGACCTCTACGAGCAGGCCGTCGGCGGCTTCCAGCACGCTCTGACGGGCTTCTTCACTGCGGCCGTGCCTGTTCCCGCGGTGTCTACCTGCGGTGCCGCTGGCGTCAGCACCCATATATCCGTTCCCTTCGACTGTGCGACCCTAGCACCTTGTCTAGACGCAACGGTGCGTCTATGGTAGCGCCAATGAACACGCTGACGACGACTGACACGGCCGCTGTTCTCGATCGGCTGTTCGCGGCCGCCGACCTCGAAGAGGTGAACCCCGCGCCGTGGCCGCTGGACACGCCCTTCGCCGACGCCTCGGCAAAACAGCGCGCCGATGCGCTGGCCGGGGAGTACATGCCGATCTCCAGGTCGGGCGGTCAACTGCTCTACGCGCTCGTACGCCATGGCCGACCCGAGACGATCATCGAGTTCGGCACCTCCTATGCCACCTCCACGATCCACCTGGCCGCTGCGGTCGCCGACAACGGTATCGGGCACGTATGGACGACCGAACTCAGCCAGGCGAAGGTCGACGCCGCGCGCAGGAACCTGGAGCAGGCCGGCGTAGCCCAGTACGTGACGGTCCTGGCAGGCGACGCTCTCGAGACTCTGGCCGAGGTCCGCGGACCTATCGGCCTGCTGCTACTCGACGGCTGGAAAGACCTCTGTCTGCCCGTGCTGCGGCTGCTCGAAGACCGCCTCGCCCCGGCCGCCCTCATCATCGCCGATGACACCACCTTCGCGAACATGGCCGACTATCTCGCCTACGTCCGCAATCCCGCACACGGATACGTCACCATCGCGTTCCCCGTGGAGGACGGCATGGAAATCAGCTGCCGAACCTGACGCTGCTTCAGGAGCACGCCTTCGGCCAGACTGCATTGCACCGCAATGGGGGCCGTTGCATAGTCGCTGGGTGGACGTGTTGCATCCCGATTCAACCCGGGGTCAGATCGCTTGGGCGAGTTCGGTGAACGCAGCGGCGATTCGGAGCCCGGGTAGTGCGTCGTGTCCGAGTTCGTAGTGTCCAGCCCCGGACGGCTGGCGGGTGGCGGCTCGGGCCGGCATCCCCGCCGCCGGTAGCCCACTGAGCACCTGCCGACCCACACTGCCGCGGGCCCCGAACGACGATGGTCATGACCTCGGTCCTGCAACCTCAAGCCGACCTAAGCGGCGGATGCGTTGCGTCGGGCGCGTTCTCGCTGCGACGTCTGGCAGGATCTGCGGATGGATCCGATTCGGGTGGCAGAGATCGAGCCTGGCGAGTATTCCTTGTGCCTGGTCGCGGGGACCACCGACGTGGACGACTTGATCGTCGAACTCGGTCACGAGCCCAACGGTGAATTTTGGGCAGGGATCGCGGAGCTACTCGTCATGACGGAGGCGTCTGCGCTTGCAGGAGGCTTCTCGCCTGATCCGGAGGGCGGCGCTTTCTATGCGTACAGCAACGATCGAGGCGTGCTCAACGACCTCGCGAACAGGCTTCGCCTGGTCGCGACCGACGGCAATCGGCTGCGACAGCTGATGGATTTCGCCGACGCCAACGGATTCGAGTTCGATGACTGATTCGGCGCTACCGGAACGCACTCAGTTCGGCAGACGTGAGTTGATGGTGACGCCGGTGTTTCTGAGGACGTCGCTGCCGCAAAGTCCAGTCCCCGGCGGCGTCGAGCGCTCGCACGACGGTGAGCCGTACCGGGTCGGCGAGCGCGCTACGGATGGGGTGAATGCGGCGGCCGGGTTGGTCTCCAGGGCGTAGGGCGCATCGTTGGTTCGCTACATGCCACAGTCGCGGCAGGACGGTCGAGGCGCAGCGGGGACCTTCCATGGCGGCGACAGTGACAACCAGCTCCCGTGATCGGAAAGGCGGCAAGGCGGCGGGTTGGATATTGCCGAGAGTCGATGTACGGTGGGAACGCTCCCAGATCACGTCCTCCACTCCACCTGCTCGAGGAGCTGAAACATGTCGCGACGGCGATGTCGCTCGGCCACCATGCTGGCCGGCCTGCTCGTTCTGGCCCTGTCTGCGCCCCTGTTGCCACCGGTGTCGGTGGCCAGCACCGCCGCGGCCGGCGCATCCCACACCCGCGCGGTGCCACTCGCTGAGCTGACCGTGGTGTCCGAACAGGTGGCTTTCGGTCTGCGGCGTCCGATCGCCCTCACCGGGCTGCCGGACGGCCGGATGCTGATCGCGGAGAAGGACGGCACCGTCCGCGCCTACCACCCCGACACCGGCTTGGCGGCCGAGCCGGTGCTCGACCTGACCGCTCGGATCGACACGTCGGACAACGAGCGCGGCCTCCTCGGCATCACGCCTGCGCCGAACTTCGCGCGGACCGGGATCCTCTACGTGGCCTACACGAGCCTGCCTGCCGGCGCGCTGACCCTGGCACGAGTGCCCATCGGCGCTCCTGACCGGGTGCAGGTGCTGCTCACCCAGGAGCACGCCGAGTACGGCAACCACAACGGCGGACAGGTAGCGTTCGGCCGCGACGGTTACCTCTACTGGTCCCTCGGCGACGGCGGCCACGCGAACGACCCGTTCAAGTCCGGTCAGAACCTCGGCACCCTGCTCGGCAAGATCCTGCGGATCGATGTCAACCGCACCTGCGCGGCGAAGCCCTACTGCGTGCCCTCCGACAACCCGTTCGTCCGCACGCGCGGCGCGCGGCCAGAGATCTGGCTCTACGGGCTGCGTAACCCGTGGCGGTTCTCCGTCGACCCGGTCGACGGCTCGCTGTGGATCGGTGACGTCGGCCAGGGCCTCGTCGAGGAGATCAACCATATCCGCCCGTGGCAGGGTGGGGCGAACCTCGGCTGGTCCTGCCGGGAGGGCACCCCGGTGTTCGACTCAGAGCAGTGCCGGCCGGGCGTACGGTACACCGACCCGGTCTTCGAGTACCCGCATTTCATGACGGAGAGCTGCTCGGTGACCGGCGGCGTGGTGTACCGAGGGTCCGCCACCCCGGAGGCATGGGGGACCTACGTCGCGAGCGACTACTGCTCGACCCTCGCGTTCGCCGTGCGTCCCAAACCGACGGGCGGCTACGAGTCCGCCACGATCGGCAACTTCCCCACCCAGCCGACCGCGATCGACACCGACGTGCACGGCGAGCTGTACGTGCTCAGTGACCTCCCGGGATGGCTGAGCCGGGTGCGGTTCGAGCGGGTCCAGCCAGCCTCTGGCGGCAGGGTGGCGAACCGCTGAACCCCGCGCGGGGCAATCCCTTCGCATCCGCCAAGAACCCCTGGGGGACGGCCGCGTCCGGGCGGCCGTCCCCGCCCCACTCCGATGCGGGCCTCGGGTGCGTATCTTCTTGAGTGACCTGCGTGATGTGTCTCGATGTCTTCCTGTTGGGGTTGTCCGGTGGCTTTACGTAGGGCTCGTCAGCGAACCACCGACAACCGGGCGAGTGACGGGCGAACCGAGCGGCGTCGGCCAGCAGTGGGGTGAATCGCCGCACCTGGCCGTACACGGTCACGTGGTCCACCTCAACGCCCCGCTCTACGAACAGCTCTTCGACGTCGCGGTAGGAGAGGTTGAAGCGCAGTACCACCAGACCGCGAGAACGATGCCCCGGGTCCTGTCCACTACCGGGGTGACGATGATCGGGTCGGCGAAATCGCGACCTGCCCGATCACGGCCTTCAGTGAGCCGTCGTGAGAACTCATGGTCATCTGTCGGACGGTCAGATGCCGTCAAGGTCGGCGGGAGCGATTCCGTTTGCGTAGGCGAAGATCACCAGTTGCACCCGGTCGCGGGCGCCGACCTTGGCCAGCACGCGGCCGAGGTGGCTCTTCACGGTCGCCTCGGTCACCACCAGCTTCTCGGCGATCTCTCCGTTGGTCAGTCCGCGGGCTACGAGGATGAGTACCTCGCGTTCGCGTGGGGTCAGCGAGTCGAGCAGTGGGGAAGGGCGCACGGCGATGGACGGGCGAGCGGCGAACTCCTGGATCAGGCGGCGGGTGACGGTGGGCGAGAGCAACGCGTCACCTGCGTCGACCACGCGGATGGCCTCCAGGAGGCGGTCACGTGGCGCGTCTTTGAGGAGGAAACCCGCCGCGCCTGCGCGCAGTGCTCCGTAGACGTATTCGTCGAGATCGAACGTGGTGAGGATCAGTACCCGCGGAGTGTGGTCGCGTCCGGGCGCAGTCAGGCGCGTGGTCGCCGCGACGCCGTCCAGGACAGGCATCCGGATGTCCATGATGACCACATCCGGTCGTAGTTCGGCTGCACGCGACACCGCCTCGGCGCCGTCCTGCGCCTCGCCGACGACGTCGATTCCGTCCTGGGTGTTGAGAAAGAGCCGAAGACCGGTGCGGATCAGTTCCTGGTCGTCGGCCAGCAGAACCCGGATGCTCACGGGCACACCGTAATCGGCACGTGCGCGGCGACGCGGAAGCCGCCTTCTGGACCAGGTCCTGCCGCGAAGTTCCCTCCGAGGAGTCGGACGCGTTCGCGCATGCCGACGAGCCCGTGGCCGCCGGGAGGGTGCTGTCCCGATGGCCCCACTCCGCAGTCGGACACCTCGAGCTCGATGTGGCCCTGCCCGGTCTTGAGTCGGACGAGCGCGTGGTCGGTCTCGGCGTGGCGCAGGGCGTTGGTCAGGGCTTCCTCGACGATTCGATAGACCGACAGGCCGACCCCTTCGTCAAGGACAGGCGGTTCGCCGTCGATCTCAAGGCTGACCGAGAGGCCGACCGCACGGAAGGTGGCCGCCAGTTCCGCCAGTTCAGCCAAGCCCGGCAAGGGCCGGTGCGATGCTGCAGAGGATGTCGCGGTGGGCACTCCGGAGCGCAGCAGTGCCAGCAGTCGGCGCAGTTCCACGATGCTCTGCTCACCGCTGGACTCCACCCGGCGCAGCACGTCGGCGGCGACGTCGGGTGCCGTCGGAAGGACGTCTCTCGCGCCGCGTACGCCGACCAGCATCACCGTGACCGAGTGCGCGACGATGTCATGAAGTTCGCGCGCGATCGCGGCTCGCTCCTCGTGCGCTGCGATCGCTGCTCGCTGTTCACGTTCGGCCCGCCTCGCGGCGGCGCGGGCACGCACGTCATCGTGGTGCCGGCGGCGATTGCGTAGGGCGGCGCCGACCGCCCACACAGCCACCGGCGGAGGCACCGAGGTCACGGAGAGCGCCACGAGCACGACCGTGGCGCCGATCAGTGCCACCACCGACACTCGGGCCCGACAGCGTTCGGCGACGGTGAACAGTGCGACACAGACCAACGCGCCACCTGGGGACTCGCCCAAGGCAAAGAGGAGACCGGTAGCGGCGAGCATGGCCGCCAGCGAAAGGACCGGGTACCGGCGCCGACCGAACAGTGCCGTGCCGGCGGTCACAGCGAGGAGCACCGTTACCGGGCGGACCGGGGACTCGTCGTCGTAGAGAAGGGACAATTCGCCCACGACGCCCACCATGACAGCAAGGAGGTCGACCAGCACCCGCTCGGCGCGGGGGCTGAGCCACCGCCCGCCCCCC
Organism: Plantactinospora solaniradicis; assembly: GCF_042658085.1. NCBI lineage: Bacteria > Bacillati > Actinomycetota > Actinomycetes > Micromonosporales > Micromonosporaceae > Plantactinospora > Plantactinospora solaniradicis. Next base: position 227,282 of record NZ_JBHSPR010000054.1, on the reverse strand, counting down.
AGCCGGCCGCGCAACTGGAGGGCGTTGTACCAGGTCATGAGCGTCATCCTAGATCCCGACGTCGTTCGGCGACCACGGCGAACACCGCCAGCCCGACGGCCCAGGCGGCGAGCGCCAGGGCGGAGGCGGACAGGGAGTGTGTCGAGCCGTGCACACCCCGGGTGAGCACCTGAAGGCTGCCGAAGGGGGTGTAGTCGACCGCCGAGGTGTTGATCATCCTGATCAGTGACGGTGCGACGAAGTAGACGACGATGCCGGCCACCACCGCGGCGATCTGGTTTCGGAGAAGACCACCAAGGGCGGCGCCCACCAGCACCGAGAGCGTCCCGGCGAGAACGCATCCGCCCGCCAACGAGATCAGCTGTGCCGTCGTGAGATCGGGGCCCGGATGGTGCGAGGCGAGGATTGCACCCCGAGGGCGAACGACGCTCCCGTCGTGAGTACGGCCAGGCCCAGTCCGACGACCACGGTCGCCCCCAGCCGGGCAGCGGCGACGGCGCCCGGGTCGCGGCCCGACACGAGGACCGCTGGCGCTGCGGTGCGGTGCCGGTACTCGGCCGTGACGGCCACCGCGCCGAAGAACAACAGGAGCAGCGGCATCCCGCCGAGCGCTTCCTGCTTCTCACTGATCTCGTCGAGCGTTCCGGAGGCGAGCGAGACCAGAACGACGTTGAGAACCGCGAGAGCAACCGAAGCGAGGCCGAACCACAGCGCGGTCCGAATCGTGAGGAGCTTGCGCACCTCACCGACGATCAAGGTCATGACCGTGCTCCCATCAGCTCGAGGAACACGTCCTCCAGCGAGGTGGACTGCGGTGTCAGCTCGTGCAGGTCCACCTGCGCTCGGCGGGTCACCTCGGCGACGGCGGGCCCGTCCAGGCCATCGATCAGGTAACGCCCACTGGTCACATCCGGCGTGATCCGGCCACCCGCACCTATGACTGCCTCCGCGAGCCGTCCGGGCTCGTCCGTGCGTACCCACACACCACTCGCCGGAGTCAGGTCGGCGATCGCGCCGGCATGAACCACCCGGCCCTGCCGCACCACGACGATATCGTCGACGGTGTGCGCCGCCTCGCTGAGCAGGTGGCTGGACACGAGCACTGCCCGGCCCCGCTCAGCCCGCTCGCGCAGCAGCGTGCGAAGCCAGCGGATCCCTTCGGGGTCGAGTCCGTTGGCTGGTTCGTCGAGCAGCAGTACCTCGGGGTCTCCCAGCAGGGCAGCGGCGAGCCCCAGCCGCTGACGCATGCCAAGCGAGAAGGTGCCGACCCGTCGACCGGCTACTTCAGTCAGCCCCGAGAGCGCCAGCACTTCCTCGACCCGGGTCCGTGGCAGCCGTGCGAACCCAGCCAGGATCCGCAGGTGTTGGCGGGCCGAGCGGCCCGGGTGAGCGCCACACGAGTCGATCGCCGTACCGATCGTGCGCGCCTCAGGCGAGCGTTCCCGCAGTGGCGTACCGCCGAGCAGCACGCGGCCCGAGGTCGGGCGCACCAGGCCGGCCAACATCGCCAGCATCGTGGTCTTACCGGCACCATTGGGCCCGAGGAACCCGGTGACGACGCCAGGCCGGACGTCGAAGGAGACGTCGTCAACCGCAGTCAGCCGACCGTACCGCTTGGTGAGCCGCTCCGCTGTGAGCACCGCGGAAGACGCGGGGAGATGGGGTGGTTTCGTCATGCCCACAACCGTCCCGCTCCGGGGCGGTCTCGGTCATCAACCCGCAGACCACACTTCATCTCCCACCCTGGTCGGAGGACCGACGATTCACACTCACATCGAGACGGACTGCCGGCCCACCGCCAATCGACCTCTCGAAAGGACCCCGCCTTCGGGTAGGAACGACGCGGTAATCGACGCCCTCCGACGTGCTATGACGCACCATCTGGGCATCTGCCGGTAATCCTTGGTTCGGGTGGCGAGTCGGGACCTGGGGAGTATGCCGCGACGGTTGTGGGCTGGTCGCTGCGCCTCTGGGTGATGGGCCTGGGCTGATCGAAGAGTAGTCGCGCTTCTCGCCGCGCCGGAGTGTCGGGAGAGGGTCGGCACCCATGGCTACGGTGCGTGGTGAGGCTCCTGTCGCGCAGCGCGCACGGACGGCGGCAGAACCGGATGGCCGCGCGGGACGCGGCAGAACGGTCACGCAATACCGAGCGACCAGCGCCGGCATGACGGTGCGTCTGCGCCGCGACCGCAGACACTTTTGCATGCGGCAATCTCGCTCACTCGGGCATTGGCAGGCGCGAAAGGGCTGGCGCGCATAAGGTCGGCCCGACCACCGGGAGTGGGAAAGTCATCCACCCCGCCCACGGCGACCTTCGCGAGACCAGGACGGGGCAGGACATGAACCAAGGCACCCGGGACGAGATGCTCGGCCGCCTGGCCGAGGCAGTCGGGTCCGTCACAGTCGCACACCCGACGCGGGTTGCCATCGACGGACCGCCCGCCGCCGGCAAGACCACCCTCGCCGACGAGCTGGCCGTCGTCTTGCGCGAACAGGGCCGCGACGTCATCCGCGCGACGATCGACGATTTCCTCTTCCCCCGGGCACAGCGCTATCCGCGCGGCGAGTACTCGGCCGAAGGGTGCTACTACGACACCCACGACTACGACGCGCTGAACCGGGTTCTGCTCGATCCGCTCGGCCCGGGCGGAGATCGGCGCTTCCAACACGCGGTCTACGACCGCACCGCGGATACCGCGCTGTCCCCGCCGGTCACGACTGCCCCGGCCGACGCCGTGCTGGTCTTCGACGGCGTCTTCCTCATGCGCCCGGAACTGATTGATCGGTGGGACCTGCGCATCTTCGTGTCGACGGCACTCGAGAAGACCGTGGATCGTGCCGTGATCCGGGAGCGCCGGGTGTTATCTCGGGCCGAAGTCGAACGGCGCTGGCGCGAGCGTTACATCCCCTCCCAACAGTTCTACTTCGCTACGGTCCGCCCGACACATCATGCCAACGTGATCGTGCACAACGACGAGCCCCAGCTGCCGGTCTGGGAGACTCAAACACACTGACCGCACTCAACTCGGCCACTTGTTTCATTGCGGTAGGACCGCGGCATCGAACCCGGCGACCTATGTGGTCACAGTACTAGCCCTACGAGACCTCGACGATGAGATGACTCGTGCCTGGCATTGGATGGGTGCCAGGCACCAGCGCGTCAGGCAACGCGGCGACAGCCTCTGCCGGAAGATCCACTTCCAGTAAGCCGTCGCCTGGTTGTCGGACGGCGAAGACCTCCGCTGGCAGCAGCACGACCCGAGTGCCGTTGCCGTCGAGAAGCAGTTCGCGGCCGTGGAACAGCCGGTCGCGTACCGCTTGGGCCACCGTGGCAGTCGTGATGTCTTTGAACCGCAGCCGGATCGTGTCCTCCTCGGTGGTCCAGTCGAAGCCAGCGATCATGAGCAGCCCGGTCGACGAGCCGTCGCGGGCACGCCCGGCTTCGATCTCGGCCCGTGCCGCTGGATCGTCTGTCAGTGACGGTCGGTCCAGGTCGGTGACCAGCAGCGGTTGCCGTTCGGCGAGCAGGCTGAGCACACCGTCGGTGTCCCATTGCCGAACTGCCGCGTACTCGTCGCCGGTCAGACCGACCACCTGCAGGAACTGCATTCGGCCGTGCGGGGTGGTGATCGTGCCCAACTCCGGATCCTCGGCGAAGGCCAGAGCCGTCACTGCGGTCTCGTGGTCTTGCCGGATGGGTCCGTTCGCGTTCATGTGGTGACCTGGCTCGAACCAGTTGCCGCTGGAGAGCACGTACCGGGCAAGGCTCTGCAGCAGGTTGGCCGCCCACACCGGCGGTTCGGTGTCACGGGGGTCGCGGGCGACCCGGAAGGTGAACTCGAAGCCCCAGCCCGACTCGTCGGGGTTGTCGGTCTCCTTGCCATACAGTTCGCTCATGCCGTAGCCGACGATGTGCCAGTGCGGCACCGGCCCGGTACGCGAATAGAAGCTGATGCCGTCGAGCGGGTCCGGGCCACCCAGAGCGAACGGGTGCAGCGTGCCGTAGTGCTTCGGCTCGACATCGGGGTACAACTCGGCGAGTCGGGCGTCGATGGCTTCCCAGCCGGGGGCATCGGAGGTCATCGGAAGATGAGAACACACAGCTCCGGGCGGGGCGCACCGGACCGCCGAGGTGGTTGAGGAGGGCGACATCAACCCCAGACCTGTGTGGGCGTCGCCGCCTTCCAGAGATGCGACGATAAGCTTCTGATCAGCAGGGCGTCCGCGTCAGCCATCGCTCACGGGCCGCTCGGACGGGCGAAACGCGGGCGGAGGGATCGGCTGCGCAGCGGCGAGAGATTTCTCCGGGGCCGTGTCGATCTGCGGGCCACTCGTTCGACGTGAGGGTGCGAGAGCCGAGAGGCGGCCCCGCCGGACGAGGAGAATGTGTTGCCGAAGTACATGCTGATCATGCGGGGCACCGACGAGTCGAACGCGGCCATGATGGCCAACATCGACGAGATGATGGCCACGACCCGCCAGTTCATCGAGGACCTGTTCAAGGCCGGCGTCTACGTCGCGGCCGAAGGGCTGGATGATCCGGCCCAGGGTGTCGTGGTCGATTTCAGCGGCGAGGCCCCGGTGGTCACGGACGGGCCGTACGGGGAGACCAAGGAACTTTTCGGGGGCTTCTTCCTGCTCGATGTCGCCTCGAAACAGGAGGCGGTCGAGTGGGCCAAGCGGGTCCCGGCGGCCCCCGGGGCCAAGATCGAGGTCCGGCGGGTCCCCGGGAGCGACGAGGTCCCACAGGTCGACGGGTGATCGTCAAGGAACGGGCCGGGCCCCAGAGCAACGGCCAGATCTGATGGGTACGGCCGATGTCGAGGCTGTCTGGCGGATCGAGTCGGCGCGGATCGTCGCCGCGCTGACCCGGTTCACCGGCGATTTCGGGCTGGCCGAGGACGCGGCCCAGGAGGCGGTGGCCGAGGCGCTGGTGTCGTGGCCGCTCGCTTCTCCGGCCAATCCGGCCGGCTGGCTGATGGCCACGGCCCGGCGGCGGGCGATCGACGCGATCCGCCGCCGACGCGTCCTCCAGGGCCGATACGCCTTGCTGGCGGCCGATCCGGCGGTCGACTCGGCGGTCGACGAAGAAATCGACCCCGACAGGATCGACGACGACATGCTGGCGCTGATGTTCGTCAGCTGCCACCCGGTGCTCTCTCCCGAGGCCCGGGTGGCGCTGACCCTGCGCGTGGTCGGCGGCCTGTCCAGCGAGGAGATCGCCCGAGCGTTCCTCGTGCCCGTGCCGACCGTGCAGGCCCGCATCACCCGGGGCAAGAAGACGATTGCGGCGGCCGAAGTGCCGTTCGAGCTGCCGTCGGCCGGCGAGCGCCGAGAGCGGCTGGGCGGCGTGCTCAGCGTCATCTACGTGATCTTCACCGAGGGGTCGACAGCCACATCGGGTGACCGGTTGTTGCGCCCCGACGTGGCGTACGAGGCGATCCGGCTGGCCCGTACGCTGGCCGCGCTGCAGCCGGACGAGCCGGAGGTGCACGGCCTGCTCGCGTTGTGCGAGCTGACGGCCGCGCGCTTCCCGGCCCGGACCGGCGAGGACGGTTCGCCGGTCCTGCTCCAGGACCAGGACCGGCGCCGGTGGGACTTCTCGGCGATCCGCCGTGGGCTGGCCGCGCTGGCCAAGGCATCGACTCGCGGCCTCGGCCCCTATGGTCTGCAGGCCGCGATCGCCGCCACCCACGCGTCGGCACCCTCGGTCGAGGCGACCGACTGGGACCGGATCGTGGTGCTCTACGAGGCACTGGGCCGGGTCGCGCCCTCGCCGGTGGTCGTGCTGAATCGGGCCGTCGCCGTAGCCATGGCCTCGGGTCCGGAGCAAGCACTGGCCATCGTGGACGAGCTGATCGCCTCGGAGCGGCTCCCGGGCTCGCATCTGGTCCCGACCGTACGCGGTGAGCTGCTGGCCCGGCTCGGACGGCGCCCGGAGGCGCGCGCCGAACTGGAGCTGGCTGCCCGGCTGTGCGCCAACCAGCACGAATGCTCAGTGCTGCTGCGCAAGGCGGCCATGCTGGGCTGACTTCTCCAGCTCGGCCAGCCGGGATTCGAGCGCGGTCTGGATGCCGTCGATCGCATCGGCCACGTCGGTCGAATCCCCGAACGCGGACGGCGGGAGCGCGGCGAACCCGGGGAGAAACTCGCCTGCGGTCGCGTCGACCTCGTCCGGGACCGGCCGTGGCCCAGGTGCTTTGTCAGGCCAGGGTGGCAGCAACGGCTCGATCAGCTTCCGTGGTCGTCGGCGACCCATGCCTCACTCGTGCTCCACCGACTTCCTAGCTTCGGTGCGCTGGAGCCGACGGCGACGAGCGCATCGGCGGTGACCTCAGGCTGACGACCGTGTGACAGCGCCCTCTGGATCGCGGACACGGACGGCGGCAGAAACGGACGACCATGTCCTGCTGGTGTGCGGCCTACTTGCTCTCGCCTAGTGTGCTTGCGTGAGCGCCGGGGAGATTACCGAGGCCGTGCGTCTTCACAAGGTCAAACGTCCTGGTGGGGTCTTCTGGTTCGACCTTCACCAGATCGAGCAGAACAGCGATGGGACGTGGCTGCGAGGTCCGGTCGGTTCGCCATGGGGTGCTCCGCATGACTGTGGCGTCCTGTCCGTACCCGTTGTGGTGTTGCTGAAGGTGGGGCGTCCGTGGGCGGCATGGTGGGTCGGCGATCCTGCCGATCAACGGCTCGAGATCGACGTATGTCTTCCGCCGGAGGTCACCGAAGCGGGCTGGCGGTACGTCGATCTGGAGCTGGATCCGGTGCTTCACGAGCGCGACGAACGTGTCGAGATCGAGGACTGGGATGAGTACGAGGAGGCGTACGGCAACGGCTGGATGACCACGGATGACGCAACGCTTGCGCGGACCACGGCTGAGCGCTGTGCGGAGGTACTCCGACATGGTGCGGAGCCCTGGCTGTCGCGTGGATGGCAGTTGCTTCGCCAGTCGAGGTGAGACCGGCCGCCGTACGCTCTCCTCGGCAGTTCCGGGTGTTGGCCGACGCGGGGTGCCGACCACGAGGCGTGACGGCTCCCGGCTGGCTGGCGCGCACGGACAGCGGCGGAAGAGGATGCCGGACCTTTGCTGTTAGGTACTCTCGCGACTGCCGCCGACCGTCAGCGGCGATCCACAGTGGGTTTGAGGCGCAAGCTGTCACCGCCGACGCGCGTCGCGCGTGCGACAGAGGCCTTGCATCGCCGGCTCGGCTCTCCTACCTTTCCGGTGCGGTGTATGACCGTAACGACGTCGGTCTACTGAGGATCGGCGATGGATCGAGGATAGTACGTTGAAATCGAGGATTGTAAACGGCCGGCTCCGGCGCAGGCTGGCGTCAACGAATGAACGCCACCAGGTCAGGAAGACTCGTAGGTCGGAGTCGGTGTGCGACCGTGTGTCGCCTCGGTACCGACCGAGGTAGGCGGACACCGCTGCACGGAGAACTCGGAATCAGTGCCAGCACCCGCCAGGCGGCAAACGCGGATGCCGGATCGTGAACGGGGTGGTCGGGGGCGACTCACCGTTTGGGCATTGGCGGCCTTTCGTCGGATGCGCGCCCGAGGCTGACGCCTGGCGACAGCAGGCACTTGGGACTGTGGACAGGCATGCGACACGATCGGGCGTCTGAACCCGGTCTGCTCGAACGCGGCCCGGTCATTGCGCGGCCAACGTTTCTCGGGCGTCGCTCCGGATCGTGGTGACCGCCGGTGCGGTCATGGCGATGGTCATCGCGACCAGGGTCGCGCCGCACAGGGCGAGCGCCTGCCGCGGGTCGAGGGCCGGGGCGAAAGGCAGACCGGCGACGGAGATGCACCCAGCGATGGCGACGGCCGCTCCCAGGGCAGGGACCAGGGCCAACATGATCGCGGTCAGGGTGTAGAGCACGGCCTCGCACGCGGCCATGACGAGCATGGTCCGGAGTGTCGCGCCGGCGGCGCGGAGCACGGCGAACTCCCGGCGCCGGGCAGGCGCGTTCAGCAGCAGGACCGCGACACTGCCGACGGCGGTCAGCAGGGCCGGCGGCGTAAGGACAAGATACGTGTCGAAGGTGTTGACCTCGGCAGTCGACCCGGCGGCGGCGAGGGCGACCCGGAAGGTGTCGACGATACTGAACATGACCCCGTAGAGACTCGCTCCGATCATGAGCGGAACGACCGCCGCGGTGCTGTGGGTGATCCGGTGGACAACCGAGTGGCGGGCGAGGAACCAGGCCGGGGATAGCCGGGCGGGGATGATCGCGCTCCAGAGGCGGATCATCCCCGACAGGCCCGCCGGAGCCGCCAGCGCGATCGTCACGGTGATGGCGACGCCGAGGTTGATCGCCATGCTCGCGCCAGCGTTGACCAGATCTGGTGAGTCGCGCAGCGTGAAGGCGATGGCCACACAGGCTGTGATCATGACGGCGACGCCCAACAGCGCGAGTCCGGTGAGAATCCAGCGGAAGACGGTCATCCCACGTGGCGGTGACACCAGAGTGCGGACCGCTTGTACGGCCGGCACCCGGGCGGCCCGCCGAGCCGGCCCCAGCGCGGCGACGGCGCACACGCCCAGCGTGAGGACCAGGGTGATCGCCACGACCGCCAGGTCCGGCGTCGCGTCGACGACGTCCGCCTCTCCGGTCGACGCGTGGACGAAGAGATCGACGACCGGATCGGCGGCCAACGCGGCGGTGACGCAGCCGACGGTGGTGCCGGCGATGCCGAGTGCCAGCATGTGCGTGAGGATGACCAGGCGGACCTGCAGCGGCTGCGCACCGGTCAGGCGCCACCGGGCGATCCGGACCCGCATCGCGTCGATCGTCGCCGAGCTGACCGTGCTGAGCACGATCACTGCCGCGAGGCCGGTGCAGACGTAGAGGACATAGGCGGCCCCCCGGACCTCGGCGACGGTCATCCCGGCCCGCGCGGCGGCCGCGGCGACCTGCGGGGTATCGCTTGCCGACCAGTGCGCCGCGGCGACCCCGATGAGCGCGGCGGCCATCGCGGCGACCACCAGGGGGCCAATCCATAGGTGCCGGTCGGCGCGGAGCTCCGCGAGGGCGAGGCGAATCATTCCGCACCACCCGGCGCCGGCACGGCGGCCTGGGACCGGACCGCAAGCGGCGCCCGGGCCGCAATGACCTGGCGGATGCTGTCCGCGGTCGGTCGGGTGAGCCTCGCGGTGAGCAGCCCATCCCGCATCACCAGGACATGGTCAGCGAGGCTCGCCGCATCCAGGTCATGGGTCACCATGACCACGGTCCGGGCGCCGTCGGCCAGTGTGCGCAGGCGGCCAAGTACCACCGCCGCGGTGTGTGTGTCGAGCGCGCCGGTCGGTTCGTCGGCGAACACCAATGCCGGATTCGTGGCGAGGACGCGGGCGAGCGCCACCCGCTGCTGCTCCCCGCTGGACAGCCGAGAGGCGCAGACCCGGTGTCGGCCGTCGAGTCCCATCTCGGCGAGGAGGGTGTCGGCGGCGGCCAGGTCGACCGGCCGGCCGGCGAGCCGGTGCGGCAGGACCACGTTCTCACGCGCGGACAAGGACGGGATCAAATTATACGTTTGGAAGACGAAGCCGATCCGGTCCCGGTAGAGCCGGGCCACCGCGCGAGGGCGCAACCTGGACAGGTCGTGTCCGAGCAGTGTGATCCGACCGGTCGTCGGCCGCTCCAATCCGGCGAGACAGAACAGCAGGGTGGACTTGCCACAGCCGCTGGGCCCGACGACCGCCGTCATCGCCCCGGTGGGGATCGAGTGCGTGATGCCCCGCAGAACGTCGACCGGGCGGCCGCCGTCCCCGCTCGGGAAGGTCTTGCTCAGCGCTTCGACGAGGATCGCGGTGGGCGTTGGTGGGGTCATTCGAGTCATCCGGTTATCGCACAGCCGGAGGCTGTCCCGGGTCACTACACCCAGGTGCCGTACCGGGTGGGGAAAACCCCACCCGGTTTCCGGCATTCCCGCCCACCGCCCCGCCTCGTACCGTGACGTGGTGCCCGAGTCCCGCGCCTGGTCCGCCGCCTGCGACGCACCCTGGCGGTTCCTCCTGTCCCGCTGGCCCTGGACCTGCCTGCTGTACACGACGGTCAGCGCCGCAGTCGCCTGGATCAGCCTTGTCTGCCTGCCGCTCCTCGTGCTCTTTCCGGCCTGGGCGGTAGCCCTCGCCGCCGTCGAACGCCGCTTGGTCGCCCTCGTGGGCCTGCCCCGGCTCACTGACGGGCCACCCCCGCCGCCGGACCGCCGCACCTTCGCCCGGCTCGTCGCCCGGTTGCGATCGCCACTGCTGCGGCGAGAGATCGGATACGCGCTGGCCCAGCTGATGCCGGGACTGCTCTCCTTCGTCGTGCTGATCCTCGCCAGCACAGCGGCAGTGACCGGCATCGCCACCCCTGTGCTCGTGACGACCGGCCGTCCCGTCCAGGTCACCGGCTCGCTCGTGATCTCGGGTGGCCTCGGCGCCACGGCCGTCTCGCTGGCCTGCGCGGTTGTCGTTCTCGGTCTCGCGTACGTCTGGGTGCTGCTCTCCTGCGCGCAGGCGGCGCTCGCGTCGGCCCTGCTCTCACCTCGGCTGGAGGAGCTGCAGACCCAGGTCACCATGCTGGCCCAGGCGCAGATCGCCGAGCTGAACCGGTTCGAGCGGGAACGCCAGCGGGTCGAACGGGACCTCCACGACGGCGTGCAGCGCCATCTCGCGGTCGCCAGCCTCCACCTCGGCATGCTCGAACTCGACCTCCAGAAATTGCTGCCGCCGGGCACCGCCCGGACGGACGCCCTCGCCACACTCGACGCGGCCCGCGCCGAAACCGAACAGGCGCTTGACGCGTTGCGCACCACCGTCCATGGCATGCGTCCGCATACCCTGATCGAGGACGGCCTCGGGGCAGCGCTGCGCGAGATGGCGGCCCGGCTGCCCGTGCCGGCAACGGTGGAAGTCGACGACCTACGCCGGCTGCCCGCTGAGGTGGAGGCGTCGCTGTACTACGTGGCGAACGAGGCCGTCACCAACGCCGTCCGGCACGCCGCCGCGAATCGGCTGGTCGTGCGTACGGCGACGACCGGCAACCGGCTGACGATGACGATCACCGACGACGGCACCGGCGGTGCGAATCCCATCGGCGGCACCGGAATCCTCGGCATGCGGGAGCGCGCCTCCCTGCTCGGCGGCGAGCTGACCGTCAGCAGTCCACCCGGCGGACCGACCACGATCGGCATCGAAGTGCCCCACATGCCGGCGAGCGGGTGACCTCGGCCAGCCACAATGACACCATGCAAGTGGTGATCGCTGAGGACGCGGCCCTGATGCGCGAGGGTCTGACCGCCCTGGTCGAACGCTTCGGCCACCGGGTCACCGCGGCCGTCGGTGACGCCGACGAACTGCTGCAGGTGATGGTCGGGGCTGGGCCCGGCAACCTGCCGGACGTGGTGGTCACCGACGTGCGGATGCCGCCAGGTGACGCCGACGACGGGTTCCGTGCGGCGCTGACCGTCCGCGCCCGTCACCCGCAGGTTGGAATCCTGGTGCTGTCGCAGTACCTCGGCCACGCCTATGCCGCCCGACTCCTCGCCGCCCCGACCGGCAGCGAACCGCCCGGCGGCGTCGGCTACCTGCTCAAGGACCGGGTCAGTCGGGTGACCGATTTCATGCACGCCCTCGAACTGATCGCCGGTGGCGGCGTCGTCATCGATCCGAAGGTGGTCCAGCGCTCCATGGCCGCCGGCCGTCCTCACGCCATCGACGTACTGAGCGAGCGGGAGCGGGAGGTTCTCAGGCGGATGGCGACCGGAGACACCAACCACCAGATCGCCACCGCGCTGCACGTGACGCAGGGGGCGGTGGTCAAGCACGTGGGCAACATCTTCACCAAACTTGGGCTGCAACCGCAGGACGGCAACCGCCGCGTGCTGGCTGTACTCACATACCTGCAAGCAGGCCGTTCGTACACGCCACCCTCCTGACAATGTCACCCCTGCTCATCCTGCCGGCGCCCATCCGGCCGAAATTACCAAGATCGGATGCACTCACATCGGCTACTTGTTAACTGGACCTACGACCGCAGCCCGGCCAGGCTTGGTCGAGGTGACCGGCGGGATAGCTCTCACATCGGCTGCCCACCGTGAGGAACTGCTCGGATTGCTGCTCGACCTCGACACGGGTCGCACCTGGCCCAGCCGCCGCCAGGCTGCCGGCGTGATCGGCCTCGCGCTGCGGCTTCGCCTGCCTGGCGTGGCATCTCTGCTGCTCACCGCGTTCCTCGTTGCGTTCAGCACAGAAATCGTCGCCACCGTGTACCGGATCAGCACTGGCGCGATGACGGTCAGCGTCGACAGTCGATTTCCTATCCGACATGTGACCCTCGCGCTGTTGATCCCCGCCCTGCTCCGACTCGCCATCGCAGTGGCCTGGATCCTCGGCGCCCGCCGCATCACCCTGGCCGCGTGCGCCACGCTGCTCGCCTATGCGCTGGCCACCGGAGGGCTTCTCGCGTTCGACCTCGTGGTCCTTCTCGGGCTGGGAGCGGCCGTGGCATGGCGGTGGCCGACGCCACGCCGACGGGTGCTACTGCTGGCAACGATCCCGCTCGCGATGCTGATGTGGACACTCAGCGCGGCATGGAATATGTACCTCAGCATCGGCTGGCTGCTGTCCGTCACCGCCGTCGTCGCCCTGCTCGGCACGGTCGGCGGCCTATTACCCCACCGACCCCCCGGTGGTGGGAACCAGCCGAACGGGCCACAGGACCAACCGACACCCGCAAATGGCCGACCCGCATGTCGACCCGGTTTGGCTGCCCAGATGGACAAGGTGAACCCGGAGCCTGGACACACTGTATTCGGCAATGCCGGATGTCTCACCAGCGGGGATATCGCGACAGACGGTTATCGGCTTCATGGCGAGACGCCGAGCACCCTCGGCGGCAGAAGCGCGCGTTGCAGCCGTCGTCACAGGCTGATCGGTTGGTAGGCCAATGCCGCGTCGACGATGGTCTCCGGCGATGCGTTGACCAACTCCGGCGGCGGCCAGAAGATTAGCTCGGTGACTCGTGGGTGCGCGACGTTGGTCTCCAACAGCAGAACGTAGTAGTCGATGTCGTCATCGACCGCCTGTATCCTGCCGACGATCTCGATCAGCTCGTCGCGGGTGACGTTCGCGACCTTTGGTCGCGCGGGTCGGGCGGCCTCAAGCGCGAAGTCCTCGACGCTGCAAGACTTCCAGTAGGTGAGAAAGTAGTCGGCGGCGTAGTCATGCCCGGTTTCGGCGTTGAACGCGGTAATCGCCCCGTCGGCCGACTCGCCGCGCTCGAGCAGTCCCGCGATGGTCTCGATGGTGGTGCACAGCGATGCGATGCGATGTGATCCGACCATCGGTGGACAGAGCTCAGGACGCAACGTCATCCGGATATTGTCTACGGCCGGCCGGCGTCTGTTTCAAGCAGAAGCCCACGTTCGTCGACACGACCGTGCGCCACACGCCAGCCGAAGCCGTCACCCTGGGTGACTTGTAGACGACCTGTCACCGCGCCCGCCTTCCGCCCAGCCCGCCGGGCCGAACACAACTCCACCGGCAGCAGGTGCAGATGCCGGCGGGAGATCCCGGTTGTACGCGGGGCGACCGACACGACGAGCCACCGGATCGACACCCGAAAATCACTGCCCACGCCGGATCGACGCCACCGACCGTCCTATTGCGCACGAGATCGTTGGTCGTACCCATGTCCCGGTATGAGACACATGACGTAGCTCAGGCGGCACAGAAGACCAGCGACATCTCCACGCGGAGCGGTTTGCATCTCCTACAACCGTGAGATTGCCGTCAATCGGGTGGTCGCACGGACGTCCGCCGTCCCGCGTTCAGAGGAGTACCCGACCGTGGCATCACAGAGAACCCCCACCGAGCCCTCGAAGAAGGGCATTTTCGCGGCCAGCTTCATCGGCACATCGATCGAGTGGTACGACTACTACATCTTCGGCACGGCTGCGGCGCTGGTGTTCGGGAGCCTGTTCTACCCCGAGTTCTCCAGCGTCGCCGGCACCCTGGCAGCCTTCGGGACCTTCGCCGTCGGATTCATCGCCCGCCCGCTGGGCGCCATGGTCATCGGCCACTTCGGCGATCGGATCGGCCGCAAGTCGATGCTCGTCCTCACCCTTCTGCTGACGGGCGGATCCACCTTCCTCATCGGCGTGCTGCCCACCTACGTCGCCATCGGCGTCGCGGCGCCCCTGCTGCTGGTCGTACTGCGCCTTGTTCAGGGGTTCGGTGTGGGCGGCGAGTGGGGTGGCGCCATCCTGGTCGCCACCGAGCACGCGTCCCGGCATCGTCGGGCGGTCTACGGTAGTTTCGCCCAGTTCGGTGTGCCAGTCGGGGTGCTGACCTCCAACCTGGCGTTCCTTGCGGTGTCGGAGATGCCCGAGAGCGACTTCATGTCCTACGGCTGGCGCATCCCGTTCCTGCTCAGCCTGTTGCTGGTGGTCGTCGGGTTCCTGGTCCGCAGCCGGCTGCACGACACGCCGGAGTTTCAGAAGGCCAAGCAGGAGAAGACGGTGAGCAAGGTTCCGGTTGCGGAGCTGTTCCGCCGCCAGCCCCGTACTCTTGTGCTGGCCAGCCTGGCCTCGATCGCGCCGCCCGCGATCGGCTACACGGTAATCGTGTACATGCTGACCTACGGAACCACTGTGGTGGGTTTCGACCGCACCATGCTGCTCACGCTGATCCTCGTCTCGACGTTGGTGTGGATCGGCACGATTGTGGTGTCGGCGGTGGCCGCCGACCGCTTCGGCTCCAAGAAGGTCTACGCGCTGGGCGCGCTGACTGCCGTGCTGTGGCCGATCCCGATGTTCGCCCTGGTGAACACTGGTGAGACCGGCTTGGCGCTGTTGTCGTTCATCGTCGCCGCGATCGTGCAGGGCGTCATGGCCGGTGCCCAGGGCGGGTTGCTCACCGAGATCTTCGACGTCCGCGTCCGCTACAGCGGAATCTCCATCGCCTACCAGTTGGGCGGCATGGTCGGCGGCGCCGTGACCCCCATCGTCGCCACCGCGCTCTTCGGCAGGTACGGCTCCTCCACGCCGATCGCCTGTTACATCATGGCGCTGTCGTTGGTCAGCCTGGCGGCCGTCCTCGGCATCCGCGGCGGTGCCGCGCCGGTACGGACCGGACAGGCAGACCCGTCGGCCGCAGTGAGCGGGCCGGCGGGCGCGTAGACCGGATGAGCACCGCACAGTCCAGCGTGCACTGCTCCGGCTGAGACCCACCCGGATCTCGGCCGGAGCGGCGCTCGGGCGACGCGCGCACAGCGCCTCGACCAGCGTCGTCTTCCCGGTCCCGTGCGTCCCGGAGATCCCGACCCTCATCCGCGCTCCCGCCCCTCCGGAGGATCACGGGGCGATCGTGAGCGCGGTCTCCATCCGAGCCTCCGAGTCGACCGGATGCGCGTGACCAGCGCGTTGGTCCATGGCCGGCGGCGGACCAGACCTGATCGACGCGCCTGGCACTCCGTACGAGGGCCTGCCGCTCCGTCACGTCCGAAAGCGGGTACTACACCGATGTTGGTACGAGCCCACCGGAGACCATCTTCGGCCTACCGTCCGGCGACGGCGGGCAGTGCCAGTGCCAGTGCCAGCGTCCCGTCGAGGAACATCAGCCCGCGCCGCTGGAACTCCTCGAACACCTCCCGGACGGCCTCGACGGCAATCTCGCGATCGAGCCTCTCGCTTACCGCCCGCGCGGTGGTGGGACGGTCGGTGCAGGCGAGGTAGATGTCGGCGAGGACGCCGTCGAAACTGTACGTGCCCTCCTGGCCCTCGCGTCGGCCGTCGTAGATCTGGAGGAAGCCGGGCGCCGACCAGTACCTCAGCACCGGCGGCCGATCGGCCCGCCAGGCCCAGGACCATCCGTCGACCGCACGACGCAGGCCGTCGTACGCGGTGTCCGGCAGGGCTCCCTCGAGGTCGTACTCGAAGAAGTAGGCGACCCGGTCCAGGTCGACGCCGTCCGGATAGACGTACCGGTAGCTGCGCTCCGGGGCCCGGGTGCGGGCCGGAAACGCGTCGGGTTCGGTGTACAGCGGGCTGAAGCGTTCGATCCAGATCCGGCCGGCCCCCGACGGGGGCGTCAGGTGTGTCAGATGCGGGATCGCGGCGGCCTGTTCGGCGTAGTCGTGCGCGGTCTCGCCGGGAAATCCCCACAGGAGGTTCCATTCGACCCGGATGCCGTAGTACTGCGCCCAGCGGAGCAGGTTGACGTTCTGTGCCGCGCGGACGCCCTTGCGCATGAGGCGCAGTACGTGCGAGCTCAGCGACTCGATACCCGGCTGGAGGCGGTTCACACCGCTCCGCGCGAGAAGCCCGAGTTGCGTACGGCTCAGATTGGCCTTCGCCTCGTAGAAGATCTCGTAGTCGGCTCGGCTGGCGACGAGGGCGGGGAACAGCGTCGTCAGATAGCCCATGTCGAGGATGTTGTCGACCGCCTCGAAGCGGAAGCTGCGGCATCGCCGCGCCTGCTCGGCGAGTTCGTCGAGCACGCGCGGGGCGGACTTGGCGCGGAACTGCATCGTCGTGCCGTTGAGCCCGCAGAACGTGCAGTGGTGCTTGGCCCCCCACCAGCAGCCACGCGCCGATTCGAACGGGATCCAGACCTTTCGGTGGCCGGCGATCGGCAGCACGCCCAAGACTTCGGCCCGGGCGAAGTACTCGGCGTAGTCCGGCGTCGGCAGGTCGTCGAGCGGCATCCCGGGCGGAGCCGCTGGCGTTGCCACCACCCGTCCGCCGGTCCGCCGGGCCACTCCGGGAACCGCGCCGGGGTCGGCCCCGGCCGCGAGGCTGACCAGCAGATGGGGGAGCGCGGTGTCGCCTTCCCCGATGACGGCGAGGTCGATGCAGTCGACGGCACGGACAAGCTCCACGCCCATCTCGCCATCGAAGTTGGCGCCGCCGAACACCGTGACGATCTCCGGCCAGCGCGACTTCAACCGGCGGGCCAGCGCGAACGACGCGGTGTTCTGCTGGAACGTCGAGGTGAAGCCCACGACCCGGGCGCCGGCCCAGCCGAACCCGGCGACCAGCTGATCCAGGTAGGCCGGAATATCATCGTCGCGGGTACGCAGCAGCCGATGCCGCACCTCCGCCGGCGACCCGCCGAGCTGGCACAGATCGTCGGCGAACTCGTCGAGCAGGTCCGCGTCCCGATCCGGCGCGGCATCGCCGAACGCTTCGATCGAGAACAACCACTCGCCGAGCATCGGGCCGCGGTGCGCGGCGAGCGCCCGGTAGTGGTCCGCCCCGATCCGCGCGGCGAAATCCAGATTGGCGTGCAGGGTCTGGACCGGGAAGCCGTGCCCCTTGACGATCTCCTTCAGCAGCCCGAGCTGGATCGACGGCCGGTCGATGTCCATGAACGGCATCGACACGAGGACGACGGGCAGCGCGGCCCGCTGCTCGGGGCTGGCGGGGACGCAACCCGGGGCAGGGAAACGCGGCGCGCCCGCGGG
Source organism: Plantactinospora solaniradicis (assembly GCF_042658085.1). Classification (NCBI taxonomy): domain Bacteria; kingdom Bacillati; phylum Actinomycetota; class Actinomycetes; order Micromonosporales; family Micromonosporaceae; genus Plantactinospora; species Plantactinospora solaniradicis. The sequence goes on along the minus strand of NZ_JBHSPR010000054.1, from coordinate 209,819 downwards.
GTCAGGGCTGCGGTCCGTGGCCGACCCTGACACCGTCGACGTGTCCAATTTCGATGCCGGTGGGCTCGTCGATCACGCCCGGAGTGAAGGCTTGGGCGATCTGTTCCTGGAAGGACGGCAGCGGGTGCTGCACCTCGACGACGACGGGCGGCTCCAGGTCGCTCCCGTGTACCACGATCGGCGCGGCCGGGTAGTCGGTCTCGCCGCCCTGGATCGCCTGCGCGGCCAGCGCGATGATGCCGGACAGGAGTGCCCTTGCGCTGTCACCGGTGATCTCGTCGAGCTGCTGCCCGAGGCTGTGGATCTCTTCTTGGCTGATCGGTATCTCGGCCACAATGGACCTCCCGCTCGGCGGTTCAGGCCCACGCTTCCGGGAAGAGCGACATGTGTCAATAGGAAACTTTGTCCGCTCGACACTCACCCCGCGCCGAAGCATACGAAGCTGGCCGGGTGGGCGGACTCCGTGGCACCGGCCAGCGCCACCGCGGGCGAGAGACCCCGGCCGGTCGCCCGGTGGTAGCCGGTCATGACGGTCATCGCCGTGTCGTCCGCCACCCGGCTGACACTCGCCACGACCGTGCACGATCCGGTGCTGAGCAGGGCGGTGACCATGCCGAGCGTCTCGTCGCCAGGGCGTACATCGGCGAGCCCGAGGTCGCAGGCGGAGAGCACGACGATCGCCGGGGTGCCGTCGACGTGCTGCAGGTCGTAGCCCATGAGCGGGCCGCCGGCCAGGTCGAGGGCGGAGAACAGCGGATTGTCGGCGGCATGGTGTCCGTGCGCGGCGAGGTGGGCGACCCTTACGTCGCCGAGCCGGGCCAGGACCGCGTCCGGGGTGGCGGCGGAGCCGGTGAGGACGGTGGCGTGGGCATGTGTCACCGCGATCGCCCGCACCTCCGCCTCGCCCCGCTCGGTGCCCGGCCCGGCCACCAGCAGCGCCCGCGCCGGGTCCGGCCCGGCCTCGTGGTCGGCGCGCCGGCTCCGGGCGACCCGCCACGTGGTGGCGGACGGCGCGACGGTGACCGGTCGCTGGGCACAGCCGGGCAGGACCGCCCACGGGACGGTCACCAGCGCCCCGGTGGGGACGACGACGAGGTCGCGGTCGCCCACCAGGTCGAGGACGGGATCGAGTACGTCTGCGGCCAGCGCTGCGGCATCCCGTCGGGTCGCCTGGGCCACGGCCCGGGCGAGCCGCGACGGCAGCGCCCGGCCGGCCTGCACATCGAGATCGGCCCGCAGGCGTAACAGCGCCTCCTCGGCGTGCGCGAGGGCCCCCAGCGGCACGAGTCTCGCCGATCCGGCAACGGCGACCAACGCCCACAGGGCGGCGCCGTCGCGCAGGTAGACCACCATGGCGGCCTCCGCCAGCTCGGCCATGACCGCGCGCATCGGCGCCGGTCGGGTGGCCGTGCCAGGTCCGGCGGCCGACCAGGCGTGTTCCCGGATCCTGCGCTGCAGCGCCTCGCTGCGGACCCGCAGAGCGCCGGTCGGCGCCTCGGCGAGCTCGGCGTCCCGCAACGCGCCCCGGACCTGACGCAGCTCCTCCAGGGCGGCGACCGCCTCGGGATCCTCCGGCGGGCGCACGGGCGGCAGCAGCAGCGCCTGAGCGCGGGCCAGCTCGGACCATCGGTAGACCTCCGCTGGCGACCCGCTCGCCAGGGCCCCGCTGACCCCGGCCGCGGCCAGGTCCCGGCCGTGCACCGCGGCCCCGGTCTGCAGGTCCAGGCAGCCGAGCTGGCTGCGGTACCGCTGGAGCGAGACCATTCCGGCCCTCAGGTGGCGGGCGGCCTCGGCGGGCCGTCCCGCCGCGGTCGCGAGTTCGGCGTGCGCGAGGCGCCAGAGCAGCCGGGTGTCCAGCCGGTCGGAGCTGCGCGGCCGTCGATGCCGGGTCAGCTCCCGCTCGGCGTCGGCGACGCGCCGGTCGGCGACCAGGGCACGCACCGCGAGCAGGCCGGCGACCAGGCCGTCCTCGACCAGGCCGAGCGCGTTCAGCGCGGTGGCGAGCGCGCGGGCCGGACCGGCGACCGCCGCCGTGGCAGCGGTCGCGGCATGGCGGGCTCGCAGCGCGAGCAGCTCGGCGACCGCCGCGCGGCGGGCGTTGCGGCGGCGCAGCAGCCGGGCACGGGCCTCCGTCGCCCAGGCACGGGCTGCCGCCGGCCGACCGGCCAGCAGCGCGGCCTCGGCCCGGGCAAGCAGGGCGTCCAGATAGACGTACGGAAGCCGCTGCGCCCGGGCCTGCTCCATGGCCGTCGCCAGCTCCCGATCGGCCTCGCCGAGCAGGCCGGCGGCGAGCAGCGCCCGGGCCCGGTCGATGGCCAGGTTCGGTAACCTGCCGGGCGCACGGTCCTGATAGACGCCCGCCACGGCGGCGAACGTGGACAGCGCCGAGGGCAGGTCACCGGCGAGCAGATCCAGATCGCCGAGATTGTGGGTGACCAGGGCCTCGAGCATCGTCAGGCCGTGCCGCCCTGCGATCTGGGCGGATCGGCGCAGGTCGGCCCGTGCCAGGCCAACCCGTCCGGCCGCCAGGTACAGCGCTCCTCGGTTGGACAGGGCCTTGACCAGTCCCACCGGCTCAGAGTGCTCGCTCAGCAGGGCTATCGCGGTGTCGTACTCCCGGACCGCCACCTCGTCCCGACCGCCGCGCCGCAGCAGCAGTCCCCGCTGACCGAGGAGAAGCCAGCGCAGGTGGGCGGGAATGAGCGGCTCGGCCTCGTCGAGGAGCCGAAACCCGAGATCCAGGTGGCCCTGTTCGGCTTCGACCCAGGCGAGGCTGATCAGAATCCGGCCGCGCAGCTCGGCGACACCGCTCTCCGTCGCGGACTCGGCGGAGCGGCCGTTGAGAGTGCGGAGCGCCGTCCGAAGCTGCCGCGCGGCGACGATCGGACGCCCGTCGGTGCTCGACGCCACGCCCGCGGCGTACAGGGCGGCCGCGCGGTCGGTGGCGGTGCTCACAGGATCAGTGACGGGGTGACCACGCTGGTTTCCGAACCAACGTCGTCTCCGGTCAGCGGATGCACGAGTAGCTGAGCCAGCCCGTGGCCGACATCGTCGAACACGAACCGCCCGCCCTCGTCCGCCAGCACCGTCCGCGACTGCGCCGGCGGGCCGGGCGACGCGCCGAGCCGCAGTTCCACGCGGCGCGGGGCGGGCGGCGCGAGCCAACCATCCAGCCGGACAAGGCCGTCCGGAAGATCCACGATCGAGACCAGGATGGTCAGGCTCCGCGCGTCGAAGGTGATCGTTCGGACCCGCTCCCGGCTCCGCGCCCCGGAGCCGACGAGCAGATCCTCCTGGAGACGGGCCACCTCGACGTCAACCGCCTCCAGCGCGATGGCGAACCGGACCCGGTCATCCAGGTCGGCCGGGGGCGGGTCGGCCCGCGTGTAGGCCGCCTGGATCTGATCGAGAATCGCCGCGTCGATCTCGTCCAGCCGGCCGTCGGAGGAATCGGTCATGGCGCCCTCCAGACGGGATCCGACAAGGGTATTCCGCGCCGCCTGACCAGGCGCGGGCCGCGGACTGGACCGGCGCCGGCGCGGGCACCCGCAATGCCTCGGCCACCGCCGGGGGAGCCCGCCGAACGGGCCGCGCGGTGGAAGCGTGCCGTCCGGGCGGCTGCCCTCGCGTCTGCGGCCACACACGCCATGCTACGGCCCGGACGGGGCACGGTACGGCTACGGACGGCGTGAGCACTCTTTCCGGCACGGCGGCCTCCTGACCACGAATCGGGCGGTAGGACGCGGCGCGGTCACTGGTGAGGTGACCGGTCGGGCCGCGCAGATACGTCGAGCGGGGGAGCAGGCCACGAACGGCATGGTTACGGCGGTCGGGTCGGTCTTCTGCCGGCGTGGTATCTGGCCGGCCTCCGGGTCCCCTAGATGACTGACCGGCTCGCCATCCAGCGCGTTCCGGCAGAGAGGACCTGAGCCATGACCGACAGGCAATGGGCGGTGCGGGACATCGATCTCGACGAGGAGATCCCGGAGCCGGAGCAGTGGCCGGAGGACGAGTTCGGTCCGGCCGACGAGGACGAGGACGAGGACGAGGAGGGAGAACCCGATGCCCCCCAGGAGTGACTACCTGCCGCGACCCGCGGGGATAGCCGTGAACAACGCGCAGGCACGCGGTTGGGGAACCGGATGGCCGAAGTGCCAGAAGGGACGGATGGCTGTCGTCGTACGTGCCGGCGTCAAGGTCTTCGTGCGCAAGGAGATCGCCCCGCTGGTGGCGACGCTGCTCGAGGCAACGGAAAAGCGGTACGGGTACGACGTCAAGTCCGGCCAGACGTGGGGCTACGCCTGCCGTGCCATCCGCGGCTCCCAGAAGCCGAGCAACCACTCGTGGGGACTGGCCATCGACATCAACTCGCGGACCAATCCGATGAGCGCCACCTTCAAGTCGGACATGCCGCCCGGCATGGTGGCGATGTGGTGGAACTGCGGATTCTACTGGGGAGGGTGGTACCGCACGCGTCCGGATGCGATGCACTTCGAGTACGTCGGCCGTCCCGGCGACGTGTCGCGGCATCTCGCGGCCGCCCGGAAGCACCTCTCCGGCCCGGCGACGAAGGCCACGGGTCGCGGCGAATTCTCCGGTCCTCCGCTGCGCCTGACCCGGCCGCCCACCCGCGGCGACCGGGTCACGTGGGTACAGGAACGGCTGAACGTCAAGGGCGCGGCGCCGAAGCTGGCGACGGATGGAGTCTGGGGACCCAAGACCGACGCGGCGCTCCGCGCCTTTCAGAAGCGGGCCCACCTGGTCGTGGACGGAATCTACGGCCCACGGACGCACGCGGCGCTCGCGGCCTGACGGTCACGTGGCGCGTGCGGCCTGAGGGGTCATGTGGCGCTCGCGGCCTGACTGGTCACCCGTCGCGACATCGGCGCCGGCGGGACGACCGGCTGGCCGCGTCGCCGCCGACCGGATGGACCCGCACCCGGGCCGGTCCCCGCGGAAGCCGGCAGAGCCGGGTCGGCCGGCGCCGTCGGACATCACGCCGTCCGGACGACACCGGCCGGGCCGGCTCCGGTGATCCGTGGCTCGCCCCGCAGGCCGTCGGCAATCCGTCAGAACGCCCGCCAGGTGGGGTCGGCCAGCAGCATCTCGCGCAGCTTGGCCAGGCAGCGGCCACGGGTCGGTCCGATGCTGCCCCGCGGCATGTCGAGCGCCTCGGCGACCACCGAATAGTCGGGCCTCTCGACCTGCGCGACGACGCGCAGGAGCTCGCGACAGCGCTCGGACAGCCGCTGGAAATGCCGCCAGAGGATCCGGTCGCGCTCGTCGGACACGAGATGTTCGTGCGGTTCGGGGCCCGGATCCACGGCCGACTCCACGGCCTCCGTACCGTCGGGAACCTGCCGGCGCTGTCGGTTGCGGACGTGCCACGCCTCGCGGCGGGTCGTGGTGACCAGCCACGCGGTGAGCGCCTCCGGCGTCCGAATGTCGCGCAGCCGCCGCAGCAGCTCCAGCCAGGTTGTCTGCACCACGTCGGCGGCCTGGTCGGCGGAGAGCGACTGCGCGCGGGCCACCTGCCAAAGCAGCGGATTGAGCTCGCGGACAACCTCGTCCAGCGCGGTGAGCTCGCCGTTCTGGGCGCGTTCGAGGCAGCGGGCCAGCCGTGCCGGGCGGTCAGCCCGCCCCGCTTCGGTGGGTCGCGTCGCCCCGGTGGACACGAGGGCCATGCTACGGCCGTGACTGCGCAGCCGCGCGGGTTAAATCGACGACTCGACGTATCTGTGGGGGCTCGCTCGCCACTGGCCTGGATGAGGGCACGTACGGCGCGCCATGGGCGTTGGAGCAAGCTGGAGTCGATAGCGATGAGACTGCCGATCATCTATGTACGCGGATTCGCCGGCGGAACGCCGGGAGTCGACCGCGCGGTCGACGACCCGTTCTACGGGTTCAACGAGGGCTCGGTGAACGTCCGGGTCGGCGGAGACGGCCGCCCGCACTTCCACCAGTTCGAAAGTCCGCTGCTGCGGCTGATCCTCGAGGACGGTTATCAGCTCTTCGTGCAGGGCGGTCAGCGGGCGTACCTGCACAGCCAGCCCGACGGGTCGGTGGCGCCGGCGACCATCTGGGTCCATCGGTTCTATGACGTGTCCGCGTCCACTCTGGGCCGTCAGCCCGAGGAGTTCGTCCTGGAGCGGGCCGCCGAGGACTTGTTCGCGTTCGTACGGCTGGTGCTCGACAGGACCGGGGCCGAACGGGTCCATCTGGTGGCGCATTCGATGGGTGGGCTGATCTGCCGATCCATGATCCAGCGGGTGATCCCCGAGCACACCGGACGCCGGGACGGTGCGGTGGACTACGTGCAGCGGCTCTTCACCTACGGCACCCCACATGGCGGTATCGAGTTCGCCATCGGCTTCGGCCTTGTCGAGAGGCTTCGAGACACCTTCGACACCAATGGTGCGGAGATCTTCGGCCCGGACCGGATGTACCAGTACCTCATGCCGGACCTTCCCGACGCGCCACGCGCCGCCGAGCCGCCGCGCGGATGGCGGGCCGAGGACATGCCGGCGGACGGGTTTCCCAAGGATCGGATCTTCTGCCTGGTCGGCACAAATTCGGAGGACTACGGCGTGGCCATGGGGCTCTCCGCCAAGGCGGTCGGCGCGCGTAGCGACGGTCTGGTGCAGATCGAGAACGCCTACGTGCCCGGCGCCCATCGCGCCTTCGTCCACCGCAGCCACAGCGGACGCTACGGCATGGTCAACTCCGAGGAGGGCTACCAGAACCTGCGCCGGTTCCTGTTCGGCGACCTCAGGGTCGACATCGACCTCGCTCACCTGCGCGTTCGCGGTGCGGCGGACGACGAGATCGTCTGGCAACTGGAGACCCAGCTGGCCATTCGCGGCCTGCCCATCCTGATGCACGAGCAGACCACGGCTCATCACTGTCCGGTCCAGGTGGAGTGGCGAGGCACCGAGGACAGCCTCGACACCCCACTGCCGTTGCTGACAACGTTCCTGTGCGGCACCCCGCCGCGACCTACCCGGTTCGGCGCCGAGCCGCGGATGGGGGACGCCGAAGCCCAGGTGCGGACCATCCGGTACGCGCTGCGGCTGCGTCTCATCTCGTTGCGGGAGGAGGGTGGCGCCTTCGGCTTCGCCGACCACCTGGAACAGACCGCCGACTTCGACGACACCCTGGTTGTCGACATCGCACCAGGTGATGGGCAGGCGCCACCGCGCGCGTGGGCCACCTGGAACTCACTGATCCCCGGCGCCATCCGGGACTGGCAGCCGCTCGGCGAGCCGCTCGACGACGCCGACCCCGTCACCGGGCGGTGGCGGGGACACGTCAGGGTTCCACCGTCGAGCCGGTCGATCCTCGGCCCGGATGCGATGGTCACGCTCGCCGTGACCACCCGCACCTGACTCGTTCTGCAGCCGGACGACCCCGTCGACGGCGCCGGCACCGGGTCGCCGATCGGGGGTGTACCGGCTGGCCGAAGTTCTGGCGGTCCGGCAGTCGCCGGAACCGCCAGAAACAGGGTGCTCAGCTACAGGCGGTGCCGTTGAGGGTGAAGCCGCTCGGTGCGGCGTTGTTGCCGCCGTGGCTGGCTTGGAAGCCGATGGTGGTCGAGCCTCCGGGTGGTAGGGAGGCGTTGTAGCTGACGTTCGTTGCGGTCACCTGACCACTGGCCAGGGAGTAGGTGGCGTTCCAGCCGGAGGTGATGGTCTGCCCGGATCCGAGGGTGAATCTCAGCGACCAGCCGTTGACGGCGCTCGTGCCGGTGTTGGTGATGGTGATGTCGCCGACCAGGCCGGTGGTCCATGCGCTTACCGAAGTGGTCACCTGGCAGGTGCCGCCGCCGGTGGGCGGGTTGGTGGTCGGGGCGGTGGTCGGGGTGCTGGTCGGTGGGGTGGTGGCGGCGGGGCCCTCGCTGACGGTGATGGTGGAGATGCTCCGGGCCGGGATGTTGACGGTGGCCTGTCCGCCGCTGAGATTCACCGGCTGTGACGCGGCGCCCAGGCTTTGGGAGGTGACGGTGTACTCGGCGTTCGAGATGCTCTGCGGCGTTTGGACGACGGCGTTGTTGACCGCGCTGTTCGAACGGTTGAGGATCACCAGGGTGACCTTGCCCCTACCCTGGTAGGCCGTGACCTCGAGGGAAGAGGCTCTTGAGCTCTTCGAGAGGGCGACCCGCCTGTCGCCGGCCGGACGTACTTGGAGTACTGCGAAAATGCCTGGCCGCGCCTGAGGACCGCGCCCTTCGTGGTCCCGTACTGCGAATCGCCGTCACCGATGAAGGAGTAGAAGCGGCGGCCGTACCACCAGACGTACGCGCTCCAACTGGCCTCCATCGACCTGTGCACGGTCCGCATGATGTCGTCCAGGGTCTCGTTCCAGACAGCCGCGTTGCCGGGGTTCCCCCAGATGTTCGAACCATTGCCGTCGGCGGCGTGCAGGTTCCACTCGGTCATCCACTGGTTCTTGCCGTACTGGGTCGCGAGCGGGTAGGGCGACAGGTTGCCACTGTTCTCGGCGTCGTACAGGTGCCCGCCGACGTAGCCGGTGTTGTTGCGCGCGGTGGCGTCTTGCAGCGTGGGATCGCTGTACGCGCGGTTGAATCTCAGGGATTCGCCGACCATGAGCCTGGTGTCCCTGACCGTGGCGCCTTGGTCGCGGACGAAGTTCCGCAACTCGGTGCCGGTCCAGTCCATCGAATCGTAGTCCGGGTGCCAGTCCGGCTCGTTCTGGACCGAGGTCACGTCGATCGTGACGCCCTGGTTCTTCATGTACTGCACGTAACCGTTCAGGTGTCCGGCATAGTCGTCGTAGTAATCGGTCCTGAGCTTGCCGCCGTTGATCCTGCTGTTGTTCGTCTTGAAGTTCGCGGGGGCCGTCCAGGGCGAGGCAAGGATCTTGACATCGGAGCCGTAGGACTTCGCCGTCTTCAGGCTGCTCGCGTACAAGCCCCACTCGCTCGACACCGGCGACACCACGGTCCGAACGATCGACAGACCGAGCTGCCCCTGGCCCATACCGACCAGTGTCTGGGTTTCGCTGTCCGTCCACGGGCTACCGGAACCATTGAAGATCGGGGTCGCGGCCCCGAACCCGTCGATCGTCTGGTACGACGAGGCGGTATTGACGGTGATGTCAGGCGTTGCGGCCAACAGTGGCGGGGCAGTCAGGACTCCCGCCACGGTGGCCAACGCGGTCGCTGCGGCCACCACCAGAATGTGGGACTTTTTCACGGTTTACTCCACTAGCTCGTGCGGCAGCAGCCTTCGGGGGCCGATCGACAGGTCGCCCTCCCGATCGTTCCCGGCTATACATAGAGATAAGTCGATGTGATCGATAACATAACTCCACCGTCACGCGCTCGCAACCCTCCTGATCCGGACCGACACGGCGGGCGTACCGGCCGAAACGGCGGCTCACGGCCGGTGTTCAAGGACGATGACGCCCGTGGCTGCCGGGCAGAGCCTGCCTCGTCGGGCCTTGGATCAGACGTGCGTCGGGGCAGTCCGGTAGCGAGGTCGATCGTGGCTGGGCGGGGCGCGTCAGCGCGGACCGGGACCCGGTGCGCGGTGGACGGTGCATTCCCAGCCGCGCCGTGCTGACGGTAACCGTCGGCCCCGATGATGGACGCGGCAACCCGATCATGCGGAGCCGCGCAGTACCAATCTCGTGGGAAGGATGAGGGACGCGGTTTCCCGGCCCGCGATCACTTCGATGAGTACTCGGGTCATTTCCTTTCCCAGAGATTGAACCGATTGATGAACCGTGGTCAGTGGCGGATCGGTTCGTTCGGCTATTCCCAGATCGTCGAAGCCCACGACCGCCACGTCCGCCGGTACGGACCGACCGGCCTCGCTCAGCACGCGCAGGGCCCCGGCTGCCATGTTGTCGCTGGCAGCGAACACGGCATTAAGATCCGGGTGGTCATCGAGCAGCGTTCTCATTGCCGCGGCGCCGCTGGCCTCGGTGAAGTCACCTTCCGCCATGCCGTACGGACTCAGACCCGCCACGATCATCGCCTCCCGATAACCGCGGTAGCGGGCTGCGCCGACCTCGGTGCTCATCTCGCCTGTGACGGTGACAATACGGGTTCGACCGAGGCTGATGAGATGCTCGGTAGCGAGCCGCCCCCCACCGAGGTTGTCGGAGTCGACGTACCACTGCGGCTTGAAATGCAATGGCCGACCGCCGTACACGGCCGGCAGGCCGGCTCGGCGCACAATGTGGGTCAGCGGGTCGTCCCCGCGTAGCGCCATCAACATGATGCCGTCGACGCCCCGCGTGTTCAGCAGGTTCGTGAGCCGGGACCGGCCCCGACCGGAACTGGCCAGACACAACAACAGGTGTAGGTCGGTGTCCTCGAGCGCCGCGGAGACGCCGACGATGACCTGCCCGAAGAACGGATCGGCGAACAACTCGGGATCGTCGTGGGAGATGGCGAGGGCGACGATTCCGGTCTGCTGGGTGGCCAGGGCACGAGCAGTGCGGTTGGGCAGGTACCCCAACTCCTTGATGGCCCGCTCGACGGCGTCGCGTGTGGCGCGACTGACGTGCGGCGCCTTGTTGAGGACCCGAGACGCGGCAGAGCGTGACACACCGGCGCGCGCCGCCACCTCGTCGAGCGTGGGCTGGCGCCGAGTTGTGCCCGCTTCCATCTTGATGCCGCGTCCTTCCTGCCTAACGTCGGGGACAGGCCGGCGACGGGGGACACCGGGCGTGGCTCGGTCGGCGCCGACCTGGCTACCGGCGGTGCTGACGTCGCTGGTAGATGGTAACGGCCTCCGATGACCAAGGTCGATACGGTCACGCCAGGTACGAGCGCCGACAGGCGATGCGCTGCCAGGGCCATGGGCATCTTCGAGTAGACGGAAGCTGATAGCTCCTCCCGTAGTTCCTCGTCGCGTGATGGAAGCGCGAACGAACGTTGGTCCGCGCTCCCGGGCCGCGCGCGGCCCGAGTCCGACCCTGCTGGCGTGAACCAGCGCGTCAGCCTGGAAGCGGTTCCAGTATCGCCCGCGTGAGGATCTGCGTCAGGCCTGAGGGCAGGGGGAACAACCTTGACTTTTGCTCGTCATATGCCGAACATTAGATCGATGATGCTGGATAGATTCATGCTGGAAGCGCTTCCAGCATTGCCTCAAGCCTTAGGTCGACGAACCGCGGGTCCAGGCACGCAGCACCAGTTCATGTCGATGTACTTCCCGACGCTCTAGGAGACTCGCAATGAAACGACCTGCCCGTCCGCTGCTCGCGCTTGCAGCCGCGCTGGCAGTGGCGGTCCCGACGATCCTGTTCGGCTCGTCGGCCGCCTACGCCGATCCGATCAGCCAGACCAGCGGCTTCTACGTCAATCCCCAATCCAGCCCCGCGTCATGGGTCGCCGCCAACCCTGGCGACGGACGCGCCAGCGCGATCAGAACCGAGATCGCCCAGAAACCGATGGCCTCCTGGTTCGGCAACTGGAGTGGCGACATCGCCGCGGCGGTCGGCAACTACGTCGCAGCTGCGGACGCCGTCGACAAACTCCCCCTGCTCGTGGCCTACAACCTCCCCGGCAGAGACGCCTGCGGCGGACACTCCGGTGGTGGTGCCGGAAGCGTTGCCGCCTACGACGCATGGATCGCGGCCTTCGCCAGCGCCATCGGCAATCGGCCCGCTGTGGTGGTTCTCGAACCAGACTCACTGGGCGACTTCAACTGCATGACCCAGGCGCAGATCAACGACCGCGTCGGCATGCTCGCCCGCGCCGCCAACCAGTTCCGATCCAAGGCGCCCAACACATGGGCCTATCTCGACGCCGGCAATCCCGGCTGGGTCGACGCTCGGACGATGGCGCAACGCCTCAACATGGCCGGCGTCGCGAACGCCCACGGCTTCGCGCTCAACGTATCCAACTACTTCACCACCGGCGAGAACACCAACTACGGCAACGCGGTTGCCTCCACGCTGCGTAACGACTTCGGGTACACCAAGCCCTACGTCATCGACACCAGCCGCAACCGCAACGGCTCCAACGGTCAGTGGTGCAACCCGGCCGGCCGCAGGATCGGCACACCGACCCAGATCGGAGGCGGTGCCGAGATGCTGCTGTGGCTCAAGACGCCGGGAGAGTCCGACGGCAATTGCGGGGTCGGAGCCGGATCCACCGCCGGGCAATTCCTACCCGAGGTGGCCTATAAGTTGGTCTTCGGATATTGAGCTGAGTGGCGCACGACGATCACCAGACAGGCCGGTTCGGTTCGCCGGCGTACAGGCGAGCGCAAGTGCCCCTCCCGCAAGAGGAACTGACGGAGCCGATCCACTCTTTCGGGAGGGCACTTCACAGGTGGGGCGCTGGCCGCCGAGTCGAACAGCTACTGGAAGCGGCGCCGGGACCAGGCCCCGCACGGCACACACCCTGGCAGCTACAGGGCGGTCGTGGTCTCCTCCAGGATGCTGGCAAGTGCGCCGTAGTCGACGGTTTGCCCATCTCTGATGTCGACGGCCTTGCGTTCACCGTTGCCCAATGGCCGAAGGAACCCCTTGACCTCCGGAATGTCCGCTGCGTTGAACACCATGAACGAGACCTTGTCCTTGGCCACCGCGATGACGGCCGCGTAGTGCCCGTTCTTGAGGTAGTGCGGCTTGCCGTACTGGAGCCGCTCCTCGACATCTGGAATGGTCTGGCCAACCATCGTACGTAGTTTCTCGCACACGTCGATCTGCCACGGCTGTGCCTTGTTGATGTACTGGGTGACATCGTCACTCATGGTCTTCTCCTTCATCATCGTTGTCAAAAACAATGGTCTGTATCTAGACCGATGCACATCTACTGACAGCTGGGTCTCGTCGTGGATCCGGGTCGTGCCGGTATACCGCCTCGTTCACTGGTCACCGACAGGAGCCCCGGACTCCTGCTCCCACCCGACGAGGGCATCCCGACTCGGGGCATAGGTCAGCACGACCACGCCCGAGCCGAACGCCTGCGTGTCGACCAACCGAAGGACCGTCGGCTCGGCCGACTCTTCGAAGAGGCGTACGCCACCGCCCATCACCACGGGGTAGGTGACCAGGCGCAGCTCATCGACGAGTTCGTTGCGCAGCAACCACCTGACCAGTGCGACGCTGCCGTAGATCAGGATGTCGCCATCTACCTCGGCCTTCAACTTCATGATCGTCTCGGCGACATTCTCGCTGATCACGGTGGTGTTGTTCCACTCGCCCCGCTTCAGCGTCGTCGAGACGACGTACTTGGGCATGCTGTTCATCTTGTCGGCGAACCCAGCCTCGTCGGTCATACTCGGCCAAGAGGCGGCGAATCCCTCGTAGGTGACGCGGCCGAGCAGCAGTGCGTCGGCGGCCTGGAGTTGCTCCAGCCCGGTCCGCATGGAGTCCTCGCTGACGAACTGGAAGGTGAACCGCTGCGGGTCATCGACGACCCCGTCGGCGGTCGTGAAGATGGACAGGACGACGCGCCCCATGTCTGCCTCCCAAGGTGGCTTCGGTGAACTCAGGTAGAGCCTCCAGCACCGGGACGGGCACGGGCATCGGTGGCGGCCACCCATTCCACCACCCATTGGCCCACCCAGTACTGACCCCGGGGTCAGGCATGATGGCGCGATGACCGTCGTTTATCCCGCCGGAGCGTCGAAGCGAGAGATCGAAGTACTCGTCATGCTCGGCGCGCGCCTGTCGAACGCGGACATCGCGGGCCGGCTGCACATCTCCGTGCGGACCGTGGAGCATCACGTCTCCGCACTGTTACGCAAGTTCGACGTGGCCGACCGGAGGGCGCTCGCCGAACTCGCCGTACAGGCGCAGGCAGGGGCGCCGGTGCCGAGCCGGTTGGCCGGCCTGCCCCCGGCGCTCACCACCTTCATCGGAAGGAGCGCCGAGCGCGAGCACCTGATGGAGACGCTGCGCGACGCCCGACTCGTGACCGTGGTGGGACCGGGCGGGATGGGGAAGACCCGGCTGGCGGGCCAGATCGCCGGCGCGGCGGGGCCCGCCTTTCCCTCCGGCGGCGCGTTCGTCGACCTCCTCCCGGCCCGTGGCGGGTACGTCGCGCAGGCGGTGGCCACCGCGCTCGGCGTCAGCGAGCGCCCCCAGCAGTCGCTGGAGGACGCCGTGGTGGAGCGGCTCGGAGAGAGTCGATCGCTGCTGGTGCTGGACAACTGCGAGCATGTGATCGACGTGGTGGCACCGTTCGCGGAGCGGGTGCTGGCCGCCTGCCCGGGTACCCACATCCTCGCCACCAGCAGGGAACGCCTCGGCGTACGGGGTGAGCGCGCCGTACCGCTGGGCCCGCTGCCGCTGGAGTCCGACGCCGAGCGACTCTTCGTCGACCGCGCTACCGCCGCGGACCCCGGGTTCGGGGCGGACCCCGTGGTGGTCGCCAAGCTGTGCGCACGACTGGACGGCATGCCGCTGGCGATCGAGTTGGCCGCGGCCCGCAGTGCCACCCTGGGCGAGAACGGGTTGTTGGCCGCGCTCGATGACCAGCTACGGCTGGTGGCCGGCGGTAGGGGTGTGGACGAGCGGCACCGCTCGCTGCGCGCGGTCATCGGCTGGAGCCACGACCTGCTCGATGACGAGGAACAGGCACTGTTCCGGCGGCTCGCCGTCTTCGCCGGGGCGTTCGACCTCGCCGCCGTCGCCGCGGTGAGCCCTGCCGGGAGCGCCCGCGGTGCGGTTGCCGACGTGCTTGGCAGGCTGGCGGACAAGAGCCTGGTCAGCGTGCACCGCTGGGGCGGAGCGGCCCGGTGGCGACTGCTGCAGACGGTGCGCGCGTTCGCCATGGAACAGCTGGACGTGTCGGGCGAGCGGCCGGAGATCCAGGACCGGCACCTGCGCTGGGCGGCGGACGTCGCGACCGAGCTGGAGACGAGGCTGGACGGCGACGAGTGGTACGAGGAGTTCGACGGCGTCGCCGACGATCTGAGAGCCGCCCTCGCCGTCGCCCCCGAAGGCCCGGGTGAGCTGCCGCACCGGCTGGCCCGGGCACTGGCACACCTCGCCTACACACGGCGGTTCCTGATGGAATCGCTCGGCCACTACCGGACCGCCGCCGAACGGGCCCCCGCTCCGGGCGAGGCCGCGGCTGACCTGTACGCGGCCTCCGCCGTTTCCCACGCGATCGGCGACGACGGTCAGCGGCCCTTCGACCTGCTGCTCGCCGCCGCGCAGCGGGCCCGGGTGGCCGGGGATCGTGGGGCCACGGCCATCGCGCTGGCGCAGGCGGTCACCACCGCGCGGCGGCACCCGGCGGGGTTCGCCGCCGAGGTTCCGTACGAGCGCCTGCGTGATCTCCTCGACGAGGCGGCGTCGGCTGCCGGCGGATCGAGCGACGCCGTGGTGGCGGCCCGTCTCGCCGAGGCGGCGGCCTGGGCCGCGACCTCCGACAGGTACGAGGCCGACCCGGCGCTCGCCGAGGCCGCCGTGGCAGCCGCTCGGGCCACCGGCGATCCGGTGCTGATCAGCGCGGCTCTGGACGCGGCGGCCACCGCCGACATCGTGGCGGGGCGGGGCGCGGACGTTCGCCGGATCATGGACGAACGGTTGACCCTGGTGCCCGCGATGTCCCGGCACGACCCGAACGCCGCCCCGGAGATCGTCGACACGTACCGGATGGCCCACCTGGCTGCCCTCGGCGTCGGTGACCTGCCGGCCGCCCTGTCGATCGGCCAGCGGACCATGGACGACGACCTCGCCGGCAGCTCCTACTACTCGGCCGCCCTCCTGATCACGCCGCTGGTGCTCAGCGGACGCTTCGACGAGGCGCTGCGGATGGCGCGCACCGCGTGGGAAGGGTGGCGGCGGGCCGGCCGTCCGCGCACCGGCACGATGTCGCCACCGATGGCCGCGGTCGCCCTCGTGCACGGGCTGCGCGGCGACGACGAGGGGTACACGCTGTGGCGTTCCCGCGCGATCGAGGTCATCGGGGAGCTGCCCCCGCACTCCACGTTCGTGTCGATGGTCGACGCGCGGCTCGCCGTACACGCCGGGCGGGTCGAGGAGGCCGCCGCGCTTGTCCGCCTGGCGTTCAACGGCATCCGCAGCTGGTCTCCGCCCTACTCGCGGGCGGTGGGCGCCGAGCTGGCCGTCGTCGCCGGGCTTCCCGACGCGCCGGAGCTGCTGTCGGCCGCCGAGCGGCAGGAGAGCGCGTGGGCCGCCGCCTGCACCGCCCGGGCCCGAGGCCGCCTTCACGGCGACACCGCAGCCCTTACCGCCGCCGTGGCGGGGTGGGAGCGCATCGGCGCCCGGTTCGAACGGGCATCCACGCTCCTGCTGCTGCCGGACCGTGCCGCCGAAGGCCGGCGGGACCTCGATGCCCTCGGCGTCGAGATCCCGGCTCAACGAGTTTGACAAGCGTCGGGCCCCGTCCCGCCGCGACCGTCGGCCTTTTCCTACCACCGTCGGGCGGTGAATGGCCGGGCGCGCCGAACGTGCCACTGGGCCAAGAGCCCGTCGCGAAGTTGGTTGGTCCGTCTCGGGCCGGACGTGCTGTCCGGGGCGGTGTCGGTGACGGTTCCACGGTGCACGGTGTAGTTCCAGTCGCCGTGGAAGGGTCCCCGGCCAGGGGAGGCGCTTTCGTTGAGGGGGTGCGATGTGGTGGGCGAGTGGAGGATCGTTTCGGAAGACGAGGCTCTTGCCCGGCTAGGTGCTGAGCCTGAGGTCGTCCGGGGCGATGCGGTCACGTTCGCGAAGGGCGCCGACGGCACGGTCATCATCATCGTTGATGCCGGTGACCGGCCGTCGGGTAACGCCGTCGACGGCGAGCGAGGCATCATGCTGCACGAGCCGTTCCCGGACGGAGTGCTCGACTGGCTGAGCCCGGCGGGCTGGTCACACCCGCCCTTCTACGCGTTGGTACGCCTCATGCAGGGCTGCCTGGAGTTGGGCGAAGTGTCGGCGAGCTTTTCCGCGCCCGGAAGCGGCGGACTTCGGTGCGAGCTGAACTGGGACGCGAAGCTGCCGCCCGAGCTGCTCGACCGGGTGCGGCCCGTGGCGGACGCCCCTTCGCCGGGCGTGGAATGGCTGGCCCACCTGCCCGACGACCCGGGCGCCGCCCTGCGGGACTTCCTGATCGGCTGGTACGCCGACCTACCCGCCGACGTGTCCTTCCCCGCACCGGCAGTACCGATCCCGGCCGCGCTGCAAGCCTTCTACGACCTTGCCGCCGGGCGCACCGACATCCTCGGCCAGCGAGACGCCATCTACCCGCCCGACAGGTTGGAGATTGGTGGCGAGGACGACCGGATCGTCGTCGGCGTGGAGAACCAGGGCGTCTGGGAGATCCTCATCGGCCGCGACGACCCCGACCCGACCGTCTACTACCACGGTGCCGGCGGTGCTCCGGTCGTCGCCGAACGTGAATCCCTCGGTGCCTACCTGCTGCTGTTCTCGCTGGCAGAGGCGGCGGTCACCTCGCCGGTAGGTGGACACGCCGTCCTCGACAACCAGCAGTTCGAACGCTTCATCCGACACCTCGTCCCCGTTCCGCTGCGGCCGCTGTCCGTGCCCGCCGACCCGACGCATCTCTACGTCGCGCCCGGGCTCGTCGCCCTCACAGCCGACTTGCACGGCGACGGCACCCACGTCTTCATCGGCGCCCGTCAGCGGGCAAGCCTGCGCCCCGCTCGCGATTGGACCACCGCCTGGAGCAGGTTCAACGGTTGACGGCCCGGCGGACGTCTGGGAGCCAGCACACGTACCGTTCGATGTCTTCTCCGACCGCCGTGAGCGGCTTCAGGGACCGGCCGACAGCCCAGCGCGAAAGATCGCCGCTCACTGCCGTGATGGTGCCAGTTCTCCTGCCTTTAGGCATCCTCTCGCGCAGTTCGGGATGCCGCCCGAATCAGCGGCCGGCTACCGGACGTGATCGGCTCGGCGGGTGGGGACGCACGGGCGGCGGCTACCGATCCGTGCCCTTGGTCCTGGCGGAACGTCCTCGGTATGTCAGTGGGTTTGGGCGTCGGCTCAAGGACGTTGGGGGATGTGCGGCGGGCGGAATCGGTCGCAGGGCTGCCGCGCACTGCTAGCTTTCCGTGGTGGACCTCTTCTCACGCTCTTGGACGGCGTTGCGCACGGCGGTCGCCGAGGTTCGGGACGAGGACTTCGCACAGCCGTCGGGCTGTACCGGCTGGCTCGTGCGGGACCTGGTGTGCCACCTGATCATCGACGCGCAGGACGTCCTGATCACCCTCGTGACGCCCGTCGAAACGGATCCGACGCGCAACGCGGTGACCTATTGGGACGTCGCCGAAGCGCCGCCGACCGGTGACGACCCGCTGGACGCGCTGATCGTCCGGCTGGCCGCCGCGTACGAGGAGCCGTGGCTGTTGAAGTTCCACTTTGACGACGTCGGCGCGGCCGCCGGGCGCGCAGCCGAACTGGCCGATCCGGACCTGCGGGTCAGCACCCGCGACGAGGTAATCACCGTGCGCGACTACCTTTCCGCGTACGTCCTGGAGTGGACCCTGCACCACCTTGACCTGATCGCGCACCTTCCAGGCACGGCTGAACCGCCCGCCGAGGGGCTCGCCCGGTCACGCCGGATGCTGGAAGAGATCGCCGGGAGCGCGATCCCCGCGTCGATGTCCGACAGGGACGCGCTGCTGGTCGGCACTGGACGGCGTGCTCCGACCGACACGCAGAAGACCGAACTGGGGGTCGAATTGGCCGCAAGGCTCCCGCTTGTCCTCGGATGAGCCGCTCGACCGGCTGACGCGGCGCTTGTCTGTGGCGTGGTGCTCAAGGCTGCCGGGCCGTGGGCCCGGCCGTCTATACACTCGCGCGCAGTCGCGGTACGAGCCGGAGGAGCACAGTGGACGACGGCATGTCGGAACAGACCGAGCCGGCGGCCGCTGCCCGATGGGGCCGGTTCCTCACGTGGGCGGCGGCGCTGTGCCCGCTGCCGTACGCCCTGACCCGCCTGAGCTGGCTTACGCCGTGGCCGATCGGGGCCTCGGCCGAGACCCTGGCGCACCATCCGGGGCTGCGCATCTTCGGCCTGGCCCTGGCGCTGGCCGGTGAGGGCGGCACCTGGTTGACCCTGGGGCTGATCCGACCGCGCGGAGAGACATTCCCAGCCCGGCTGCCGTTCGTCGGTGGTCGCCCGGTCCCGATTCCAGCCGCAGTGATTCCGGGGCTGCTGGTTGCGGCGATGCTGACGATCGCGGGGCACTCCACCCTGCAACAGGCCATCATCACCGGCGACTACCAGCTGGTACTGCTCATACCATTCCCGCTGTGGGGCCCCCTGCTGGCAGCGGCAACCCTCGGCTACTGGTTGCGCCGCCGGACCACCGCACCGAGCTACTCGCCCGTTGCCGCCACACGACAACAGCGAGCATGATCGCATCGGCTTCTTCTCTATTGGTGGTACGACCGCGCGCCGCGCGCCTGCCGAAGTCGTCACGCCGCGTAGCTCGCAGACGACCTGTCGCCCCGCGCTCTCCGGTATGAGGGATACGCGACCAAGCAAAATCGTCACACTCGTTTCGTACCGAGTGTCGATCGGGTAGGTGAGGGCATGGATCGCAACGTGGTCAAGGTGCTGCTCGCCGCCTGGGAACGACCCGACTTCCGGGCTGGCCTGCGGCACCTGATCGACCTTGACGAGGTGACGTCTCTGCTCGCCGCTCTGGCCGTCGACGATCACGACGACGAGGTCCGGCGCCGGGCTATGGAACTCCTCCGGTCGGCGCTGGAGACAGCGGAGATCCGCGGTGCGGTTCTGCTGCTGATAGAGACCGACGACATCCGGCACAGCCTCGTCGCCGCGATCTCGGACAACCTCGCCGACCGCCCCGGTCTCGCGTCGTCGATCCGGTCTGCTCTGGACGATCCCGCCGTCCGCGCCGAGATCCGCGACGCCCTCGAGTCGCAGGGGATGCGGACACTGGTGTGGAAGGTGGCGGAGGATGAGTTCCGCGGCCGCCGACTGACCCTGGTCAGGGAGGCAACGTTGCTGCTGCTGCGGCACCGTCCCGCCCGCCGCCTGGTCTGGGCGCTGAAGCGGCACGGCGTCATCCGAGAGTGGCGCCGCAGGCCGGCATCTACCTGATCGCGCAGGGCAACCGTCACCGCGCACGCGGCGGCGGCCTTCTCCTCGATGATCACACGCGCCGCAACGTCGCACGCGTCGCACGTGCCGCACAGAACGGCACTGGCGCCGGAGGGATCTGCCATCCGGCCGATTGTTGATCGGCATCCGGCGTATCAAAGGGTAGCCGGTGCTCCAGCCGTCGGTTGCGATCTAGCGGTCAAAAACTGACCGGTATCGCTGCCAGGCTTGCCGGCATGAACAGTGAAATGCTGCTTCCACCGCAGTCGGTTCCCGGCGCCAGTGCCGTGCTCAACCCGTTCGTGATCGTCGACGACGCGGCCGGCCTCATCACCTTCGTATCCGAGGTCTTCGGAGTGGAGGAGACCGCTGAGGCGAGAACCCCGCTGCCCGACGGCAAGCTAATCCATGCCGAGCTGCGCCTCGGTACCGTCGATCTGATGATCGCCGACCGGCTAGACGGCTGGCCACTGCGACCCGGTCTACTTCAGGTATGGGTTCACGACGTGGCGACGGTGCTACAGCGGGCCAAAGCTCATGGCGCAACCACCATCACCGAACCGACCCCGTTCTACGGTGAATCGACCCTCGGCAGGATGCTCGATCCCTGGCGGAACATATGGTGGCTCTGGGCACCGGCACCGGGTCAGCCCGATCCGACACCCAACTGGGACGGCGGTCCGGACGCCATCTTCAGCACGCTCGACGATGCGCTGAAGTCGTTGGCGACCTGAACCGAGCCGCACCCGACTCGATCGGCTGCACCGATCTCGGCACGACCTCGCGCCGAGATCGGTGCAGCGCCCTCTGCTGTACCGCGACGCGCCGTGGGCAACATGTGCGGATGCCGCCATCGACCGATGAATGCCTAGTGGGCGATCGTCGGCGTCGTCGGTGCCGGCGTATGCCTCGGCTGCGTTACGCCGCCCGCGAACCAGCTTGTCGCAACGACTCATCCGCTGATCGACTAGGTCGATGGACATCCTCATCCTCGGCGGTACCCAGTGGCTCGGCCGAGAAATCGCCCGACAGGCCGTCGAGCGCGGCCACACCGTCGGATGCCTGGCTCGTGGCCACAGCGGACGGCCGGCCCCCGGCGCCCGCCTGTTCACGGCCGACCGGCGAAATCCGACCGCCTACGACGACGCCCGGAACCAGTCGTGGGATGCGGTTGTCGAGGTCTCCTGGCAACCCGGCTTCGTGCGTGCAGCGCTCGCCGCCCTGGCCGCCCAGGCCGGACACTGGACGTATGTGTCGTCCGGCAACGCCTACGCGGCATTCGACACCCCCGGCGCCGACGAGTCGTTCCCGCTGCGGGAACCCACCGACCAAGACGAGGTGGGCCGGGAGTTCTACGGCGAAGCCAAGGTGGCCAGCGAGCAGGCTAGCGTCGCCGCCATCGGTGACCGGCTACTCATCGCCCGCTCCGGCTTGATCGGCGGCCCCGGGGACTCAAGCGGCCGGTCTGGCGCCTGGGTGACCCGGGCCGCCCGCGCACCCGAGGAACCAATGCTCGTCCCCGACACTCCCGACCTGCCCACCCAGGTCGTCGACTTTCGTGACCAGGCTGCCTGGATCCTCGACTGCGCCGAGCGCGGCACCACCGGCGCGTACGACGTTGTCGGCCCCACTGTGCCGTTCGGCGAGTGGGTTGAACTGTGCCGCCGGATCGGCGGCCACACCGGCCCGGTAGCGCACGTACCGCAAGAATGGCTCCTCGGACAGGACGTGAAGCAGTACATGGGCGAGGATTCGCTGGCGATGTGGATCGTCGAGCAGGGATGGGAGGGTTGGTCCGCCCGCACCGGCGCGGCCGCCGTCGCTGCCGGACTGCGCCACCGCGATCGCGCCGAACTGGTCACCGACATACTCGCCTACGAACGGGCAGAGGGGCTCGACCGGCCGCGCAGCGCCGGCCTCAGTCCGCAACGCGAACGCGCCCTGCTCGCCGCGTACCGCTCGGCGTAGTCGGCGGCGTGGGCGGTCGTTCCACCCATGACCAGCTCTCCTCCGACGCACAAGGCGCAGTCGAGTTCGGGTGGGCGGGTGCAGTAGCCGTTGCCGAGGAGGCGGTGGGGTTCGCGTCGTAGGCGGGCCATTCGCGCGCGAACGCGTTCGCGGAGCGCTGGGTGCGCACGCTCCGGCGAGAATGCCTGGACTGGATCGGTCCCGGACCGGTCGAGGGGACCCTATCGGGCCCGGGAGATGTGCGGCGCAGGAGATCGCCGGAGGTGCCGCCCCGTGGACCTTGCGGGGGCGGCACGGCCGGCCGGGTCATGCGGTGTGTCAGCTGCGGGTGGACCATTGCTGGTTTTGTTGTCCGTTGCAGGACCAAAGGATGATCTTGGTGCCGTTCGCTGTCGCGGCGCCGTTGGCGTCGAGGCAGAGTCCGGACTGCACGTTGGTGATGGTGCCGTTGGTGTTGACGTTCCACTGTTGGTTGGTGCCGCCGTGGCAGTCCCAGATGATTACTTGGGTGCCGTTGGTGGTGCCGGCGCCGGAGGCGTCGAGGCATTTGTTGCCGTAGACCTGGAGTTGTTTGGCGGCGTTGTGTGTCCAGCGCTGCATGGTGCCGCCCCAGCAGTCCCACAGTTGTGTCTGGGTGCCGTTGGTGGTGCTGCCGTTCGGCACATCGAGGCACCGTCCGGATGGACCACCGGCGATCATGACGTTCTGTTGGGGGTTGCCGCCGCTGGTCGGTGCGTACCCGGCGGCGTTGATGTTGGCCTGTACGGCGTTCTCGGTGGCCGCGGACGGGTAGCCGGAGGTCAGCACGCCCTCGTAGAAGGTGCCCCGGCCGGAGACGCTGTTGTCGCCGCCGATGCCGAGCAGGATGGCGCCTTCCTTCTTCATCGGGTGGTAGCCGTTCGGGCGTGGCCCGTCAAAGTAGGTCGTCAGACCACCCGACTCCGCGTTCCCGCCCCGGATCGCCCAGTGGTTCGGCTCGCCCTTGACCATGGCGGTCACGAAGCGGTGGTTGATGGACGCGATGTTGTTGTATCCCGCGTTCACCCCGGAGAAAAGCCCCCACTCCAGGTCGGCCATGATCCAGGGGCCAGCTCCGGCCCCGTAACCCCACTGCTTGTTGGCACCGAAGTAGACGGTTTCCATGATGGCGGGCGAGTCCGCTTGGCCGTCTGTCTGCGCGTTGCCGTAGTCGAAGCAGCACCACTGGTTGTAGTGGGTGCCGTCAACGACGGCGTAGATGCCCTCGGGCTGGTCGCCGGTCGCGACGCCGTTGGTGTTGTTGTTCCGGTAGCCGGTGCCGGGAGCGATGTAGACGCCGTACGCCATCTGGCCGCCGATGGTGATCGGTGCCGCCTTCGCGTCCGCGAGGTTGTCCCATCCGCCCGGACCAGGACCGGGCCAGTAGCCGGGAGGCGCCTGGGTGAGGCGGTTGTTGCGGCCGGACTGGTCGTAGATGACGGTGATGACGCAGCTCGTGTTGGCGCAGAACGAGTCCTGCGTGGCGGCGTCGGCGTAACCACCCGCGCTCAGCACTCCAACGTCCCGCGTGGTGTTGTCCGACGAGCGCCGCACCTGGTAGAGCGGCCCGTTGTACGCGCCGTACAACGCCCGGGTGGTGCTATGCGCGGCCACGCACGGCGTGCCACCGGAGGCGTAGATGTCACACGGTCCCGTGCCGGCGGCGTGGGCGACGCCCGGCGCGTCCGAGACCACGTAGGCCCCAGCGCCGACGACGAGGACCAACACGGTCCCCGCGGCGGCCATGAGGCGCCTCAGCCTTCTCTTCACGTTCATCGAGTCCTCTCCTGCATGCGGTGGCGGTGTGATGTGACGGTGGTGGATCGCGGCAGGTGTTGCCGCCTCCGCCGAGGTCGGTGCCATCGGTGCCGCGGCCAACGGGGTGCGAGCTGCCCGCTCCGGATACCAGCGGAGCTCGATCAGGCCGCTCGTCACCGACTTTCCTTGACGCCGCACGTCATGCCGGTCGACATTGGTAGTCAGAGTCAGCGATAGCCGGCCGATACCACGTTGGCCCGCACCGCGTTCTCGGTCGCGTCAGACGGATGGCCGGCGACCATGGCCCCTTCGTAGAAGGTGCCGGCGCTCAGGTTCACGTCGCCGTCGGACTCGCAGCAGTCTCCATCGCCGCCCAGGATGATGGCACCCTGCTTGCCTGGGCCATGGTGGAGGTCCAGCGGCGGTCGTAGGTCCCGCCGACCCGGCAGCTGCGCGTCACCGGCGTCCATGTACTGGAAATTGACGTCTCGGCCGACGACGAGTCGGGGCGACGACGAGTCGGGCGACGATCGCAAGGGCTCGTCCTGGCCTGCCCTGGGACGGGGTTTTCACGGGCGGCTCCTTTGGTGCGCGCGGGGGACGCTCTCCGGAGGGCGGCGCTGGCGAATCGATTCGCACGGATCGTAGGACGGGGGAGCGAACGATGTCAATGGATCGACGCGACGAGCCCCGTGTTCCACATGCAAGCCCTGGACGTGCCGGTGCCCCCTTGGTCGTCGAGCTCGGACGGGCCTAGGTTCGCTCGAACCGATTCGGCGAACCGATTCGCCGCACAGTTGGCCTCTTCTTCTCCGTCACCCTCGGCTTCCTCCGCCTGCCACGCGTCATCTGGCGACGCACCGAAGGCCGACCCCACAGCTGGGACGACGAAGAAACCGACCGTGTCCTCTACCAACTCGGCTGCTGCGAGCACGTACATCCGTGCTCCGGTCAGGGTGACCGTTTCGAAGAAATTCCACGCCAGCAGGGCGTCGGCCTGGGAGTGCAGGAGTTCGGCCCAGGTACTGCGGGCGCGGTCGGGCGCTGGGTCGATTCCGACCTCTCGCAGGATTTCCCAGACAGTGGACGCGGCTACCGCGATCCCGAGCACGAGTAGCTCGCCGTGCAGTCGACGGTATCCCTTGCGGCAGCGGGGCGCCGAACAACCACACCAACAACCAATGGACCATCACGGCCGTCTAATCAGACGCACCGGCTCTGTTGCGTAGCCGGTTGCAGGGCCCGAGGCGGAGTTGACACGTGAGTTAGTCGCGCCATCCGTCGCGGGCCGAGGCGTTGTCGGACCTGACATGACGCGCTGCCGCTGGGCGGGGCGATCGGCAGACCGTCCGGGAGGACTTCCGGGGCCGCGGTTACAGGCGGCCGCGGGCGGACCTGGTGCGGCGGGCCGTTTCCGTCGGATCGGAGTCGAGGAGGGATCGCCATTCGATGGCCTGCCGGTGGGTCGGGTTGCCGCTGAGGGTGGCCGCGTGCAGGCCGGTGGGGTCCATCAGCAGCCGTAGCTGTTGCCACTGCGCGAACGACAGCTCCAGGTACACCAGCGACGGCAGGTCGGTCAGTACGGCCAGGTCGGCCACGTCGGCGTCGGCGAGGGAGAGGCCGTGCAGGTTCGCGACGGTCCGCAGCGGCGCCAGGTCGCTCTGCGCCGCACTCTTGGTCAGGCCCAGCGAGCGCAGGGTCGGATGGCCGGCCAGTGGGGCCAGGTCCGACTCTGGGTTCAGGTGGAGATGCTCCACCGGAAGCTCCCGCAGCGGTTCGAGGTCCGCCCCGGCGGTCATCGACAGCGAACGCAGCCGGCGCAGCCCGGTGAGCTGTGCGGTGTTCACGGTGCCGTAGTACAGACGCAGGTCCTGTACGTCCCGCAGTTGCGTCAGCGGTTCGAGGTCGATCTCGCCGCCGCGCCTTTCCAGCCTGAGGTCGGGCCGCGTGAGGACCGGACGCGGCCAGCCGGCCAGTACCGCGGTGACCGACTCGGCGACGTACCCGGGGCGGGTGCTCCAGTCGACGCCTACGTTGATGACCTGGCCCGGCCGGCCGTTAGCGGCGGGTGCGAGGTCGACCACGAGAAAGTTGCCACCGGAGTCGTCGGCGATCGGAATCCACCCGGGGTGGCCGCTCGCCCGGCGGATCGTGTCGGCCGGGTCGGCGTCGAGAATGACCCGGTTCCACGCGCCCGGCCAGGAGTCCTCCGCCGGGGCCGAGGTGATCTCGTACATGGCGGTGAGTTCGGCGAGGGGGTACCGGTTCCAGCCGTCGATGGTGCCGCCGCCGTCGGCGAGCGCGTACAGAGCCCGCAGGTCCGGCGGCAACCGGTGGCCCAGTTTCGCCTCTGCGGCCGCGATCTGATCCTCGGACGCGCCGGGCGGCAGGTCCCCGCGGGCCTGGTCCAGCAGCAGCGCGACCGCACGGTCGGGATCGCCGGCGTACGTGGGGTCCCGGACGACGGGCTCGGGGTCGAGTGCTTCCGGCGGCAGGTCGCTGCGGAACACGACGGTGTAGGAGTTGCCGACACTCGATCCGCGCAGACCGAACCGGGCGACCGCGTCGAACCCGCCGTCGGCGTCGACCGTAAGGTGCACCGCGACCTGCCGGAACGTGGTCCCTTCGGCGAGCCGGCCGAACAGCTCGATCATCGGGGAAGCGATCGCGGCATGGCTCATCTCGGGGACGTAGATGCCGGTGCCATCCGCGGTGCGGTATCCCGCGCCCTCGCCGCCGTGGCCGCGGGCGACCAGGTCGACCGACAGCGTGGCCGTGCGCCAGCCGGCCGGGCCGTGCTCGAACAGGAGTCGGGCGGCGTCGCGCAGGGCGTCCGAGCCGGCGTCGCCCGGCGTGCTGTCATCCGCGGAAGCAATCATGACCGACACCGTATCTTCGCCCTCGAACCGGGCCCGCGCCGCTCCGAGTCGACCGCCGAGGCAGGCGACGGCCTCTACCCGAGCGTGTCGGGCCGGACGCCGTCGAACTGCACCTGCGCGCGTTGTCGGAAGCTTGGGGGGTGCTGACCCGGGCCTGTTAGCAGGCCGGAGGACAGCGCCACGGCGCCACAGTTGCCGCAGACCCGACGCGGCGGGGGCTACGAGCAAACACTGTCCGGGCTGGCGGGCAGCGGCAGATGTCGTGTTGACGTCCTTGGACCGCGGTGCCTCCCCACCGCCGCGAAGATTACGGCGGGAGACGGCTCTGACGATTCAAGTCGACGTGTGCCATGATCGCTTCGTGTCGCTCTGGGAGGCCATCTGGCACATTGGAGTACCGCTGGTCGCCGTCGTCGCCATGACAGTTGCTGTGTTCGTCGCATTCTCCGACCCACCCGACAAATTCTTCCGGCCGAGCGGCTGGCAGTGGGCGTGGGTGGGGCTATGGCTGATGATGGCCGGTGATGCGGCGGTCGGCAGCAACCGATCGTGGTTCGAGCGTGCCTGGAAGGGCGCCGTCGCGCTGCTCGTCGCCGTGGCCGTGATAGTCGCCGCGTGGCGCAACTACCGGTGGCGCAAGCGTGTCCGGCTTGCGGACGACTCAGCTCCACCCGTCACCCGGCCGTCCCGGTCGGACGCCTAGCCTCCCCTGCACGCCCTAACCGGCGGGAAGGTGCGGGGTGCCCGCCCCCAGGTTCAAGGGCGAGCTGTCCTCACCTGAGGCCGTCACCTGGCTGTACCGCTGCGCCCCGCCAAAGCGGGTCAGTTGAGGGCGGCCGGCCCGGCCGCGACATCCGGTCACGAACCGGCGCTGGCGGCGGGCGGCGGGCGGCGGGCGGCGTGCAAGGATGGTGGCAGGTGCGGATGCAATTGGGGCCTCGCGGCGAGACTGGACCAGGTCGCAGTTGCCAGGAGCGGGGAAGGTGCGGCATCGAAAATGGTCCCGTGATCACCTTGGAGACCGACCGGCTGACCCTCCGCGGCTGGCGAGACGACGACCTCGACGCCCTTGCGGCCATGAACGCCGATCCGGAGGTGATGCGCTACATCATGGACGGCTCCGTGCGCGATCGCCGGCAGAGCGCTGAAGGCTTGCAGAAGATGATCGCGAACTGGGAGGAGCGCGGATACGGCCTGTTCGCCGTCGAGGTTCGCGAGACCGGCTTACTGATCGGATGGGCTGGACTCACGGTGCCCGACTTCCTGCCGGAGGTGATGCCGGCCGTGGAGATTGGGTGGCGGCTCGATCGAGGGTCCTGGGGATATGGGTACGCCACAGAGGCGGCCACGGCAGCCATGCGGTTCGGCTTCCTCGACCGTGGCCTGGAGCGCATTATCAGCGTTCGCCACGTCGAGAACGTCAGGTCGGCACGGGTCATGGAGAAACTGGGACTTTCGCGCGAATTCGACACTGTCGTACCGGGGCACCATCAACCCGTCGCCGTCCATGCGATCACCCGCGGCCAGTACCGAGCCCGCTTCGGCGGCTGACCGTCCTCGTACCGGGTCAGCTTGCGGCACGGCGGCGGTAGTACCTCGCCTGGCGATCGCGGTGGGCACAGGATTCGTGGCAGTAGCGCCGACGCGGATGCCGCTGCACGAAGAACAGGCAGCAGCCTGGGCTCTCGCAGCGACGCAGCAGTCGCGCCCGGTCATCGGTGAGCAGTTCGATGCAGGCGGTGGCCAGGCCGCCGAGGAGCGCGGCGTCGCCGGTTGCGGTGCCTCGGGGACCCGCTACGAACGCTCCGGTGGGTTGCCGGACGAGTTGCGGGGACGTCGGCGCCTGCGCGGCGGCCGCGTTGACGTGCACGATCGCCGTCGCGGGTGGTGCTGCGGCGGTGACCGTCGCCGTGAAGAGGCTGTGGATGCTATCCCGCAGGCTCCTGGCCGCCGCCGTGTCGCGCGCCGGCTGAGCGTGGGCGGTGGTGAACCAGAGCACGGCCAGTTCGGTCGTGCCGAGGAAGTCCTCGTCGCCGTACAGCGTGTTGGCGAACTCCACGACCAGCGGCTCGGTGCCCAGGATCGGCAGCTCTACGTCATCCACGCGGATATCCTATGCTGACGGTAAAGAGAACGTGTTACCGTCAGCCGAATGATGACCTGGCGACACGTCACCTCGGGCGACTTCCCGCTGCTGGCGCGCTGGCTGGCGGCACCGCACGTGGCCCGCTGGTGGCACCACGAGACGTCGCTGGAGGCCGTGGAGCGTGACTTCGGGCCGTCCGCGCGCCGCGAGGAGCCAAACGAAGACCTCCTGGCATTCCTCGACGGCTCACCGCTCGGACTGTTGCAGCGCTCGTTCCTGCACGACGATCCCGAATACCTGAACGAGCTGACGCCGATCATCGCGGTGCCGTCCCGCGCAATGACGATCGATTACCTGATCGGCGATGCGGCCGACGTCGGGCGCGGCATCGGCACCCGCCTGATCCGCTCGGCGCTCGGACGGCTGTGGGCCGACCACAGGGACGCCGAGTGCGTGATCGTGGCGGTGCACGTCGACAACATCGGGTCATGGCGGGCGCTGGAGAAGGCCGGCCTGACACGCGTCGCCCACGGCGAGCTCGACCCTGACAACCCGATCGACGACCGGCGCCACCACGTCTACCGGGTGGACCGGCCCACGGATTGACGAGCGCGATCAGATCCGGATGGCCGCTTCCGGTCTGGCCGCCGCCAAGTTCACCGGTGGTGGAGTCGCTACGGTTTTCGCACCTTGCCGGCACTTCGAGGCCGCGGTATTCCATCGACAGCCGTGCAGATCCCATAGACGCGGGCGTAGGTCGTCCAGCCGTTGACGCGTCCCCGGTTGTTGCTGATCTGCACACGGCCGGTGTTGGTGTTGACCGCGGAAACGAGGTGTAGGTAGGTAGTTCCCGCGACCCGCACCAGGACGATGTCTCCGACTTCCAGCTTGGTCGGGTCGACCGGAGAGACGGTCACCAGCTGACGGCTTCGGATCAGCGGGACCATGGAAGACCCGCTCGGGCGAAACTCGACCACGCGCCCTTGAGCAACTCCTGCGGCGTGCCTGTCCAGGGCTCCCATCGACCCGAGCATCCCGCAAACGTCGACGACAGCGCTACTGGATTCTTCCGGGACCACGCGATCAGTGAAGCGGAGCGGAAACTACAGCAGCGCCCCACTCCGCAAGCACTCTGGGCGAGCACCTCCCTGCGCAGCGCCGTCACGCTGTACCGTGCAAACTGATCGTCCGAGCGCCGCTGCCGCATCCGGATACGGGTACGGATACGGACGCCGGTGGTCACCTCCGGCTGCCAAGTCCGGCTGGTTGATTGAAGTGGTGGCGAGCGAGCAGTTGTTGAGAGACCCCGCCAAGCCTCGCGGCGTCGTGGCCGCCGCAAACCTGTGGCCTGGCTACGCGGTGACGCCGTCCGGATTCGGCTGGTGTCCAGAGGCGCTGCGGCTGGAACGCCGCGTCGGCACGCTGTGCGGCAGATCCACCTCCGGCCGAGCCGCAACAACCGAGCCGGCGTACCTGCAAGCAGGCCCGTCTGCCGGACTGGCTGGCCAGCCTCGGCCGCACGCTCACCACCGCCCAGGCTCAAGCCCGCGCAATCCCGCTCCACCGCCCTGTTCCAACTCGCCACCGAACTGCCCGCCGCACTGTTGGCCCGAGCCCTCGGCATCCACATCGCCGTCGCCTGGCAATGCGCCAGCAGCGGCGACTGAACCATCTAACGCCGCCCATGTCAGCCGCCGGATGAACATTTGATTCGGAGAATCGATGCCAACCCAACACACTGGCCCTGATCGACGGGATCCTGTCGATGTCCCGGCCGGAATTCGGCTGGTTGCCTTCGACCTTGATGGCACCCTCACACGGGGACGAACGTGCATGGAAGCCATCGCCGACGCATTCGGGTTTGCTGCTCAGATGGCGGTCTGGGAACAGACGCGCACCGAACAGGAGCTCGCCGTAGCGCGCCTCGGTATGTGGGAGTACCTCCAGCATCTCAGCACCGAGGACATGGACGCGGTGCTCGCCGACGTCCCGCTGGCGCCCGGCGCGATCGAGGGCATCACCGCGCTGCGTACGGCCGGCATCGGTACGATCATCGCGTCCCTCGCACTCGCCTCGCACGTCGCCTACTTCGCCGGCCGCCTCGGCGTCGACGCGCACTTCGGCACCGAACCCGACGGCAACGGCGGATACCGTCACGTCTTCCCGACAACCAAACCCACCCTGCTCGCCGAATACGCCAACGCCCTCGACGTTTCCCCCGAACAGATCGCGGCCGTGGGTGACACCCCAGGTGACGTGCCGATGCTTCGCGCAGCCCGAATCTCGATCTACGTCGGCACCACACTGCCGGACAACTTCACCCCGACCTGGCATCTCCCCGCGGCGCGCATCGACGAGATCGCCCGCATCATCCTCGATCCCGACGGTGAAAACGTCGCGTAGGCTCACGCTGGCGGCCAGCATGGCGGTGACGCCGGTGGCAGCATGTGCGGGTGAATCCCCGGCATCCGGATTCCGGCGCCGTCGGCGAGATGCTTGAGCCGGCGGGGTGGTCTAGGCGATCCTGCGGCGGTAGGTGACCGTGGCGAAGATGTACGCGACGACGAGGACGCCGACACACCAGGCGAGGGCGATCCAGATGTCGGTGCCGACCGGCTGCTGGGTGTACAGGTCGCGGATGGTGTTGACGATGGACGTCACCGGCTGGTGCTCGGCGAAGGCGCGCACCGGGCCGGGCATCGACTCGGTGGGCACGAAGGCCGAGCTGAGGAACGGCAGGAAGATGAGCGGGTAGGAGAACCCGCTCGCACCGTCCACGGACTTCGCGGAGAGACCGGCGATGACGGCGAGCTGCCCGGCGAGCTCCTTGACGGCCTGCCACACCTCGATGCGCCCCTGGGGGTCGAGCCCGGTCGTCGGCTCGTCGAGGAAGATGACCGGCGGATTCCCGACGAGGCTCATCGCGATGTCCAGGCGACGACGCATACCACCCGAATACGTCGACACCTTCCGTGCGGCCGCGTCGGTCAGCGAGAAATCAGCCGCTTCCGTGCACGGGGCGGGGCGTAGCCACCCTCCGAGTAGTTCTGGACAAACGTTTCGACGAACTCGACCGGGTCTTCCCCGACGATCTCGCGGATCGAGGTTCCGTCCGCCGCGGCCTGCTCGAACAGGTCGGCGAGGTCCTCGAACATCGACGCGGCGCGGTCGTCGTCGGTCGGCACGAAGTGCATCAGGTACCGCTCGATCGCTTCGACCGCCGTGCGGTAGTTCGGCGGAAGTTGTCTCACGCGCGCCTTGTACTCCCGCCACCGCCGCTTGGGGCCGATCAGCTTCGCGATGAAGCCGCCCTTTTCGACATCGGACATGGTTACCTGCCTCCCTCGTGGAGCTGTTCGAGCCGTTCCGCGAGGAAGCCCCAGGTCCTCCAGAACTCTTCGAGGTGCTCCCGTCCCTGAGCATTCAGGGAATACACCTTGCGCGGCGGCCCCTTCTCGGACGGGACCTTCTCCACGTCGACGAGGCCGCGGTGCTCGATCCTGACGAGCAGTGCGTAGACCGTGCCCTTGAGCATCTCCGTCAGCTGCTTGCTCATGGACCGCCGTGGCGGGCCGGATACCGCGGCCAGCTCGCGTGACGGATTGAACGCCCACGGCCGCCAACCGGCTGGACGGCCGCCCGAACCCGTGGTCCGGGCGGCCGTCGGTGGTGTCACTCGCAGAACACCTTCACCGTGGCGTCGGGCTGGTCGATGTCGACGATGATGTCGTCGAGGTGTTCGACGAGTTCCTCGATGTGCTGCGGTTTGAGTTGGGTGAGGTCGATGGGTACGCCTGACTTGTGCAGCTCGGCGTTGGCCTTGGTGAGCGCCTGCGGCGGGATGAGGCTCGCGAGCCGAACCCCGGCGCGTAGTAGCTGGAGCGGGACCCGGATGTTGATCCGGCCGGGCCCGTCGTCGCCGACGTTGTCCTCCGAGCTCACCACCACGCGCAGGTATTTGGGTCGGGGTTTCGGGCGGACCGTCGTCCCCGGCGGCGACTCGGGCTGTTCGCGTTCGAGGGCGTCGATCAGCCGCTCGGCCTCGTCCGCGGTGACCTTGCCCTCGGCCAGCATCTGTAGGACCTGGCGACGCTCCTCGTTCATCTGTTGCTCCTTCTCATCTGACGCTTACCAGCACGGCCGTTCGGCCGTCCTCGATCTCGAACCGGGTGCCGGGCAGCGCCCACAGCAGTTGCCCGGTACCGCGTAGCGCGCCCACCGGGCTGACCCGGAAGACGACGCAGGCGACCAGTCCGGCCAGCACGGCGAGCAGCAGCAGCGGTGACAGCGCCAGCAGTACCGGCAGGACAGGGACGTACAGCCGCAGCCAGCGACCGTCGGGACGGCGATGGCGCACCGTCACCAATTGCGGGATCATCGGGTCCTCTCCAGTTCGGCCAGCGCCTCCTGGGCGGTGATCTCCCCCCGCCGCAGGCGGTCGACGACGTCGGTGCCGGTGGGTGCCGGGTCGGTGTCGACGAAGTCGAGGTGTTCGGCGATCCGGTTCAGCCGGGACTTGATCGTCGGGTAGCTCACCCCGAAAATCCGCTCCATCTCCTTGATCGAACCGTGGGACCGTACGAACGCGGCGACGAACACCTGGTCGTCGACGCTGAGCTGAGCCAACTGCGGCGGCTCGAACTGACCCTCGATCGCGACGCCGCTGCCGGCGAGGCGGACCCGCTCGACCACGAACGGCTGTCCGTGCGTCAGGTCCGTCAGTTCCTGCCATTCCACCCTCGGCCCCCTTACCTTCGGCGATGTGTCCGCCGTTCATTTGTATCTTGATTTTTTTAGTCCGTCAACGAGGCAATCTTGATTTTCTTAACTTGATCTTGAATATCCTGGACCCACGCGCCTGGCGGCCCACCCGCACGGGGCCGACCCCCGTCTTGGCCGAGAACCAGCAGGAATCGCTGGGCGAGGGCAGGATCCTGGTCCTGCCCGTGCTCCGCTTCCACACCAGGAGCGGTCAGGAGGAGGTACGCCGCCCTTGTCTCCGGACGAACGCCGAGGTCGTACGACCTGGCCGGCGACGCCCTTCGGATCCTGCCCTCCGGGCCGGGCAGGGAAGGCACCCTCTCCCCATGATCGAAAGAATCGAGGCCGACGCGCACGGACTGCGGCAGACGAGTGCGCTTCCGCGCGGTGGATGCCTCCGAACCTCAGCGGTCCGAAGCGGGCTGGTCGACTCCGTACCTACGCGGGCGAGCTGCGCGTAGCCGCCGCCGCAGAACTACCCCGACCAGAATGATCACTCCAATGGAAAGCCACGCGAGCGCGTAGACCGGCCAGTGGTACGCGATGTCCAGCATGGACCTGTCGGGGGCGACGTCGCTGCTGCTCGCGCCGAAGAAGCCCAGCAGCAGCGTCAGGGGGATCGCCAGTAACGACACAGAGGTCAGGAGCCCGGCGGGCAGCCGGTCCCGGCGCTCCTGGCGTTCACGGCTCGCCTCGACGAGGACCGAACTGCGTGCCTGGATGACCGTCCGCAGGCGTTCGACGATCCGCGAGGTGTTGGCGGTGGCAGCCTCGATGCCGAAGACCTCGTGGAACGACGCTCGGAACGAATCCATCCGCGAGTCGGGCACGAGCACGCTGTCGAGGCAGGTTTCGACGCCGAAGCTCGGGTCGAGCTGGATCTCGCCGAGTTCGGCAGCCAGCCGTGCGTGCTTCTCGCGAGCGTCCTCGATCGTGGTGATCGTGGTGATCGTGGTGACCGGGGTGTTCAGATCGTGCTCAAGCGCATGGAACGCCAGCGAGCGACCCCGGCGCAGGACGCCGAACGCAACAACGACGTTGAGAGCCACGAAGATGAGCGCGTTCTGCACGCTCGGGCTCCAACCTGCGACGACGGTAACGTGGCGGCTGTTGGCCACGTAGGCGCGGCCCTCGATGTTGAGTGCGGCGGGCAGCCGGACACCGACTTGCCCCCCGTGGCCCGAGGGCTGGGCGGCGAGGCCGTCAAGGAACGTGTTGACGGCTCCGGTGCGCCGAGCCCCGGCCTCCTTCATGATCTCCTGCGTGAGCGACTCTCCGGCGAACACCATCTGGTGGGCGTACCCGATGCGCAGCGGTGCCTCGGATCCGGCTGCCGTACGTCAACCCGACTCACGACGGCAGGGGCCCGTCCAGGGTCCTGTCCTCGACCGAGGCGGTTCAGGCACCCGCACGGGTGAACGTCAGATGGGTGACTCCGCTGGGCGAGGAGACGGCCTCGACCTGGTAGTCCTTCTCGATGCCCTCCAGCCCGTCCCAGAGGCGTACGCCTCGGCCGAGCAGGATCGGGACCACCGCGAGATGCATGTGGTCGACGAGCCCGGCAGCAAGGAAGTCGCGGATCACGGTGGGCCCTCCGCCGAGGCGTATGTCCAGGCCGCCGGCGGCCTCGCGGACCGTCTTCAGCGCCTCGACCGGCGACGCGTCGATGAAGTGGAACGTCGTGCCGCCCTCCATCTCGATCGACGGGCGCGGGTGATGGGTGAGGACGAAGACCGGTGTGTGGAACGGCGGGTTGGGACCCCACGCGCCCTTCCACTCTGGGTCCTCGTGCCATCCGGGGTGGCCGAACTTCCCCGCACCCATGATCTCGGCGCCGATCCCGGAAGCGAACTGCCGCGCGAAGGCGTCGTCGACGCCGCCGCTGCCGCCGCGCTGCCACCACCGGGTGGCGAACATCCATTCGTGCAGCCTGTCCCCGGCGTGACCGAAGTGTGCGTCGGCGCTCTGACCCTCGCCGGTGCCGAAGCCGTCGAGCGAGATGGAGAAGTTCTGGACGCGGACGACTGACATGGTTGGTACTCCTTCGGTCATCGGGGTCGTTTCTCGTAGCTGGTGCGGAAACCACGGTTGGTCGCGGCGTCCGTCATGAAGCGATGCTGGCAGTCCAATGTCATGTCGTCCAATGCCAAGTCTGCGCAGATCTCATAGATAAACTTGATCGATGCTGAACCTGACTCAGCTCAAGGTGCTGGAGGCGGTCGCCCGCCATGGATCGGTGACCGAAGCCGCGAGGGAACTGCGTTACTCGCAGCCATCGGTCAGCCACCACCTGGGGCGACTGGAAGCCGCCACCGGAGCCAAGCTCATCCAACGAGTGGGCCGCGGGATCCGGCTCACCCCCGAAGGGGAACTACTGTCGCAACGGGCGACGGAGATCCTGGGGCGACTGGACGCCGCATCGGTCGAGTTGGCCGCGCGCGTGGGACTTCGGGCCGGGCGGGTACGACTTGCCGGTTTCCAAACGGTCCTCAGTACCCTGGTACCGAAGGCCGCCGCCGCGCTGTCCCGGTCCCACCCTGGAATCGAGCTGAACATCGTCGATGCCCATCCGGTCGAGGGCCTGCAGATGCTGCGGTCGGGACACGTGGACATCGCCTTGATCTTCCGGAATGCCGACACTCCGCCGGACGAGGCGGAAGGATTCCGACTCACCCACCTGCTGGACGACCCCCTCTACCTCGTCAGTGACCAACCCCGTCAGCGTCTCGAAGACCACCGTGACTCCGCCTGGGTCGGCGGCTGCGAACGCTGTCGAGCCGCCACCACCAACGCATGCGAGCGCGCCGGCTTCTCACCACGCATCGCCTACTTCTGCGACGACACGGTCATCACCCAGGCGTTGGTGGCCGCCGGAATGGGTGTCGCGATCGTCAACGGACTCGCGTTACGTGCGCACCGGGCGCCGGGGGTCCACGCCACACAACTCACCGAGAGCCCTCGCCAGATCTATGCCGCCACCTACGGCGACCCGCCAGACCCACCCGCCACCACCGCGCTGATCGAGATCCTGGCATCACTGCCATGACGCTCCGCATCCCGAGCTACGACCGGACGCCGCAACCTCGTGTGGAGCACGTCGAGAGGCAGGAGTCCTTCGGGTTAGGCTCGGCGCGGGTTCCTGACCTCGGGGAGTTGCCGATGCGCGTTACCGCCTGGCTCCGGTCACCGTCCATCCGCGGGCGCCTGTTGGTCGCCGCTGTGCTGGTCGGCTGCTTCGTCTGGGCGATGGTCATCCTGGGGCTCTCGTTCGCGATGGTGGAGCACGGCGGCGGACAGTGGTGGGTGATCCCGCTCTTCGGCGCGTTCGTGCTGGCGATCGCGGTGCTGGCCGTCCGTCGGGTGCCCGCGGCCCCGTCCAGGGCCGACGCGGCGCCGGCAGATCTGTCCGTACCCGTCGCCGCAGCCCAGAATCCGCCGCCGGTCGCGGTGCAGCCCGCGGTGCAGCGCAAGCCCACCGAGACGCTCAGCTCGCGCGAACTGGAGGTGCTGCACCACCTGGCGGCCGGCCGCACCAACGCCGAGATCGCCAAGGTGCTCTTCGTCGCGCCCGGCACGGTGAAGGCGCACCTCAACCACATCTTCCGCAAACTCGAGGCGGCGAGCCGCCTGCAGGCCGTCGCGCACGCCCGCGAGGCCGGTCTGCTCGACTAAACCCGGTTTAAACCACCGGTAGACCGTTCGGCAGATGCCCTGCCCGGGGGTCCTTCCTAGCGTCCGGGGGCATGAAGCAGCGTATTGATCGGATCGTGCCGCTCGCCCTCGTCGCGGTGTTCACGGTCGTGGTGCAAGGTCTGTCCCTGATGGAGTTCCTCCCGCTGCCGGCCGCACTGCTGATCGGAGCCGGATGGGCGGTCCTCATCGGGCTCGCCGCGCGCTGGGCCGGCCGCAGGCCGGCGCTGGGCGCCTGGGCGGAGGATGGCCTCGTCGCGCTGGGCTGCGTAACCATGGCACTGTTCGCGTTCGGCGGCGCCGTCGGGCTGATGATGCTGGGCGCCGCGCTGGATAGCTCCTCGATCACCGGCGAGACGATGGTGACGATGTTCCTGCCGAGCATTCCCATCGCGATCGCGGCGAACGTCCCCACCGAACTCGTCATCATCCCGGGTCTGCTGGTCCTCGGATGGCGTCCCGGCATCCGCCGGATCCTCTTCGTCACCGCGGCCGCGCTCTACTTCGTTCACCGGATCTGGACCTACCTCGTGTTCGCCCCCGACCGCCTGGACTT
Source organism: Plantactinospora solaniradicis (assembly GCF_042658085.1). Taxonomy (NCBI): domain Bacteria; kingdom Bacillati; phylum Actinomycetota; class Actinomycetes; order Micromonosporales; family Micromonosporaceae; genus Plantactinospora; species Plantactinospora solaniradicis. The sequence goes on along the minus strand of NZ_JBHSPR010000054.1, from coordinate 172,077 downwards.
CGCCGCGGCGGAGCGGTCCACGGCGGTGATGACCGCGGCGGAAAAGGCTCAGTTCGCCGCGGCGCTGCACGTCGACGACCCTCGGTGGATCCTCAACCTGTTGATTTTCGCGGTCTTCCTGCTCTCGGCGTTCTTCTCCCGGACAGGGGAGGTCAACAGCCTCATCGCTGCCGCGCCCACCGCCCTACCCGACCGACGTTGAATGCGCCGAGCCGGCCACCGTCCAGGTGTTCCGGGACGAGCGGGCACCTGGGAGCCGCGTCGAGTGGCTCAGCCGAAGGGCGGACCGGGTGGGCGGCTCCGGCCACCAATGGACGATGTGGACAGGTCGGTGCTGTCCGTGGTCAAGCCGGGGAGCCGGACCCGTTGGGGTCGGGCGGCCGACGCGCGGGAGCGGGCGGCGCGCCGAGGCTGAGCGTTTCGCTGACCGAGGTGCCGTGGACAGCCCGACCGGCGGCCCTGGCGGCCGGTGCCGTGCACGATCGGCGGCATGACGGCGCGTTCGTCGCGATCGTGGGCGGGTCCGCTTGGACCTTTCCCGTGGACGCTGCACGGCCTGCCGCGCGTCGGGCGATGGCCTGACAGGGGTCCCTGAACCCTGTCAGGCCATCGTTCCCGCCGGGCCTCAGCGGTGCCCCGTACCCTTCGGCGGCGTCTTGCTGTCGGGCTGGCCGTTGCCCTTGCCCCCATGCGGGGGTGGCGCGACGGTCGTGCAGGTCAGCGGTACCCCGGTGGAGACCAGGCGCTCGACGGACCCGGGAGAACCCTGCGTCACGGCCAGCTGGGCCGGACTCAGGTACCCGATGAACAGTTGCTTCCCGACCGGCATCGCCGAGGGGACGAAGACGAACGTCACCTTGCCGTCCGCCTCGGACTCGCGCTCCACGACACGCTCGACCCCGGGTCCGGTGCCGCTGGGGTCGAGCGTCCCGTCGTCGTTCGGTCCCTTGCAGAACTCACCGACCTTGATGAGCACCGGGAAGCCCGCCTCGCGCAGCGCCGCCTGCAAGTCCTCGCGCTCGTCGAAGTAGCGCTGCTTGTCCCAGGTGACCTCGATCGTGCCGTCGGGGTTGTTGCCCACTGTGTACGCGACCGTTCGGATGTTCAGCGCGCTGTCCGACCCCCGGGGCGGCGCTTCCGGCGGGTTGGCGTACGTCGTCAGGCCGAGCGCGACGCCGACGACCGCGACCACGGCCGTCGCGGCGCCCGCCACGCGGCGGCGGCGTAGGCGCGTACGGCCCGTAGCCATGATCTGCTCGACCGGCGTAGTCATGGTGACCCCGTCCAGCGACTCCTTCAGTACGTCCAACACCTCTGGCGCGTCCGTGTCGTAGTTGTTCATGCTCCACCCTCCTGGCTCTGTTCGGTGACGAGTTGGCCGCGCAGCGTCGCGACCGCGCGCGACAGGTGGGCAGTGACGGTTCCCCGGGCCATCCCGAGCGCCCGGGCCGTGGCCTCCGTGTCGAGATCGAGGAGAACCCGGAACACGATCACCTCCCGCTGCCGCTGCGGTAGTTGACGCAGCACGGCCAGCAGTTTGGGGTCCACCGGGGGATCGCTGCCGGTGGCGTCCGCGACCTCGTACGCGTTGCCCAGCTCCACTTCCCGGCGCCGTCGACGCCACCAGGAGACCCGGATGTTCAGCGCGGTGCGCACGATCCACGCCCGCGGTGCCGGATGCCGGCGCACCTTCTGCCACGACATCCAGGCACGCGTGAACGCCTCGGACACCAGGTCCTCGGCCAGCTGCCGGTCACCGACGACCGCCAGTACCGCCCGCAGGCACCTGTCCCGCTCGGCCCGGTAGAACTCTGTGAACTCCAACTGCCTCACGCCCCATACACGCTCGAGGGCTCCGCTCCACTTACCTCAGCGGGGCTGTAGTTATCCGCATCGCGACGGTACGGGACGCCAGGAAAGCGCTTTCCCATAGATTGAGATTTAGAAATGATTCGCTTGATTGGCGCCGTCGTCGGCGCGTCTGATGGTTACCACGCCTTCCATGAGCTGCCGGTGACGAAGGGAGAACTCTGTGAGACGTACGTTCGTGCGCAGTGTTGTTGCGGCGCTGGTGGCGGTCGTCGCCACGCTGCCCGGTGGCGCGCGGCCGGCGCAGGCGAGCACCGGTTCGCTACTCAGCCCGATCACCCAGATCTACGGCACGTTGGCCGGCGGCGGCCAGCCGGAGCAGGTGGTCCGGCAGGTGGTGACCGCGGTGGCGGGCATCCGTGCCGACGTCCTGGCACAGCTGGAGCGGGTGTCCATCTCAGGCGTACGCACCTGCGCCACCCGGCACGTGGTCGAGTTCGCCGATCTTGAGCGGCTCGCGCCGGCCGCGGTGCGGACATGGGCGCGGGACGCCACAGCGTGTGTGGCGTTGATCGATGCGCATCTGCAGGCGGCCCAGGTCGGCCCGCCGCAACCCACGCCGGTCGGGCCAGCCGACGCCAAGCACACCGTCGACCTGCTCGGGCTGGTGGTGAACGTGGTCGGGCCGATAGCGATGACGGCCCGCCTGCACGCCGGGCTCGGCAACGACGGTCTGCGGCAGGTGCTGGTCGGGGCCAACACCACGGTGGTCTCCAAGATCGAACCGTGGTGCTCCGAAGGGCCGGTGTACGAGGACGACTCGAACGTGTACGAGTTGTGGTTCGTGTGCTACGCCTTCAACTACAGCACTCTTCCGACGATTGGCCGGGCGGAGGCGTTTCAGCTCTTCCTCCTGCCGCCCGGTTGTGAACCCTGGCATTCGTGTGAGGCGGCGCCCCTGGGCCCGCCCGTGGACAAGGATCGGGTCAGGTCCGAGACGATGAAGCACACGAGCTGGGTCGTGGCGCGTGCCGTGTTGCCCCTGCTCTGAACTGGCGAGGTCGTCGGTGCTTCGGTCGCCCGGCGGTCCCATTTCCGAGCCAGCCCCATCCTCTTTCCCGGCGAAGAACCACCCATCGACACCACCTGAGGCACCACCACGGCGTCGGTCCGCGGATATTGCACTCTGGTGCGGTGGGCGACGTGGCAGAACTGTTGGACCGGATCTGGCGGACGGACGCGGCCGGCATGCTCGGCGCGCTCAGCCGGCGGCTCGGCGACTTCGACCGGGCCGAGGAGGCGCTGTCGGACGCGCTGGCCGAGGCGCTCAAGCGCTGGACCGACGAGGGTGTGCCGGAGAGTCCCACCGGTTGGCTGGTCACCACGGGCTGGCGCAAGGCGCTGGACCGGCTGCGCCGCGACGCCGTTGGCCGCGAGAAGGTGGCACAGCTGGCCGGGGAAGCGCCGCCGGAGCCGGGTGTGGACGATCGGCTGGCCATGGTCTTCGCGTGCTGCCACCCCGACCTCGCCGAGCCGGCCCGGGTCGCGCTGACGCTCTACGCCGCCGGCGGCCTGAGCACGGCCGAGATCGCCGCCGCGTTCCTGGTGCCGCTGCCGACAATGGCGCAGCGGCTCTCCCGGGCCAAGCGCCAGCTGCGGGAGCGCGGTATCCGGTTCGAGGTGCCGCAGCCGCATGAGTACGCCGACCGGCTACCGGCCGCGCTCGCGGTGATCTACCTGGTGTTCAACGAGGGGTATCTGTCCAGTGGCCGGTCCGCCCAGCGGCGCGAGTTGGCCCGCGAGGGGGTCGAGCTGGCGCGCCAACTCGCCGAGCTGCTGCCCCGTGAGCCGGAGGCCGCCGGCCTGGCGGCGTTGCTGGAGCTGCACCACGCCCGCGCCGACGCGCGGTTCGACTCGTGGGGCCGCATCGTCCTGCTCGACCAGCAGGACCGGCGGCTGTGGGACAGGGCGGCGATCGAACGGGCGGCGCTGCGGCTGCGGTCGGCGGTGCGCCAGGGCCGGACCGGGCCGTACCAGGTGCAGGCCGGCATCGCCGCGCTACACGCCCTGGCCGCCTCCTACGAGGCTACCGACTGGGCCGACGTGCGGGCGCTGTACGACCGGTTGTACACGTTGGACCCGTCGCCGGTGGTGCTGCTGAACCGGGCAGTGGCCACGCGGTTCGCGGTGGGCCCGGCCCCGGCGCTGGACGAGGTCGACGCGCTCGGGGACGGGCTTGCCGGTTACCACCTGTGGCACGCCGCCCGGGCTGACCTGCTGGCCACGCTCGACCGTCCGGCCGAGGCGCTGGCGGCGGCGGAGCGGGCTCTGGAACTGGCGACGAACCCGGCCGAACGGGAGCTGATGTCGCGTCGGGTGGGTGAGCTGAGGCGCCGGCTGTGAGACCGGCGCCCCAGCGTCACCGCTATTCGCGGCTCATCACCGGACGGACCTCCAGCGCGCTCATCCCGGCGGCGAGCGGCCAGGTGGCCGCGATCCGGGCGGCCTCCTCGATGTCGTCGCACTCCAGCATGACGATCGCGCCGATGACCTCCTTGAGTTCCAGGTACGGCCCGTCGGTGATCACCGGCTGGCCGTTCGTGCCGGCCCGCACCGTCTTCGCCGTGTCCCGGGGTTGCAGCTCCGAGCCGCCCTCGGCGATCTTGCCGGTCGGCTGCCACCGCTCGAACCACTCGTAGACCTGCTCCATCACGTCCTGCTCGTCGGCCGGGGACAGCGTGGTCCACTCGCGGTCGTCGCCGAAGATCAGCATCGCGTACTTCATCGTTGCTCCTCGTGGTCGGCAGTGCTGTGTCATCGGTGTGACGAACGGCCGGCACCGGTCCTCGACAGGTTCCACCGAATTTTCGGTTGAAGTTCCGGCGGCAACGGCGCCCGCCGGGGCCCCCGTTGGCCCGGAGGGCAGCCCTCTGTAGTATGATCATTACAACGGGTAACGGAATTGGGGTCCAGTCATGCTCACGGCCATTGCCACCGCGGTCGACGAGCCGCTCACGTTCAGCGAACGCGAGGTGCCCGAACCCGGGCAGGGCGAGGTCCTCGTCAAGATCACCGCCTGCGGAATCTGCTACACGGACCTGGACCTGCTCCAAGGCCACTGGCCCATCGCCCGATTCCCGATCGTCCCCGGCCACGAGATCACCGGCGTGGTGACTGCTACCGGCCCCGGCGTGTCGTGGCCGGAGGTCGGCACGTCCGTGGGCGCCCAGTTCCTCGGCGACTCCTGCCGCCACTGCGACTACTGCGTACGGGGCGAGCAGATCCTCTGCCCCCGAAAGCGCATCACGGGCATCATGATGGACGGCGGTTACGCCGAATACGCGGTCCTCAAGGCTGACTTCGTGACCCCACTGCCGGCAGCGCTCGACCCGATCGCCGCGGCCCCGCTGATGTGCGCGGGCCTGACCGCCTTCAACAGCCTGCGCCAGGGCGGGATCACCGCCACCTCACGCGTCGCCGTCATCGGCACCGGCGGTGTCGGCGCGCTGGCGATCCGCTACGCCGTCGCCATGGGAGCCCGGGTGGCCGTCATCGGCCGGTCCAACCGGAGCGAGGCAGCGGCGAGACAGATGGGCGCCGAGCGGTTCATCGCCACCCAGGACACCGACCCGGCCGAGGCCCTCAGGACCTGGGACGGCTGCGGCGCGAACCTGATCATCAACGCCACCCCGTCCACCTCGGCCGCCGCGGCGACCCTAACCGGCCTGGCACCCGACGGCTGGCTCGTGCTGTGCGGCTACGGCCTGGAGCCGCTGACCCTGCCCACCCAGCCGATGGTCCTCAACCGGCTGCATGCCATGGTCAACCCGTCCGGCTCCCCGCACGACCTCCGCGACACCCTCGCGTTCTCGGCAGCGCACGGCATCCTGCCCGAGATCACCCCGATCGGCCTGCGTGACGTCAACGCGGTGCTCGGCAACATGGCCAAGGGCGGCTCCGGCAAGCGGTCGGTCATCACCTTCGGCTGACCGCCGTCGGCGGACCAGGGCGTCGTGCCGCCGACGGCGTCAGCCGACGCGTCCGCTGTTCGGCGGGTGCGCCACGTCCGCCCAGTGTCGCTGGGCCGGGTTTAGGCCGTCGGCGGCCGGTCAGGTCGGGGTGGACTGGAGCGTGTCCGCGACGGGACGCCGGGTGGCGATCATGGCGGGGATGGCGGTGAGTGTGGTGATGACGAGGAGGACTCCGAGCGAGGCGGCGAGCCACCACGAATCGGGTGGGTACCGGACGTCACCGTTGATGGGGATCAGGCACAGCACGATGCCGGTCGGAATCCCGAGAGCGACGCCGGGGATCGCGGGAAGTAGCTGCGCCACCGCCATCCCCACGGTTGTCTGTGCGGGGGTGGCGCCGAGTGTGCGGGCGACGGCCAGGGGATGCCGGGCGTCGAGGATCGCGGTCCAGGTGCTCACGATGGCGTTGATGAGCGCGAGGACGCCCACCACGGGGGCGACGAGGAGCACGGCCTGAAGGGCTCGCGTGCTGCTGGGGCTGGACAATTCCGAAACGCCGAGCTTCACCTGCTGTTCCTGCGCCTGGAACATCAGCACGCCGGCGAGCGCGGCCATGGTGATCAGGGTGTTCACCATGACGAGCCGGGCGCGGCGGGGTCGGCGGGCGTTGATCCGCACCCCGATCAGCAGGGCGGTGGGCAGCCGGCGGGACAGCCAGACTCGCCACCGGCGGCGGCGCGGTGGTGTGGCGGCGTCGGCGAGGGCGTGGATGGTGTCGGTGGTGGCGGCGCGTACCACGGGTACCAGGGTCGCCGCGGCGGCGATGGCGAGGGCGAGGGCGATGGCGGCGGCCACGGTGCGTAGCGCGGGCGGGTGAACGCCGACGGAGCCGAGGAGCCCGGCGCCGGGGTTGGTCAGCGCGGGCGCGGCGAGCCAGCCGGCGGCCAGGCCGGTGCCGGCGGCGGCGAGCCCGATGACGAGGTATTCGGCGAGGTGGACGGCGGCGACCATGACTGCTCCGGCGCCGACGGCCTTGAGCAGCCCCACCCGGCGGCGCTGTTCGGCGACGCGGCCGGCGACGATGCTGGCGACGCTGGCCACCGCGAGGGCGGTGAGCAGCCAGTTGCCGATGATCAGGGCCTCGTGCGCGCGTTTGACGAGCCTGCCACTTGACTCGGCGATGGCCGTCCAGCTCGTGTATTCGATCCCGCCTCGGCCCATGTGGAGGAACGAGGTGCTGACCTGCGGGTCGGCGTATCTCAGGTTCAGGGTGTACGACAGTGGCTCTGCGCCGGCCAGCGCGCCGATCTGGCTACTGTCGACCCAGACCAGGCCGGCGAGCTGGACCAGGGGGCTGCCCGGACTGTAGCGCCAGTCGGCGTTCGGGTAGACGGCTCGGGCGGCGGTGACCGCGGTCCCGACCACCCGCAGCGGGTGGCCGTTGATGTCGACGGTGTCGCCGGTGCGTACGCCGAGGGCGTTGGCGAAGGTGGGTTCGATGACCACGCCGCCGGGGCGTACCCAGGTGCCGTCGGTCACCGCGGGCCGGTCGAGCGCCGCCGGGGAGTTGTCCCGGCCCTGAACGACCGCCTGCACGGTCTTGCCGCGGGCGCTCAGCATCAGATAGGCGATCGGGTACGGACCGCTGTGTGCGGTGACGCCGGGCGCGGTGGCCAGCGGCGCGAGGGCTGCCAGAGCCTCCGGGCCCGTCGCTCCCGGCGTTGCCACCACGTCGGGGCCCGAGGTCGCGGCCCGGGTCCGCTCGTACGGACGGGCGAGAGCCCCGTCGAGGGCGGAACCGAGGGTCAGCGTGCCGGTCGCGGCGCTGATGGCGAGCACCAGCAGTACGGTCTCGGTGCGCCGCCGGCGCAGGTCCCGCACCAGCAGCCGACACACGAGTAGCAGACGGCCGACCATCTCAGCGCCACCCGCCGTAGACCGTGCCGCTGCCGCTGCCGCTGCCGCTGCCGCTGCCGCTGCCGGTGAGCTGGCTGTCGTCGGCGAACGACCCGTCACGCATGGAGATCACCCGGTCGGCGACCGCGGCGATGCGCGCGTCGTGGGTGACCACCACCAGCGTCTGCCCCGCCGTACGCAGTTCCTCGAACAGCCGCAGAACCTCCAGGGTGGCCGCGCTGTCCAGGTTCCCGGTCGGTTCGTCGGCGAGCACGACCAGCGGCTCGTTGCTCAACGCGCGGGCGAGGGCGACCCGCTGACGCTGGCCGCCGGACAGTGCCGACGGCAGGTGCTTGGCGCGGTCGGCGAGCCCGACCCGGTCGAGCAGGTGCAGGGCACGTTGCCGGGCTCGGCGGGGAGGCTGCCCGGCCAGCAACGCGGCCAGCTCGACGTTCTCCACCGCGGTGAGTTCGTCCATGAGGTGGAACGACTGGAAGACGAAGCCGATGTGGTGGCGCCGCAGCCGGGCCAGGGCCCGCTCGCTCATCTCGTCGATCCGGTGCCCGGCCAGCCAGATCTCGCCGTCGGTGGGGCGTTGCAGCCCGCCGAGCAGGTGCAACAGGGTCGACTTCCCGCAGCCACTGGGACCCATGATCGCCAGCGTCTGCCCCGCGGGCACCGCCAGGTCGATCTCGTCGACCGCGCGGACCAGTGCGCTTCCCCGGCCGTACCGCCTGCTCACCCCGCGTGTCCGTAGCAGCGCCGATCCGGTCATGCCCCCGCCTTCCGTTCGGTCCGGTCGCGTTCGGTCCACATGCGCTCGCACGCCTCCAGCCACTCCAGGTCGGCCCGGAGCCGCAGCACGACCCCCTCCAACAACAACCCGACGACCGGATCCACCGATCGCTCCAACGCAGCCCGCTGGGCGTCCCGCAGCCGACGCAGCAGCTCGCGCCGCTGCGCGTCGACCAGGTCAACCGGGTCGGCCAGCCGGGCGGCCGAGGCGGCCACCAGCTTGAGATGGAACTCGCTGAGGTCCGGCTTCGGCCAGCTCACCTCGGCCAGCCAGGTGGCGACCCGCTGCTGCCCGGCCGGGGTCAACGCGTAGACCCGGCGGTCGGGCCGGTCCGGCAGTCCCTCGGCGTGCTGCGAGGTCACCAGCCCTGCCTTGGCCAGCCGGGCCAGCGTCACGTAGATCTGCCCCGCGTTCATCGCCTCGCCGAGCGGGCCGAGTGCGCCACGCATCCGGCTGCGCAGCTCGTATCCGTACGCCGGCTCCTTGGCCAGCATGGCCAGCACCACATCCTGCACCCGGGCCCACCCTCCGTAGATCGTTATTAGATAACCGCTATCCATAGCGATGTCAAATCGACGGAGGGCGTGGAGCAGGGCAGGGCAGGGTGGGCTACCTACCGCGAAGTGGTGTGCTGGGCGGATGTGCTGGAGGCGGTTCGGCCGGTCCGGCCCTGCTCATCGGCGTCGTGCTGCCGGGACCGACGTGCGCGCACATCGACCGATCCGTACCCCGGCTGCCGGCGCCAGGCTGCCGTCATTGGGCAGCCGGCGGGTGGTGGTCACGCCGGTCGGGGATGAACGCAACGAGGTCGCGCGGGATGTCTGGCGGCAGCGCCCCGGGGGGCCGTCGGGTGATCCGGCCGCCCGGGGGACTCGCCGGACAGCGTTCCGGTGGAACACTCCGGCCCAGGACATTGGCGTCCTGGGCCGGAGTGGTGCCGCGGTTGTGGATCTTGTGATCAGGAGATGTTGATGTCGCTGCACCACATGTAGGCCTGGTCGAGGTGCGATGCCTGCCAGATCACGAAGAGGATGTGCGCTCCGGTGCGCCCGGAGGTCGAGACGTTGAACGAGATGTTCTGCGCCGGCGCGTACCGCCCGGTCGTCGTGATCAAGTCGAGGTTTCCCCAACCGAGGCGCTGGGTGGCCGGGTTGAACCCCTGCTTGGTGACGTAGACCCGGAAGTAGTCAGCACCGTGGCTGGCCTGGTCGTACAGCTGGACCGTGAAGCTGCGGCCGACGTTGGTCCTCCGCCACGCCCCAGGCGTGTTCACGCTGTTGTTCCTGGAGAGGCCGTTGCTGCACAGCTGTCCGTCGGGGGTACGGGCCTGGAACTGCCCGCCGAGGCCGTCACGCAGCGCGCTCATCCAGTTCCACATGGTGTCCGGGTTGGCCTGGAATGCCTGGTAACACATGGGGTCCTGTTGCTGCATGGCGGGGTTCGTGTGGTTGTTGCCCCAGTCTTGCCAACACTGGTAGGCACGAGACCTTGGGTTGATGATGGTCCCGTGGGCTTGGGCTACGCCGGCCCACGGCAGTATGCCGACCATCATGGTGAGCACCAAGGCAAGCACTCGAAGGGGCTGGCGGACGGCTGACCGGGATCGCCCACCGGATTGATCGGGCTTGCGTGAAGGCATGGAACATCCTCCGTTCTTCGAGGCTGAAGATCAGTGTGGGAGCGCTTCCAGAAGTATTGCATTGACAGATATAAATCTCAACAATGTTTCTGATTGATGTCAGTGTGTGTCGAGTTGGCCGGAGTCGTCGCGGAGCGCGGGTGCCGGACGGAAAGGCCGGGATCGAGGGCTGGACCGGTGACGGTGTGTCGGGCGGTGACCGAACTCAGCGCGCGGGACCGGGCGAGGCTGGTCGTGCCGGCCTACCAGGGCTGTCTGGTCCGTCACGGGCGACCGCCGGAAAGGTGACCCGGACGGTGGTGCCCAGCCCGGGGGCCGACGTGACCCCGACCGTGCCGCCGTGCGCGGTCACGATCGCCTCCACGATGGCCAGACCCAGACCCGACGAACCGCCGCTGTCGCGGCTACGGCTGGCGTCGGCGCGGTAGAAGCGCTCGAACACGTGCGGCAGATGCTCCGGTGCGATCCCGTCACCCTCGTCGCGTACCGCGACCAGCACGTCCCCGTCCTGGGAGCCGACGGTAACCGTGACCGGCGTGCCGGGCCGGGTGTGCTGCACCGCGTTGCCGACGAGGTTGCGCAGCACCTGCTGGATGCGCGGGCCGTCCCCGTCGACGACCGCTTCCGCCACCCCTCGCAGGGCGATGGCTCGGTCGGCGCTGACCACCCGGGCGTCGTCCACCACCTCGCCGGCCAGCGCCACCACGTCCACCGGCCCGCGGTTCAGCGGCCGGGCCGCGTCGAGGTGCGCCAGCAGCGCCAGCTCGTCGACGAGCAGCCGCATCCGGCCCACCTCGGCCTGCATCCGTTCCATGGCGTGGTCGAGCTGGTCGGGGTCGCTCAGTCCACCCTGGACGTACAGGTCGATCCAGCCGTGCATGGTCGCCAGTGGCGTACGCAGCTCATGGCTGGCGTCGGCGACGAAGCTGCGCAGCCGGTCCTCGGCCCGCCGCTGGGCGTCGAACGCCTTCTGAACCGCGGCGGCGACCGCGGCGGCTTCCGGGCCGGCTAGCAGCAGGATGAGGATCGTCCGCCACCGGGAGGACCGCTTCACTGCCGCACCGGCCGCAGGCTGTACCCGAACCCCCGCACGGTGTGGATCAGCGACGGCCCGCCAAAGTCGATCTTGCGACGCAGGTTGGAGACGAAACGCTCGACCACGGCGGCGTCGCCGCCGAAGTCGTACTGCCAGACGTGGTCCAGGATCTGCGCCTTGGAGACCACCCGCCCGGTGTTGGCCAGCAGGTAGCGCAGCAGCCGGAACTCGGTGGGGGAGAGCTCGACCGGGCGCCCGCCCCGGGTCACCACATGCCGGGCCTCGTCCATCTCCAGGTCGTCGCAGCGCAGCACTCCCTCCGGCACCGACGGCGGCACGCGGCGGGAACGCCGCAGCAGCGCCTCCAGCCGCGCGGCCACCTCCACCACGTTGAACGGCTTGGTGAGGTAGTCGTCGCCGCCCAGGCGCAGCCCGCGCACCCGGTCGTCCACCTCGTCACGGGCGGTCAGGAACATCACCGGCACGTGGACACCCCGCGAGCGCAGCAGGTGCAGCAGGTCGAAGCCGTCCGTGCCGGGCAGCATCACGTCCAGCACGATCGCGTCGGGCGCGCGCGCCCCGATCGCGGCCAGCGCCGCCGGTACGTCGCCGACCGCCTCGACCTCGAACCCCGCGAACCGCAGCGCGGACAACAGCAGCTCCCGCAGGCCCGGGTCGTCGTCCACCACCAGAATGCTGTCCACGACCCCCATCACACCATCCTGACGGGAACGGGAGCGTGCTCCTCGTGCGTGGGCCGGCTGAGCTGCGCGCCCTCCACGTCCAGGTTCGGCAGCATCCGGTCGAGCCACCGTGGCAGCCACCAGGCGCCGTGTCGGGTCAGCGCCAGCACCGCCGGCACGAGCGTCATCCGGATCAGGAACGCATCCAGCAGGACGCCCACCGCGAGCGCAAAGGCGATGGGCTTCAGCGTGGCGTCGCCGTTCGGGATGAAGCTCGCGAAGACCGAGATCATGATCAGGGCAGCCGCCGCGACCACGCGTGCCGAGGCCCGGAATCCCCGGATGACCGCGCGTTGCGGGTCGCCGCTGCGGGCGTACTCCTCGTGCATCCGGCTGACCAGGAAGACCTCGTAGTCCATCGCCAGGCCGAACAGCACCGCCATGAGGATGATCGGCATGAAGCTGATCACCGGTCCGGTGCGCGAGACCCCGATCAGATCGGCGAGCCAGCCCCACTGGAACACCGCGACCACCGCGCCCAGCGTCGCGCCGACCGACAGCAGGAAGCCCAGCGTCGCCTTCAGCGGCACCACCAGCGACCGGAAGGCCACCATCAACAGTAGAACGGCCAGACCCACGACGACCAGGGCGAAGGGTACGAGCGAAGCACTCAGCAGCTCGGAGATGTCGATGCCGAAGGCGGTCACCCCGGTGACCCCCACGGATGCCCCGCCCTCGGCCTCGAGGTCGGCGACCAGCTGTTCGGTACGTTCGTCCTGCGGCCCGGTCTCCGGGATCACGGTCAGCAGCGCGTACCGGCCGTCCGTGGACAGTTGCGGGGATCCGGTGGCGGTCACCCCGTCCACCGCGCCGAGCCTTCCGGCCAGTGCCGTGGCGGCGGCCGGTTTGTCGGCTTCGTTGCGCAGGTCGGCCAGGACCAGCAGCGGGCCGTTGAAGCCCGGTCCGAACGCGGCGGCCGTCAGGTCGTACGCCTGCCGCTGGGTGCTGGCCGCCGGAGCGGAACCGTGGTCGGTGAGCGCGAGCCGCAACCCCGCCGCCGGTACGGCCATGACGCCCAGCGCCGCGACGACAGCGAGCGTCGTGACCAGCGGCCGGCGGGTGACCAGCCGCACCCAGCGCGCGCCCATGGTGCGTTGGCCGTCCCCGGCCTCGCGCCGGACGGCCCGCGAGCCGGGCTTCGGGCGTAGCCGGTGCCCGGCGAAGCCCAGCACAGCCGGGATCAGGGTGACCGCCACCAGCACCGCGACGATCACGGCGGCCGCCGCGGCCAGTCCCATCGCGGTCAGAAAGGGGATCCGGACGACGGTCAGCCCGGCCAGCGCGATGACCACGGTGAGGCCGGCGAACACCACGGCGGTGCCGGCCGTGCCGATCGCGCGGGCCGCGGACTCGGCCACGGGCATGCCGGACGCCAACTGTGACCGGTGTCGCGCGACGATGAACAGCGCATAGTCGATGCCGACCGCCAGCCCCAGCATGAGGGCCAGGGCCGGCGCGGTCGTCGGCAGGGTCAGCGTGCCCGCGACCGTGGCCAGGCCGGTGACGGTGGCGCCCACCCCGAGCAGCGCGGTGAGCAGAGGCAGCCCGGCCGCCACCAGGGAACCGAACGTGATGACGAGGACGACCAACGCGATCAGCAATCCCGCAGCCTCGGCGCCGTGGCCACTCTCACCGGAGCTGTCGCCGTACGCCGACCCGCCGACCTCCACCCGCAGCCCCGCCTCGCGGGCCGGCCGGAACACCTCCTCCAGCGCTTGGAGGGAGCCGTCCGCCAGGTGCGCGCGGTCTTCGTCGTAGTCCACGTAGGCCAGTGCCACCCGACCGTCCGGCGAGACCGTCTTCGCGGTGAACGGGTCCACCACCCCGGCCACCTGCGGCGCCTTCGCGGCGGCGGCGAGGCTCTGCGCGATGACGGCCTTGTGCTCGGCCACCTCGTGGCCGGCGGGCGCGACGAGCACCACCTGCGCGGAGGCACCCGACGAGGCGGGGAACTGCTCGGCGACGGTGTCCAGGGTCTGCTGGGCGCGGGAGCCGGGGATCGTGAAGTCGTCGGAGTACGAGCCGCCGGCGGTGGCGGCGAGCGTCCCGGCGGCGACGAGGACGGCCAGCCACGCCACCAGAACGGTCCGACGGTGCCGACAGGTCCAGACACCGAGCCGGTAGAGCAATGCGGCCATGACGACGAACTCCCAGCGGTCTTGGATCAAGGGAGCCTCATCACACCGCCCGTGCCTGACGACCCGGCGTCCGCGAACCTGACGGTTGCCTGACGATCGATCCCTGGCGCTCCCTCGGAGCGCTCGACGACCGCCCGGGCCGGCGTGTGCCCGTGCCGCCCTACCCAGGCCGGCACGGGCACACCCTGATCAGCCCGGAAGAGTCACCTGCGCCGGGGTCGACCGCTGGGTGGTGGTGCCGTCGCCCAGCTGTCCCAACGTGTTGCTGCCCCAGCACCAGAGGCTGCTGTCGGTGCGGACCGCGCAGCTGTGATAGGTGACGGCAAAGCCGTTGGTCCAGGCGGTGGCGGTGCCGACCCTGGTGGGGGCGTACCGGTGGGTGGTGGTGCCGTCGCCCAGCTGTCCTCCCGTGTTGTTGCCCCAGCACCACAGGCTGCCGTCGGTGCGGGCCGCACACGACGAGTCGTCGCCCGCGTTGACCCTGCTCCAGCCGGTGCCGGCAACCTGAACCGGTGCGGTCTGGAATCTCGCGACGACGCCCAGCTGTCCGTACCCGTTCTCACCCCAGCACCACAGCGTCCCGTCGGCGCGGACCGCGCAGGTGTGGGCGTACCCCGTTGTCACGCCGGTCCACGTGGTCGCGGTGCCGACCTGCGCCGGAGTTGTTCGGTAGCTCTGGATGCCGAGACCGAGCTGTCCATTCGAACTGTCACCCCAGCACCACAGGGTGGCGTTGGTGCGGATGGCGCAGGTATGCGCGAAGCCGGTCGTGACACTTGCCCAGTTGGTCGCCGTGTCAACCTGTACCGGGGTGGTCGCGGTGTAGACAGAGGCACCGACACCCAACTGCCCGTTACGGTTCAGGCCCCAGCACCACAGGGTGCCGTCGGTCCGGACGGCGCAGGTGTGACTGTCGGCGGCACTGACACTGGCCCAGGTGGTGGCGTTGCCGATCCGCACCGGGGTGTTCCGGTTCGTGGTGGTGCCGTCGCCGAGCTGGCTGCTGGAGTTGCGGCCCCAGCACCACAGTGTTCCGTCCGTCTGTACCGCACAGGTGGAACTGGCGCCAGCATCGATCCTGGCCCAGGTGGTGGCGTTGCCGATCCGCACCGGGGTGTTCCGGTTCGTGGTGGTGCCGTCACCAAGCTGGCCGCGGTAGTTGTTGCCCCAGCACCAGAGTGTTCCGTCGGTACCGATCGCACAGGTGTGTGCGTTACCCGCGGCGATGCTGGAGACCGCCGGGGCGGCGAACGAGGTGTTCAGCGAGCCGCGTTCAGCGGGACTGACGCCTGCGGCAGCCGTGCCGACCGTGAGTCCAACGGTGAGCACGGCGATTCCGGTGGATGTCGCCGCCGTGGCGAGGATGCTTCTCGTTGAACGCCGCCATCGAGCCCGCAGCCAACCGTCCTGACCTTCCATGTACTTTTCTCCCCAAATGACGTCGATGCCTAACGGTGGAGGCGGCATTGCCCTGGTAGGTCGCCAGCGACCTCACCAATTAGTAGCATCGATCTTTGACATTGACTAGAGGCAATGTGAAACCCGGCGGATGAGTCGGCACGTACGGACGAGCTCGCACCTGGACGTGCGGCCATCGGCGGCTACCGGTAGTGACGGGAGCGCCGGCACGGCCGCGCTCCCTGCGGCAGGAGAAGCGCGCTGCGCTCCCGGGGTTGATCCTACTGGGCCAGAAAAGTGTGTCGGCCTGCCGATGCAACCGCGTGCTCCGAAGCGCTTGTTCTATTCTTTCGAGCCTTGATCGGTGGCGGGAATATCTGGTTCGTGAATCCCGGCGTCCTTGTCGACGAGTTCCATTTCAGCCACGCCGTGTTTGACGGTGTGGACACGAGCTTCGAGCTTTCGGAATGCAAAGGCGCTCGGTTGAATCTCGCACCGGCAAGGCTCCTGGGAGTCGCCCGGAAGGCGCCCATCATACGTATGCCGAACCTCCACGAGATCCCACCGGCCGAGTAGCGGCTCAGTTTTGGTTCACCGGCCACACCGCCGCCGGATCGCATCGGGCCGGGCAGGCCAGGAGGTAGATCTCGTTGCCCAGAAACATGCAGTACTCGTTGGCGCTGAACGAGTCGATCTGCTCCGCTGCCTCGGGTTGCTTCGGGAAGCCGAGGTTCTCCGGAACCTGGCCAAGGAACGCCAGTTCGGAGCCACAGGCGCACCGGTAGTGCTCGGGCCCCTGGAGCCATGCCGGCAGCCCGCCCACCTTGAACGCGAAGGTACCGTTGCCATTCCTGTCGCCGGCCTCCTCGGCACGCTCGAGCATCAGCCGGAGCGGCTGCAGGTAGGGGTCGGCTGTGGCGGCCGTGACCCCGGCGCCTTGCCGCAGGATTCGCCAGAACGACATCTCGTTCGGGGGTGGCGGTTGGTTCCAGTACAGCGGCGGGAGTTGCTTCTCCCGAGGCGGAAAGCATGCCTCGTTGTGCCGTGGGCATTGGAACGCCAGCAGGTGGTCGCCGCCAAAGGTGGGGACGTCGGGCGGGAGATCGAGCTGGAAGAAGAGCGCCATCCTGGTGCCGCACCGGCAGACCGGCCAAGGCTGGCCCGGATCCAGGATCGGCCATCCACCGATGGTGTTTCGATCGCCGGCCACGGCCGATGTCGACGTGATCTCGATCAGGAACATCCGGCGACGATACCGGCGCGGGGTCGAGCGGTCAGCCGGTGCGGCGGGAGCGGGTCAGGGCCAGTCCACCGAGGACGATGCTGACCAGTCCCACCACCAGGGCCACGTAGGCCCCGCCTCGCCCGTTGCCGGTGCCGAGGCGGCTGGCGGGGCGGGCCAGGGCAAGCCCGCCGATGATCACACCGATCAGCCCCAGTACGGCGGCCACGGTGGCGCCGAGTCGTCCGGAACTCATGGTGGCAGCACCGGCCATGGCAAGTACAGGTCGGACCGACATCAGGGCTCGTGACGGGGTCATGTCCCCTCCTCTTCCGTACGTCTCGTTCCCGAGATGTGGATGTCGTCCGATCATGTCGCCCTGCGCACCGCCGGGCGTCCTGCCGACGAATGCGGTTCGCGCTGCCGCCGTCGGGGCACCCGACTGCCGCAGCCGCCGCAGGCGCCGCGAACCTACTGCGTGCGCGGTAGGCAGCCGCGCTGTAGACGGTGCGGCTGCGGCACCCGAAGGTGCCGCAGCCGCTGAACTGTCAGGTCGGAGCGGTCGTCACCGCCTCGGCGGGATGGCGACGCCCTTGCGGTAGTTCTTGCCCCAACCGTCGGGACGGTAGTTGTTCTCGACGTTGCCGGCCGCGTCCACCGAGAACCAGTGGATCTTGGTCCCGTAGGGCACGGTCAGGGTCTCCGCGCCCTCGCGGATGCCCGCCGAGCCGTAGAGCGTGGACGAGTACGTCGGCTTGCGGCCGTCCAGCGTGTAGAAGACCGCCGCCGGCTCGCTCACCTCGAACTTGACGTCCACCATCCCGCGCGTGGCGCTGCGGGTCACCGACAGGTCGCTCTCCGGTCGCCTGCGATCGGTGTCGAAGTCACGCGCCACCCGCATCAGCTCGACGAGGCCGTTGGCGAACTCCATCGTCTCGTCGTGCGCCTCCGCCCACTCCGGCTGGAACGAGGTGCCGACCTCGAAGTTCCAGGCGTAGATGCCGTACTTGTACCAGAGCATGTCGCCGGAGTTCCCCGCCGCCGAGTAGAGCACGTCGGAGATCGGGCCGGTACGCGCCGGCGTGACCGCCATGTTCCGGTGCCGCTTGATCGAGGTCAGGATCCGTGACGAGGCACCCCAGAAGAACGACTCTTCGCCGAGGGTCGGCCGGGGCGCCGAGATCCGGTCCGGCGTCGAGTACGCGCCCGGCGACCACATGAAGTAGTTGCCGGAGGAGTGCAGGTTCATCGAGAACTTGATGTTCGGCCGCGAGGCGAGCCAGTTGAGGTTCCTGTTCTCCGGCTCCGACAGCTCGCTGGGTCCGGAGTAGGTGCCGCTGGTGCAGCTCGACGACGCGCCCGAGTAGCCGTCGAAGAGGCTGTACTCGGTGTAGTTGCGGTTGTTGTCCACGCCCCAGGAGTTGCGGCCGAGGGCGTCCGCCGACCCGGTCTGCGGGCAGTGGTTCGTCATGTTCTTGCGCTGCGAGTTGAAGTCGTAGAACGAGTAGTGGCCGCCGTCGGGGTTGATCGACGGGGCGATCCAGATGTCGAGGTTGTCCAGGAGATCCCTGGTCCGGCGGTCGTGGCCGTAGTTGCGCAGCAGCCGCTCGGCGGTCTCGATCGTGACCAGTGGTGGTACCCACTCGCGGGCGTGCTCCTGGGCGTACGCGAGGACACCCAGCTTCGAGGTGTTGCGGTGCTTGCCGATCCGGATCGCGTACACCGGATGCGGGTCACGCGACACGCTGGCCGGGGCGCTCAGGCCGTCGGTCAGCGGCGTCGGTGCGCCCGGTGCGACCACGCCGTCGCCGACGCTGCCCCGATAGGTGTACGCGACGACCAGCGACCCGGCGGTGGCGTTCAGCGCCGCGACGACCTGCGCGGCGGTGCTGGTCACCGCGCCGGCGGCGTCGGTGGCCAGGCTGACCCGGATCGTGCTGCCGGTCACGCTCACCGACAGCGCCCGGTCGGCGGCGCCGGGATCGGCGAGCTCGACGGACACGTCGTTGCCCCCCTGGTGTCCCCAGGCCTTGGAGTCGACCGCGACCCGGCTCGCGTTCGCGTCGCCCAGTACCGCCTGCGCCTTACGCCGGTAGCCGTTCGTCTTGTACGGCAACTCGACGATCTCGGCCAGCTTCGGGTACTGCCCGGCGAGCTGCCGGATCCGGTCGTACAGCTCGGTCGGGGTCAGGTAGCTGGCGACGAAGTCCTTCTGGTAGCCGGGCCCCTCCGGGTTGTCCTTCGGGATGGGCAGCCACTGGTTCACCTTGGCCACGGCCACGTCCCCGGTCGGGCTCGTGATCTGGATGTAGTTCGGCCGGGCGGTCACCGTCGACGCGCCACGGTGGTAGAGGTACACCCCGGCGTCCACGAAGCGCGAGATGGTCTGGGTGCCACCGGAGCCCATCGGCGTGCCGGGGCCGCTGTCCCGGGTGATGGTGAGGGCGTCGGTGGCGGTCTGCCCCTGCGCCCACTTCGCCTCGACCGACAGCACCTGGTCGGTGCCGGAGGTGTAGTAGTCGGCCCGAATGATCTTGACGTCGGAGGTCGCCTGGGTGCCCCGGCGGGCCTGGTTGTCGGTGAGCGCCTCGTTCTCCGCGACGTGGGCCGCGATGGTCGCCTCGCGCTCCGCGATCCGCCGCTCCGAGTCGCTGGGAGTGAAGAGCACCTCGCCCAGCCGGTATCCGCTCGCCCGCAGCGTGGCGACCTCGTTCGGGGTGACGACGGCGTGCACCACGATGCCGCTCTCGGTGCGACTCACGTGGTGGTCGAGGTCGACGCCGGTGGCGACCAGCTTGTCCAACTCGGTGCTGTCGGCGAGTTGGACCTCGACGACGCTGGTCTCCTCACCCGCGAGCCGTCCGAGATCGACATCCCCGCCGGAACCGGAACTCGGCGAACTCGGGCTCGTCGCGATCGCCGGAGCGGGAGTGACCAGTAGCGCGCCGACGAGGGCAACCGATGCCGCGAGGAAGACGCGGCGTCGCCATCGGGGAGCAGGAAGATCTGACATGGCGTTGCAACCTTTCTGCGCAGTTCTCCCTTGCGGGATCGGCCGTCGGGGGTACGACGGACCGCTGGATGGCACGCAGGATGCATTGCCGCCTGGATCGGCGGCGGTCGGTGCCTACTGCCCGGGCGGGAATAATCTTGAAGGCGCCGTGATCGATCTGTCAATCACCGGTCACAGTGGAGCGGTCACGCTCCGTCAGCGGGTGGTGGCGGAGTCCCGCTCCGGCCCCGAGGGATGCCCGCTCGCGCCCCCGGCCGTCACCGCCCAGGCGTGCAGCCGCGCAGCCGCGCAGCCGCGCATCAGGCAGACGGGTCCGGCCGGCCAGCCCCGGTCGCCGTACGTGCCGTGACGATCACCGAGGGATGGCGACGGACGAACGTCGGGTTGATCCGCGGCGGCGGGACGATGTCCAATTGGCGCCATGTCGCCTCTGCGGCACGGCAGGTTGATGACCAGCGAAATGTTCCGGCCACACACTCCGACTGTCGCCGTTGACGGCGTCGTCGCGGAAGTCGGAGGAGCCCCGCCATGTCATACCCGCTGCGTCGTACCGCTGCCGTTCTGGCCGCCGTACTCGCGTTCACCGCCGCCGGGCCGCCGCCGGCGACGGCCGCGCCCCCGTCCGCCGTAGCCCAGGTCGTCCGGCCGCTGGCCGCGCTGGGTGCGGGCGCCGCCGGGTCGCGGGTCACCCTGATCACGGGCGACGTCGTCGAGGTCTCGGCGGCCGGCGCCGGCCGGTACGCGGCGTCGGTCCGCCCGGCGGCCGGACGGGAACGGATCACCTTCCACACCGTCGAGGTGGACGGCGGGCTGCGGGTGCTGCCCAGCGACGTCGTGCCGTACGTCTCGGCGGGCACCCTGGACGCCGACCTGTTCGACGTCGAGGAACTGATCGCCGACGGGTACGCGGACGGCAACACGGCCAGCCTGCCGCTCATCGTCCGCTACCGGAACCCCGGCGCCGACCCGGCCCGCGTCCTGTCCGGTACGACCAGTGCCCGGCCGCTGACCAGCATCGGTGGCGCCGCGCTGACGGCCGGAAAGGACACGCTGGCCGGTTTCTGGCAGACGGTCAGCCCGGCCGGCCCGGCCGACGCGGCCCGCTCCGGCGCCCCCGCGCTCGGCGCCGGGATCAGTTCGATCTGGTTGGACGGCCGGGTCCGCCCGGTCCTGGACCGCAGCGTCGCCCAGATCGGCGCCCCGGCCGCCTGGCAGGCGGGTTTCGACGGTGCCGGAGTGAAGGTCGCCGTGCTGGACACCGGAGTCGACCAGACCCACCCGGACCTCACCGGCAAGGTGACGGCCGCGCGGAACTTCACCAGCAGCCCGGACACCACCGACCACCATGGACACGGTACGCACGTCGCGTCGACCGTGGCCGGCACCGGTGCCGGATCCGGCGGCACCCGCAGGGGCGTGGCGCCCGGCGCGAGCGTGCTGGCCGGCAAGGTGCTCGGCGACGACGGCAGCGGCTACGACTCCTGGATCATCGCCGGGATGGAGTGGGCCGCCGAGCAGGGCGCGGCGGTGGTCAACATGAGCCTCGGCGGCGGCCCGACCGACGGCAGCGACCCGCTCAGCCAGGCGCTCGACCGGATCACCGCCGAGACGGGCACCCTCTTCGTGGTGGCCGCCGGCAACGAGGGCGCGAACTACACCGTCGGTTCGCCCGGCGCCGCTCCGTCCGCGCTGACCGTCGGCGCGGTGGACCGGGACGAGTCGCTCGCCGACTTCTCCAGCCGGGGCCCCCGGCTCGGGGACGAGGGACTGAAGCCGGAGGTCACCGCCCCGGGGGTCGGTATCGTCGCCGCCCGCGCTGCCGGGACCACCATGGGCACGCCGGTGGACGACCGGTACACCGCCGCGTCCGGCACCTCGATGGCCACGCCGCATGTGGCCGGTGCCGCCGCACTGCTGGCCCAGGCACACCCGGACTGGTCGGCGGCGCGGCTGAAGGACGTACTGGTCAGCACCGCCCAGACCAACCCGGACCTGTCGGTGTTCGACGAGGGCACCGGCCGGATCGACGTCGCCCGGGCGGTCGGCCAGCGGGTGTACGCCAGCGGTCAGGTCGACTTCGGCCTGCACACCGACCCGGACACCTCGGTGGCCGCCCGGTCCGGCGCGGCGGCGGTGCCGGTCGGCAAGGTGGTCACGTACACCAACGACGGGCCGGCACCGGTCACCCTCACCCTGGCCGTCGAGCTGGAGAACGTCGCCACCGAGGTGCCGGAGACCGACGCCGTCACGGCCGGCACCGGCACGGTCACCGTGCCGGCCGGAGGTTCGGTGGACGTACCGGTCACCGTCGACCTGACCAGGCTGGACCGGGGACTGTTCGGCGGCTGGATCACCGCGACCGGTCCGGACGGCATCCTCGCCACCACGGCGGTGGGAGTCAGCCTGGACGGCCCCCGGCACAAGGTCACCTTCCGCGCGGCCGGTCGCGACGGCCAGCCGGCGGCGGTGCCGGTCATCGCCCTGATGGGCGACAGCAGCCGCTGGGACCACCTGGGCTTCCTGTTCCCGGGGACCACCAGCACCGTCGAGGTCGCCGAGGGCTCGTACCTGCTGCACGCGCTGATCGAGGACGGCGGCGTGCTCGACGAGCAGGCCACCCTGATCACCGACCCCGAGCTGCGGGTCGACCGGGACATCGAGGTACTGCTGGACGCCCGGAAGGGCACCCCGATCCGGATCGAGACGCCCAAGCCGGCCGAGCAGCAGGCGGTGCTGAGCTACTACGTGCACCGGGTCACCGGCGCCGGCCGTCAGATCAGCCACGGCACCATGCACTTCAGCACGGTCCAGCAGGTCAACGTCACCCCGACCAGGAAGCTGACCAGTGGGACGTACGAGTTCTCGTCCCGTTGGCAGCTCGTCGCGCCGATGGTGCGCGCCGAGGTCGCCGGGGTGTCCGGTCCGTTCGACATCAACCTGACCGGGCAGTCCCCGGCGTACGACGGGACCCGTCGGTTCCCGCTGGTCTACGCCGGTCGGGGCACTGCGGACGAGCTGGCCGAGGCCAAGGTGCGCGGCGCGGCGGTGCTGATCGAGTCGACCAACGAGCCGGGCGGGGAGGACGCGCCGAGCGAGAGCGAGGTGACCGCGGCGGCGGCCAGGGCGGGTGCGGCGGTGACCCTGATGGTACGCCCGGCGGACTGGTCGGCGTGGACGGTGTGGAAGCCCACCGGTGACCGGGAACCGATCCCGATGCTGGCGGTGGCGAACGACGACGGCCAGCGGCTCATCACCCGCGTGATCCGGGGCCGGGCGACGCTGGACCTCACCCTCACCACCTCCAGCCCCTACCAGTACGACGTGCAGCACGTGGAGCGGAACCGGATCCCGGATCGGATCGTCTATCGGGTGACCACCGCCAACTCGGTACGGATCAGCACCCGGTACGCCGACAACGGCGGATTCCCCTGGGCGAAGGAGCAGAGGTTCGGATGGCGCCCCTGGCAGACATATTCATGGAACGACACGTCCCGGTTCGTGGCGACGCCGAAGGAGCGCGAGGAGTGGGTGACCTCGGGCGACTCGGTCTGGCAACACCGGGTGAGCCACGAGTGGCCGTGGAACGACTTCGGCGCACTGGCGACCGGGATGACCGAGCGGCCAACCAGCTACGGTGCCGGTAGGGCCGAGGAGACCTGGCTCGCCCCGGTGACCCGCCCGGCGTCCCCACGGGGGATACCGGAGCTGGTCTCCACGCGGACCGGGAACACCCTCGCGCTGCGGGTACCCGAGTTCGTCGACGCCGACGGTCACTACACGATCGGCGAGACGTTCGGAGTGGGCGCCAAACTGTGGCGCGACGGGAAGCTGCTGGCCGAGCTGCCCGACGCCCGGCAGGACGTGACCACCACCGGGCCCGAGGCCGGGTACCAGCTGGTGCTGAACACCGAGCGCGGTGGCGAGGAGTGGACCTGGGGCACCCGTACCGAGACGGTGTGGCAGTTCCGTTCCGGGCAGCGGTCCGGGGACGACGCCCGGCCACTGCCGCTGTTGCAGGTCGACTACACCGCGCCGGTGGACCTGACCGGTCGGGCGACCGGCCGGCAGCACACCGTCGGTCTGACCGTCCGGCACCAGGACGGTCACGCCACCGCGAAGGGGATCAGCCTGACCGCCCAGGTGTCCTTCGACGAGGGCGCCACCTGGAGGTCGGTCCGGGTGACCGGGCACGGCAACGCGTTCCGGGCCGACGTTCCGGCCGGGAAGGGCACGGTGTCGCTGCGGGTCCGGGCCGCCGACCGGTCGGGCAGCGCGGTCACCCAGACCGTGATCCGGGCGTACGGCCTGCGCTGAGCGGGTTCCGGGCGGGACGGGGATCCACCGTCCCGCCCGGTGCGGTGCCGCTCGCCGTCACAGCCAGCCCCGTCGGGCGGCCTGGAACGCCAGCCCGGTGCGGGTGTCCACCGCGGCGACCGCCATCAGCCGTTCCAGCCGGCGCTGCACGGTCCGCCGACTGACGCCGAGCTGCGACGCGATCGACTTGTCGGGGAAGCCGGCCACGAACAGCGACAGCAGGAACCGCTCGCCGTCGTCCAGGGCACCGTCGGCCGCCGCGTCGGACAGTCCGCCGTGGTCGGCGTCCCAGCGGATCGGGGTCGCCCGGTCCCAGTGGCTCTCGAAGAGCGCCAGCAGCGCGTCCAGCAGTTCACTGCGCCGGATCAGCGCGGCGGTCGGCTCCCCGACGTCGCGTTCGTCGTCCGGCACCAGTGGGCAGATGGCGGTCGACCGGTCGGCGATGGCGATCCGGACCGGCAACGTCGGCAGGGTCCGGGCCTCCTCTCCGCCGCGTACGCTCTCCGCGATGCTCTCCAGCTCGCCGGGCGTCTCCAGCAGGGCCCGCTCGTAGATCGCCCGGTAGCGCACCCCACGGGCCAGCGCCCCGGACTCCTCGGCGTTCTCGGAACCGGACATGGCCAGCGGATTGGCCCGGCAGAACCACAGGATCTCCTCGCGGGCCGAGTCCTGCAGGTCACGCAGCCGGTCACGCAGCGCGGCCGCACCGACCACCACCTCGACCAGCTGGTCGGCGTTGCGGCGCCGGGCGCTGGCCCGGTACTCCTCGGTCAGCGCGGCGACCGCCTGTCGGGCGGTCTCCAGCGACTCCTGTCGGCGTAGCAGGGTGTTGCCGAGGGCGACGTCCGGCGGCAGCGGTTCGAACGCCGGGTCCGGGCCGGGGTGCGCCATGGCCAGTCCCTTGCTCCGCAAGCCCTCCAACAGTCCGGCGGCCTCGTCGAGCGGTACGTCGGCCAGCCCGGCGAGGTCGGCGGGTCGGGCCGCGGAGAGCCGCAGCAGCAGCCGGTACGCCTGCTCCTCCTGCGGTCGCAGCAGCCCGGTGTCGTCGAACATGACCGCTCCTCCTACTCCCCGTCGACTGGGAAGACTCTACGAAGCGGCCGGCGCTGTCGTCGCCGGGTGCCGGTTCACGGGAGAGGACCGAACCCGGCCGGGTTCGGTCCTCTCCACGATCCTCCGGTCTCTGCGCAGCCGTGGACCAGTCGACCGGAGCCCTGCTCCGGTCGGCGGCTACTGCGAAGACCTGCCGGATTCCGTCACCGGCAGCGCCACACGACGGCCTGGATGATGCCCGTCGCGTCGTCCGACTGTCCGGCGATGGTGCGCCCGTCGTCGCTCAACGTGGTCGGGATGTCGGACAGGCCGCCCGGCCGGTGGCCGGCCAGACCCGGCAAGACCACCGGAGCGCCGTCGGCGACCAGCACCGCCCGTCCCTGCTTGTCCGTGCCGACCTGCCAGCCCTGCGCATTCGGGCTGCCCGCTCCGATCCCCAGCTCGCCGAACACGCGCACCTCGCCGGTGCGGACGTTCCACCGGACCGCCCCCAGTTGGGCGTCCTTTCCTTGCCCGCCGGAGCCGGCCGGTCCCGACGACGAGCCCGACCTCGGGTTCTTTCCCGCGCGGCCGAGACCGTTGCCGGCCACCCCGGTCGCCCAGCCGTTCCGGATGCTGAAGACCCGGGCGGTCTCGGCCTGCTCGCCGTCGAGGCTCGGCATCGGAAGTTCCCGGTGGGTGCCGTCCGGGAACCAGACGTACGGTCGCTCGTTGTTCACCGTGCCGACCGTGGTGCCGTCCTCGTCGATGTCGCGGGCGGTGGCCTCCGACGCGCCGGCGGGCACCGGCAGCCGGAACGGCGGTGCGGTCGCCGACGGCCAGACCAGCGCGGCCTCGCCGCTGTCGTCGCCCACGATCGCCCCAGCGTCGTTGATCGCGTACGCGGATCCGCGCCGCACGCCCGGCAGCTTCGACACCTTGCCGTCGTGGTAGACGTACGGGACGGGGCCGGTGTCCGCCTCGCCGCCGCCGACGTAGCTCCAGCCGACCGCGGTACCCGTCGAGTTGACGTCCTGTAGCGACTCCTCCAGATCGCCGGGGAGCATCACCTTCCTGCCCTTGCCGTCGTGCCAGATCACCGCCTGGTAGCCGCCGCCCTTCGGGTACGAGCGCCCGACGACGTACCGGCCGGCGAAGTCCGCGCCGGACACCAGTGCCATCGGCGCGTTGTCCGGTGCGGGCAGCCGGTCCAGGCTGCAACTGGTGGGCGGGGTCGCCGCCGGCGCGCTCCAGCCCGGGGTGCCCGGGATCGTGTACTCCGCCTTCGGCGGGGCGGTGGCGGTGGTGCGCGGCGTACCGGTCGCCGCCGTCTGCGACGGGGCGTCGTCGAGCACCCCGGCCGCGACCGAGACACCGGCGACGGCGAGTGCGGTCACCGTCGCGACGCCCGCGTACGCGGCGCCGCGACGGGTCCGGCGGCGGCGTCCGGCGGCGATTGCGCGCTGGATGTCCACGGTGGAGGGTGCGGGCGGCTCGTCGTCGAGCGACCGCAGCAGATCGAGTTCGGATGGCATTATCGGCTCCTCAGTTCGTGGCGGAGAAACCTGCGAACTCCCGCTCACCGAGCAGGCGTCGCAGCGTGGCCAGTCCGCGGGAGGTCTGGCTCTTGACCGTGCCGGACGAGCAGCCGAGTATCCCGGCCACCTCGTCGACCGGCAGGTCGTAGAAGAACCGCAGCACCAGCACGGCCTGCTGCCGGCGGGGCACCCGGCTCAGCGCCGCCCGGACGACGTGGCGGTCTTCGAAGCCGCCGTCGGAGAACGGCGGTGGCTCGGGCGCCTCGCGGAACAGCCGGACCCGCGCCCACGCCAGCCGCTTCCCGTCCAGGTACGTACGGACCAGCATGGTGCGGACGTACGCGTCGAGATGGTCGGCGGCCTGCGCACGCCACCACTTCACGTACAGCGTGGTGATGGTCTGTTGGACCAGGTCGTCGGCGCGATGCTCGTCACCGGCCAGGAGGTACGCCAGCCGCCGCAGCGCGGGTATCCGCGCCGAGACGTAGTCGACGTACTCCTTCTCCGAGGCATCCCGCATCGCCCGTCCCTCCGTTGGGTCATCACTCCTTCGACGGGCGCGGGCGAGTACCGGGTTGTCCGGTTCCGCGGATTGATCGTGTCGGCCGTGCCCGGG
Source organism: Plantactinospora solaniradicis (assembly GCF_042658085.1). Taxonomy (NCBI): domain Bacteria; kingdom Bacillati; phylum Actinomycetota; class Actinomycetes; order Micromonosporales; family Micromonosporaceae; genus Plantactinospora; species Plantactinospora solaniradicis. The sequence continues at coordinate 144,916 of NZ_JBHSPR010000054.1, read as the reverse complement.
ATCCGATCCGACGTGCGGGCAACCCCGCCGACGGCCGAGCCCATCTAAGGGGCGTGATCGTCGGAGCTGAATGGAGCGAGGATGCGTAGACGTAAACGTCAACTGGTGCTCGGGTTGTCCACCACCGGAGTGTTGCTGGCGGCGTTGGGAGTGCCCGGCGTGGGCGTCGCGGGGGAGAACCGGAGCAGGGCGACCGGTGCGACAACCGCCGCCGTGCCGTCGTTGCTTCCGGCCGGGCGGACGTACACGGTGACGCTGTTGACCGGGGACGTGGTGACCGTGCGCGGCGCCTCGTCGGGCTGCCCGGTGGTGAGCGTCCGCCCGGCCAGCCCGAGTGGTGTGCTGACCCGCAGTTGCGGCCCCGACGGGCACGTGCGGGTGGTGCCCGCCCAGGTCGCACCGTTGATCGACACGGTGCTGGACCCGGCTCTGTTCGACGTGACGGCGCTGGTCCTCGACGGCTACGACGACGCGCGCACCGACGACCTGCCGCTCATCGTCCGTCCCGGCGGGCAGGTACGCCAGCTGACGGCCGATCCCCTGGTCGCCGGGATGGCCGGGGCCCGTGCGCTGCCGAGCATCGAGGCGGTCTCGGGTCGCCGTGCGAAGGCGACGGGCGCGGATCTCGTCCGGTCGGTGTCGGCCCGCTCGGCCACGGCGCGCTCGTCCGGCCCGTCCCTGCGGGTGTGGCTGGACCGGCGGGTACGGGCCAGCCACGCATCCGGGCACACCGCCGACCGGTTGGACCGTAACCTTCGCCAGGTCGCCGCACCGCAGGCGTGGGACGCCGGGTACACCGGTGCCGGCGCACGGGTCGCGGTGCTGGACAGCGGCGTCGACGCCAGCCATCCGGACCTCGCGGGCCAGATCACGGAGAAGATGGACTTCACGGTCGACGGCGGTGACGCGGGCGACCGGCTCGGCCACGGCACCCACGTGGCAGCCACGATCGCGGGCACCGGCGCCGCCTCGGGTGGCACCCGCAAGGGCGTGGCGCCGGGTGCGCGGCTCGTCGTGGGCAAGGTCCTCGACGACAGCGGCGACGGCACCGACTCGCAGGTGATCGCCGGGATGGAATGGGCCGCGAGCCGTGCCGCCGTGGTGAACCTGAGCCTCGGCGGCTGGGAGGCCAGCGACGGCACCGACCCGATGTCGCTCGCGCTCGACGCACTGTCCCGGCAGACCGGCGCGCTGTTCGTGGTCGCGGCCGGCAACGCCGGGCCCGCCGACAACACCGTGTCCGCACCGGGCGCCGCCGTGGGCGCGCTCACCGTCGGCGCGGTGGACAGCGACGACGTACTCGCCGACTTCTCCAGCCGTGGACCGCTGGTCAACACCCGCGCCGCCAAGCCCGAACTGGTCGCGCCGGGCGTGGACGTCGTCGCGGCGCGGGCGGCCGGTACCACCATGGGCCGGGCGATCGACGCACGCTACGTGGCCGCCTCCGGCACGTCGATGGCGTCCCCGCACGTCGCCGGTGCGGCCGCCGTCCTGGCCCAGCGCCACCCCGACTGGCGGGCCGAGCAGCTCAAGGCCGCGCTGGTCGGCGCGGTGGACCCGGTCACCGGCGGTGACGCGTACGCCAGCGGCGCGGGGCGGCTGCACGTGGCCCGGGCCCTGTCCGGCGTGGTCAGCGCCCAGCCGGTGGTGAACCTCGGCAGCTGGGCGTCCCCGGGGTCCGGCACGGCGGAGGCGAAGCTGGCGTGGGTCAACACCGGCACCGGCCCGGCGACGGTCGCCCTCGACGTGGCAGTGACCGACCAGCACGGCGTCGCCGCACCGGCCGGCGCCGTGTCCCTCTCGGCCGGTCGGGTGCCGCTCGCCGCCGGTGCCGACGGCGGCGTCACGCTGCGCGTCGACCGGACGGCGGTCGGGGCCCGTCCCGGCCGGTACACGGCCGTGGTCGCGGCGCGCGTCGGCGGCCAGGTGGCGACGCGTACGCCGGTGACGTTCTACGTGGAGCCGCCCAGCCATGACCTCACCGTCGAGACGACCGCGATTCCGGGTACCCCGGAGGGGACGAGCGGGTGGGTCCTGATCCAGGTGGTCAACCTCGACGACCGGGCCGGGTACGCCCGGGCCGAGTCCGGCGATGCCGGTGACACGCTGTCGTTCCGGGTGCCCGCCGGCCGGTACAGCGTGATGGCCTCGTTCATGTCCTGGACCGACGACGACCAACGCGCGGCCCTGGCCGGCGATCCGGACCTGGTCGTCGCGGGCGACACGTCCATGAGGGTCGACCTGTCCCGGGCCCGGCGGCTCACGGCGAGCGTCGACGGGGTCGCCACGGAGGCCGCCTCGGTAGGCCTCACGTACGTGCAGTCGGCCCGGCGTGGCCCCGCCTGGACCGATTTCGCCTTCGCCTGGGGTGAGGCGGCCAAGGATTGGAACGTGTTCGTGGCACCGAACAGCGGAGCCGGCATCGGGACGTTCCGGGCGTACGCCGGGTTCGGGCTCGACGCACCGGGGAGTGGACGGAGCCCGTACCTCTACGACCTCATCCACCCGTTCGGCAACGGCATTCCGGACGACCCGACGTACCGGGTCACCGCCGCCGTGCATGCCACCCTCGCCCGGATCGACCAGCAATTCAAGACGCTCGACGTACCGGACTCCAGGACCGGACACAAGCGGTACGGGTACAGCCCGGAGGGGGCGTTCGTCGCCGAGACCAGTACCGAGGGGGTCTCCGGCGACCGCACCGACTACGTGTCGTCCGGCTTCGCCTGGGCGGACGAGGCGTTCTGGGACGGGACGGTCACCCAGGAGGGAATGGCCCGGTACGCGCCGGGCAGCCGGCAGGACAAGGTGTGGGTACGACAGCCGCTGCGTTCGGACTGGTACGACTACCCGGGCGGCTCCACGAGCGCGTGCGCGCCCCTCGCACCGGCCCGTACGAGCGGCAACCTGCACGTCGAACTCGTCACGTTGACCGACCAGCACGGGCGGTTCGACTGCCTTGCCGACGGCGTCGATCTCGACATTCCGCGCACGCTCACCCTCGCCCGCGACGGGCGGACCGTGGGCCAGGTCGACAGCTCGACGGCCGACTTCACCGTTCCACGGCAGGCCGCCGACTACCGGCTGACCTACGACATCGACACCACCGCCGTCCTGCCGGTGTCAACCCGGGTCACGACCTCCTGGACCTTCCGGTCGAGCGGCCCGGCCGGCACCGGCAGCGTCCCCCTGCCGCTGTTGTCGGTGGACTACGCCCTACCGCTGGACGCGGCGAACCATCCCACCGCATCCGGCACGGCGACCTTCACGGTCCACCAGGCGCACGGCGTCCGGGCACAGGCCGTCACCGACTTCACCCTGTCCGTATCCCTCGACAGCGGCGCGACCTGGCAGCCCGTGCGGGTCGACGGCGTGGGCGACGGCACGTACCGGGCCCGGCTGCCTCAACCCGCCGCCGGCCAGGCGGTCTCGCTGCGGGTGGCGGCGCAGGGCAACGCCGGCAGCGGTGTCGAGCAGACGATCATCGACGCGTACCGGGCCGGATAGCCCTCCCGAGCGGGACGGAAGGACTCGTCACCGGACGGCCGGTGACGAGCCCTTTCGTCGTGGCCGTCGTGGCCGTCGAGGGTGACCGCCGCGTCGGCGTCGCCTACCGGCTGGCTTCAGGAGCGTCGGCTCCGTCTCCACCCACAGCGGTGGTCCGGTCGGCGCCGGTCCCGATCGCGGCGGATGAGTACGCGCGCTCATCCACACCAATGGCGCTTCCGGCAAACTGTCCGCATGACAGGGCCGGTACCGTCGCGTGACAGCCCCGACCTGTCGGCGAGGTGGGACCTGGTGCTCGCCGTAGCCGTGCTGGTCATCGCCACTCCGGTGGCGACCTGGTGGCTTGTCGGAGACCGGTCGACGGTTCCGGCCGGCGCCGTCCCCGACTACGCCTTCCAGCCCTGGGACGTCAATCCCGGCGTGGCACATGCCGCCGGCATCGGATCGGTGGTCGCGGCCCTCGTCGCCCTGCTGGTGCTGGGACGAGCCACGGGTCGGAACCGCCTGGACCCACGCTGGTGGGGAGTCTTCGTCCCGCTGCTGGCAGCCGGCGTGACAGTCGGGTTCGGGTGGCGGGTGATGACCGCCGGCGTGATCGGGGCGAACATCGGCGCCGGCCTCATGATCCTGCTCGGCGGGCCGGTGGTCGCGGCATTGCTGATCGGGGCGATCGCGTACGCGATCCGTCTGTCGCTTCGCAGACGCCCTCCGGATCAGGGCCCCGCCTAACCTCGGTGGGGTGGGCGAGCGCCGGGGAGGCCGTACCTAGAATGCGGTCGACGTCCCGGAGGTGAACCCGGGGCAGGCTGGCCGGGCGCGGGTTGTCTGGGGGAGGGGCGGATCATGCGTCTTCACGTGGGCTGCGCGATGTGGACTCACAAGTCATGGCAGGGACGCCTTCTGGCACATCCGCTTCCGCCCTCCGAGCGCCTGCGGCACTACGCCGGTTGGTGCAACGCGGTCGAGGGGAATACGACGTTCTACGCGACGCCGGCCAGGGACACCGTGGCCTCGTGGGCGCAACAGACCGACCCCGACTTTCGGTTCGTGGTCAAGCTTCCGAAGCTCATCACGCACGAACGCCGTCTCACCGACGTGGACGAGGCGCTTCGCGTCTTCCTGGATGCGATCGAGCCACTCGGCCCGCGGCTCCAGGCCCTCTGGATTCAGTTGCCGGGGTCATTCGCGCCGTCGGACGTCTCCGTACTGGCCCATTTCCTGCGCCGGCTCCCCGAGACCCACCGGTACGCCGTGGAGGTCCGCCATCCCGGGTTCTTCGACGACCCACGCTCGACGCGGCTTCTCGAGGAGGTTCTCGCCGCCGCGGCCGCCGAATGGATCCCGTTCGACACCACCGCCTTCTTCCAGAGCCCCCCGACCAGCGACGCGGAACGGGAGGCCTGGACGAAGAAGCCGCGCATGCCGCTCCGGTCGCGCGCGTTGACCGACCGGCCGATCGTCCGGTACCTCGGCCGCGACGACCCCGCACGGACGATCGAGGGCTGGCAGCCGTGGGTCGACGCCGTCGCCGGGTGGTTGCGTGAGGGTCGATCGCCGACCATGTTCATCCACACCCCGGACAACGCGGACGCGCCCGTCCTCGCCCGACGATTTCACGACGACGTCCGGGCGCGTACGCCCGAACTCGAGGCCCTGCCCGAGCCGATTCCGGCCGAGCCCCTGACCCTCTTCTGACCGCCGGAGCCATGCCCCGTCGGCCCGCCCGCCGGCCGGAGCCACGCCCGCGTCTGCGGGCGGACGCCCAGCCGTTGACGTCGACGGCAGCGGAGCTCAGGCCAGGGGGTGTTCGTCGACGAGTCGTTCGGGCGCGGAAAGCTGCCAGGCCTCGTAGAGCAGCTCGGTGAGTTCGTCGGCGTCGATCTTGGGCAGGTGGACGACCACCCAGCCGAACCCACCGGAGGTGAACTGCACCTCGAAGACGTCCGGTCGCTCGGCGACCAGCGCGGCCTGCTCGGAGAGGGTCTGCTTCAGGCCGACCGTCTTCGTGCGTGGCCAGTGGTAGCCGAACTTCCTGCCGCCCACGCTGAAGGACGTGTAGTCCCGCGCCTGGGCGCGTTCGACCTCGGCGAGCCTGTCCACCATCCGCAGGAACTGATCACTCGGTACACCCACGCCGACCATTCTCGGGTACCGGGCGGTCGGCGGTCACCCCCTGGTACGGCAGCCGCCCTTCGAGATCATGGTGTGAATGACCTTCAACGGTCGTTGCCCGCGCGCAGCCAGGCGATGTAGTCGGCGGCGGCGCGCTCGGTGTCGTACGCGGGGACGTAGCCGGTGTCCTCGTGCAGGCGGGTGATGTCGAGCCAGGAGGCCGGGGAAACAGACCCGCGCATCGGCAGGGACAGGTCGGCGGACGGGACCACGGTCTTGACGGCGGCGATGACGTCGGCGTTCGAGGTGGCCCGGCCCGAGGCCACGTTGTACGTCCGGTGGTTGAGCTTGTCGGCGAGGTGCAGCAGGGCGATCGCGCGCCCGGTGTCCTTCACGTAGCACAGGTCGAGGGCGTCCTCGGCGTACGGCGTCCGGGCCTGCGACGACAGGTCGAGCTCGGTGCCGTGGGCGGCCGCGTGGACGAGGGCGGGCGCCGGGAAGAACGGGTCCTCGTGACCACCCGGCCCCCACGTGCCGGAGATCCGGTAGTTGACGACGTCGAGGCCGGCGGCCGGGGCCAGCCAGTCGTCGAGCAGTTCGCCGATCTTCTTGAAGGTGGGGATGACGTGGAACGAGTTCATCGGTAGCGGCAGATCCTCCCGCAGGGCACCGTCCCCGGAAACGCCGTGGTAGACGCCGATGGTGCTGGCGACCCCCACTCGCCGTACGCCCCACTCCTGAGCGACCTGGAAGATGTTGAGCAGGCCGCCGAGCGCCCTGCGGGTGGCGGGGATCGGCTCGTCGGCGCCGATCGGCCAGGGCATGGAGCCGGCCAGATGTACGATCCCCGTGATCTTGTGGCGGGTGCCGAGGTCGAGCAGGGCCGGCAGGTCGGCGACGTCGCCCTGCTCGATCGCGACCTGTGCGTCGGCGAGCACGGGCGGCAGCCCGGTGGCGCGGCGCTGCACGAGCACGCACTCCTCGCCCAGGTCGAGCAGCGCCCGTACGGTGTGCGACCCGATGAAACCCGTACCTCCGGTGACCAGAACGGCCATGGCGCGTCTCCCTCCGAGACAAGCGGAACCTTGTTCCGTAACCATACGGAACAAGGTTCCGGATCGTCAACCGGAGTGCGCCCAGGCATTCGGTACCGATGCTCCGCACCGCCCGGCGGGACAACCGTGGCGAGCGTGTCGGGCGCCCCGCTGTCAGGCGCGCCGGTGGGCGTCGTCGAGGTAGCGCAGCACGGCAGTGACCCGGCGGTCCGCGCGGTCGGTGGGCGCCAGGTCGAGCTTGGCGAAGATGCTTCGGATGTTCTTGTGTACGGCACCGTCGGTGACGACGAGCCGTTCGGCGATGGCACCGTTTCCGAGCCCTTCGGCCATCAGCGCCAGCACGTCGCGTTCCCGAGGCGTGAGGCGCTCCAACGCCGTGGCTGGCCGGGTCCGGGCCAGCAGTTGGGCGACGACGTCGGGGTCGATGGCGGTGCCCCCACCGGCCACCCGGTGCAGTGCGTCCAGGAACTCCTGTACCCGCCCGACGCGCTCCTTGAGCAGATAGCCGAGGCGGGAGCTGCCCTGGGCGAGCAACTCGGTGGCGAACGCCTGCTCGACGTACGCCGACAGCACGAGTACGGCCAGCCGAGGCTGCCGACGTCGGGCCTCGACGGCGGCGACGATCCCCTCGTCGGTGTGCGTGGGTGGCATCCGGACGTCGACGATCGCCACGTCGGGACGGTGTGCGTCGATGGCGGCCAGGAACTCGTCGGGCGTGCCGGTGGCGGCCACCACGTCGAGGGACTCGGCCCGGAGCAGCAGCGCCAGCCCCTCGCGCAGCAGCGGGTCGTCCTCGGCGATCACAATCCGCACGGCAGGCTCACGGTGAGGGTGGTGGGTCCGTCGACCGGACTGACCAGCGCGAACGTCCCGTCGTGCGCCTCGACGCGGCGACGGATGCCGAGAAGTCCCGACCCACGGTGCTCGTCCGCGCCACCTCGGCCGTCATCGGTGATCTCCACGGAGAGTTGATCCCCACGGCGTTGAAGCTTAACGGTGGCATGCCTCGCCCCGCTGTGCCGGGCGACGTTGGTGAGTGCCTCGGCCACCACGAAGTAGGCCGTCGCCTCGACCGACGCGGCGCACCGTGCCGGCACGTCGGCATCGATACGACAGGTCACCGGGCAGTCCGCGGCCAGTGCGGCCAGCGCGTCGACGAGGCTGCGGTCGGTGAGCACCGGCGGCAGGATGCTGCGTACGACGGCGCGCAGCTCGGCGAGCGCCTGCTCGGCGGCGTCCTGGGCACGGTCGATGATCGCCCCGGCGTCGGAGGGGTTACGTTCCAGCGCACGACGTGCCGCACCGAGCAGAACGGTGACGGCGACCATCCGGTTCTGGGTCCCGTCGTGCAACGACCGCTCGATCCGGCGCAGCTCGGCGGCGTGCGCGTCCAACGCGGCGGCCCGGGTCGCGGTCAGCTGCGCGACCCGCATGCTGAGGTCGGTGCCGGAGTCGGGTGGCAGGAGGCGGCGACCGGGCAATGCCTGCAACCAGGCCATTCCCGGGCTGACGGCGACCATGACGACCAGCCAGCCCAGGCCCATCAGGCTTACCGCGAGCGCGCTCCCCACGTCGTGCACGTGCACGAGGCTCATCGTGTCGGTGGCTTCGCCCGGCGGCACGAGGTACCACCACAGCGGGATGGTGCCGTTGGTCACCACCCAGAGGGGCAGCGACGCCCCGGACAGGCCGAGGAAAAACCCGAGCGTCGCGTGCGAGACCACCCAGCCGAGTTCCCGCCAGACCATCCGGTCCCGTAGGGCGGCGGCCAGCCGGGCCGGCACCGGCTCCGGACCGACGATCTCCGGGCCCCAGCGGGAGAGCCGGGAGCGTTCCCGGTCGGCGACGACGCGGACCACCCGCAGCGCGACCGGCAGAAGGTACAGGCCGATGCCGACGAGGCAGGTCACCGCGGCGACGACCAGACAGATCAGTGCTACCAGGGCCAGCACGCCGGTGCCCAGCCCGCCGACGAGATGTTCGAGGGCGTCGAGAGTGGCGCGGGCCCGAGCGCTCACGGCCCGCTGCCTGCCTTGCCGCGCGGCGGACGGTGGGCCGTCGCGGAGGCCGCGCGTGCCGGGACCCCGCATTCGTACCTCCGTGGTCGGAAGAACCTCAGTAGATCGGAGAGCTTCGACGGCTGGTGACAGCGAGACACTACCCAGCTGCGCCGGGGGCCGGGGTCGTCGGTTCGGGACGGCGGTTCTCACCGACGCCGGTGCCGGTAGTGATGGACGATCAGCGCGGTGGCGCAGGCCACGGCGACCAGCCCGAACCCGGCACCGATGAACATGTTGATGCCGGCGGCCGAGGCGACCACGTTGGCGGCGGTGCTGATCACCAGCAGTAGCCACAGCAGGGGACGGAAGGCTCTGCTCCGGGCACTCGCTGGCGCGGCGGTGGTGGAGGCCCCGTCGGGCAGCTCGGAGATTCGGTACGGATCAGACACGTCGTGCTCCTCACGCATCGGGCCGATTGGCTGCTCTAACGCTAGGAGCCGTTCCGATGATGGACGATCCAGCCAGCGAGACGGTCGGAGTACAGCAGGCTCTACTGCCCAGCGGTGTTTAGGTGCCCGAACCGAGGGGAGACAGCTTCCCCGGCCGGGGCCGGCAGGGTGGTGATCCCTGCCCTGGCCGTGGGCCCGGCCCATTCCAGCCGGGCCGACGAACCGTCGCCTGTGTCGGTGCGGTCGAGTGCAACCGCCGGACGAGGAGGAGCTGAGATGGCCGACGCACGACGAGCGGGCCCGATCCGGTCCACCAAGAGTCAGCCGAGCCGGCGTGCGGACGGTAGGGGAGGCAGCACCCGTACGACCACGAGGCCCGCCGCCGCCCGGAAGGCCACCGGGGCGAAGAAGGCCCCCGGGAAGGGAACCGCCGCCGCGAAGAAGGTCGCCACCGCCGCGCGACGCGCCACCGGGGCCACCGCGGCGAAGACCCCGAACAAGCGGGCGACCACCACGGCGAAGGCCGCTGCGAAGAAGGCCGCCCCCGCGAAGCGGACCGCGCCGTCGAAGCGGGTGGCGGCGAGGAAGACCACGGCGAGGAAGACCACGGCAACGAAGACCACGGCGAGGAAGACCACGGCGAAGAAGATCACGGCGAGGAAGGTCGCCCGCAGGAGCACGTCGACCACGGCTTCGGCCCGGAGGACGACACGATCGGGATGACCCCCAGCGGTTATTGAACCGAAGACGCCGGAAAACCGTTCTAGATCACGGGCGGACCTGGCGTTGCGAAGCCTGGCCCGCCACGCCACCACGGCCTCGCACGAGAGGATCTTCGGGTTGTCACTCTTCACGCGCTTCCGTCAGCTTCCGGCCCAGGAACGGACGACGGCGAAGGACGACCCGGCAGAGGACGACGCGGTTAAGGACGACGCGGTGAAGGACGATCCGCCGCGTGACACCGACGTGGCAGGTGGCGACGATGTCCCCAAGGGCTCGCGGCATCCGGTCGCCGCCCGCGTCACCACCGGGCTGGCCGCCCTGTTCGTGCTGCTCGCCCTCCTCGCGCCGAACAATCTCGACTTTCTCACGGTCGGCAGGCTCGTGCGGATCCCGGTGGAAGCACTGCTCGGTCTCGCCCTCGTTCTGGTCCTGCCGGCGAGGGCGAGGCGGGTGGTAGCCGTACTCGGTGGGGTGGCCCTTGGCCTGATGGGCATCGTGAAGATCATCGACATGGGCTTCTACGCGGTCCTCGCCCGGCAGTTCGACCTGGTACTGGACTGGGTCCTGATCGACGACGGGATGGCGTTTCTCACCGACTCGGTCGGCCGGGTCGGTGCGATCGGCGCCGCGATCGGGGTCGTGCTTCTCGTCGTCGCCGTACTCACCCTGATGACGCTGTCGGTGCTGCGCCTGACCCGCGTCGTGGTCCAGCACCGCGCCGTCGCGGCCCGCAGCGTCGCCGTACTCGGGGCCGCCTGGGTCGCCTGCGCCGTGCTCGGCGTGCAGATCGTCCCCGGTGTTCCGGTGGCCGCGAAGAACACGGCCGGACTTGCCTACGGGCGGGTGAACCAGGCCCGTGCGGCCCTGCGGGATCAGCAGGAATACGCCAGGCAGGCCGCCATCGACGCCTTCCGCGACGTACCGGGCGATCAGTTGCTCACCGGGCTGCGCGGCAAGGACGTCCTCCTCGTCTTCATCGAGAGCTACGGACGCGACGCGGTCGAGAGCCCCGGGCTCGCGCCGCAGATCGGCGCGGTGCTCGACGCCGGTACGCGCCGGCTGGGCGCGGCCGGGTTCTCCTCGCGCAGCGCCTTCCTCACCTCGCCGACGACCAGCAGCGGCAGTTGGCTGGCCCACTCCACGCTGCTGTCCGGCCTCTGGATCGACAATCAGCAGCGGTACCGCAGCGTTGTGTCGAGTGACCGCCTGACTCTCACCGGTGCCTTCCGCCGGGCGAACTGGCGGACCGTCGGCATCATGCCGGGCGTCACCCGGGCCTGGCCGGAGGGAGACCTGTACGAGTACGACCAGGTCTACGACTCCCGGCAACTCGGGTACAACGGTCCGAAGTTCAGTTGGGCCACCATGCCCGACCAGTTCGCCCTGTCCGCCTTCGAACGCCTGGAACACGCGCCGCCGCACTCCACCCCGTTGATGGCGGGCATCACGCTCGTCTCGAGCCACGCACCGTGGACGCCCATTCCCCGGCTCCTCGACTGGGACGACCTCGGTGACGGATCGGTCTTCGAGGAGATGGCCAAGGAGGGCGAGCCGAGGAGCAGCCTGTGGCGCGACCGGGCCAGGCTACGCACCGAGTACGGGCGCTCGATCGAGTACTCGCTGAACAGCACGATCTCCTATCTGGAGAAGTACGGCGACGACGACACCGTGCTCGTCTTCCTCGGCGACCACCAGCCCTCCCCGGTCGTGATCGGTGGCGGAGCCAGCCGGGACGTACCGATCACGATCGTGGCGCGCGACCCGGCCGTACTCGAACGGATCTCCGGATGGGGTTGGCAGGACGGACTGAAGCCCGGTCCGAACGCCCCGGTGTGGCGGATGGACTCCTTCCGGGACCGCTTCCTGACCGCCTTCGGACCGCAGCCCGGAACCACTCCCGCGGCGGCACCGGTCGGAAAATGAGTGTCGGTCCGCTGCCGGTGCTGTGGCTCTACGGGCCGCCCGGAGTTGGTAAGACCACGGTCTCCTGGGAGCTGTTCACCCAGCTCAGCCTCGCCGGGGTCCCGACCGGATATGTGGACATCGACCAGCTGGGCATGTGCTATGCCACGCCTACGTCCGACGAGTGGGCCCCGGAGCCGGCATCCGATCCGGGCCGTTACCTGATGAAGTCCCGCAACCTCGACGCGGTCGTCGCGAACTTCCGGGCTGCGGGTGCCCGGTGCCTCGTCGTGTCGGGTGTCGTCGACCCCGCGCGCGGAGTCGACGACACCCTGATCCCGCACGCCGCGCTGACGCCGTGCCGGCTGCGGGCCGCGCCGGAGGTGCTGCGGCAGCGCATTGCCACCCGTGGGCGGCCGAGCGACCAGGTCGACGAGGTGCTGCGGTACGCGGACGCCCTGGACCGCAACGACCTGCCCGGCGTCTGTATCGACAGCACCGGTCGGAGTGTTGCCGACGTCGTCCGGCTCGTGCGGGAGCTGACCGGCGGATGGCCCGACCTGGGCATGTCGACGGGCGTGCCGACGGGCGCGCCGGCCGACGGTGCCGCCGAGACGTCATCCCCGTACCGCGGTCCGGTGACCGATCCGGGGCGGATCCTGTGGCTGTGCGGCCCCACCGCGGTCGGCAAGTCCACGGTGGGCTGGCAACTCTACGAGCGGGCCAGTCGCGCCGGGTTCCGGACCGCATTCGTCGACCTTGACCAGATCGGCTTCCGCCGCCCGGTGCCGGCCGAGGACCACGGTAATCACCGGCTCAAGGCCGACAATCTCGCTGCCATCTGGCACAACTTCCGGGCCAGCGGCGCGCACCGCCTGATCGTCGTCGGTCCCGTCGACCGGCCTGAGTCGGTACGGACCTACACCAGCGTGCTTCCCGCCGCCACCCTCACGCTGTGCCGGCTGCATGCCAGCCGCGCCCAACTCGCCGAACGGATCATGCTGCGCGCCGAGGGCCTCGTCTCCACGTGGGGGCTGGCCGGCGACGACCTGCGGGGACGATCCGGCACACTGCTGCGCCGAATCGTCGACGACGCGACGGCCGACGCCGAGGCCCTGGAGAGCGCCGCGATCGGCGATCTACGCGTCGACACGGACGGCCGAGCGGTACAGGACATCGCCCAGGAGATCCTCCTTCGTACCGGCTGGGCAGCTCCGGAGGCCCGGAGCTGAGCCGCCCACGCGCCGGCCGGCGGGCCGGTCAGCGGGGTGGCGTCGCGGTTTTCCGACCTTCAAGGTCGACGACCTGGACCCGCGGGCGGACGGGGCCGAGGTGTCCACCGGTTGGTGCTCAACAGGCGCAGCGGCGTCGGCTCCACCAGCGGCGGTGGGTCCGGACTCGCCGCGGTGCGGGCGAGCAGCTTGGCCAGGCCGGCCCGGGTGGCGACCACGAGGAGCCGGTCGGTCCGGACCAGGGGCCGGCGTTCCGGCAGTGACCACAGCGTCTGCCCGGCGCGTCCGGTACGGACGGCGATCAGCCGCACCTCGTTCGGCCGGCTGACCTCGGGGCAGAGTCTGCCCTCCAGCTCGGAGCCGGCGCCGACCGGCAGTTCGGCGACGAGCAGTACGCGGCGTCCGACGGAGATGGTGTCGATCACCTCCCGGCCCATCATCGCGGCCGCGAAGGCCGGTGCGGCCAGGTAGGAGACGCTGCGCGAGTGGTCGATCCCGAAGGCGCGCTTGACCCGTTGGGCGAAGCCCTCGTCGTAGAGTCGCAGCACCACCCGCAGCTTCTCCTCGGTGGCGCCGCCGGCCGGGCCGGTGCCCCGCTGGGACTGGCGGTGGACCGCCCGCCCGATCAGCGCGGTCTCGAGGTTGGTCACGTCGTCGGAGGTGAGCAGGAGCAGGGCCCGGCAGGTCTGGACGGAGGCCGCCCGCAGCGTCTCGGCGTTGTTGGCATCCCGGATGAGGACCGGGATGCCGAGTTCACGGGCGACCGACACGCCCCGGGCGTGTTCAATCCGGTCGATGGCGACCACGTCCAGGCCGAAGCCGTGCAGCTCCCGGACCACCCGGGCGCCGATGTTGCCGAGTCCGACGACGATGACGTGGCCGGAGACCGGCTCGGTGAGTCCGCCGGCGGCCAGGGCCAGCCGGGCGTTGACGACGACGTCCACGATCAGGGCGGTCACCGTGGGGATCAGCGCCACACCGGTGACCACCAGCAGGACTGCGGTCACCTTCTCCATCAGCGAGGCGCCGGTGTCCGCGTCGGCGCCGCCGAGCGCGGTGAGCACGGTCAGGTAGGCGGCCTGCGGCAGGCTGATGTCGTCGCGGGCGATCGCGAGCAGGGTCGTCCCGGCCACCAGGACGCCGGCCAGCACCAGCAGGGCGATCCGCAGGTTCCGGCCGAACAGCAACCGGGTCGCCCGTAACGGATGCGGCCGGCGCCGTCGGACCGGTCGGGGTGGACTGCTCGGCGCCCGGACCAGGACCAGGTCGGCGGCGTCCTCGTCGGCCGGCAACCGGACCGGTTCGGCCCGACCCTCGGTGATCGCGAGGCCACAGAGGACGTCGTCATCGTCGTCGGGGTCGTCGACGTCGACTCGCCTGGCGGCCATCAGCAGTTCGTCGGGCAGCCGGATGTAGGTCGGAGTGTCGTTGCCCAGCGCCGCGGCGACGAAGGCGGGTGCCGCGAACTCGGAGCCGGACAGGACGCCGCAGTCGCCGAGCATGGTGGTGATGCCGTCGCCGAGCACGGGATTGAAGATCCGTACCACGATCCGGACCGTCGGGCTCACCTCGCGGGCGATCAGCGCCGCGTCCACGTTGGCGACGTCGTCGCGGTCGACCAGCGCGACGGCCGCGGCGGTCTCGAGCCCGGCCTGCCGGAAGGCGTCCTGGTGCAGCCGCGGAGCGACGACCATCGTCGGCCGCAGCGCGGGATCGCCGTCCTCGGGCACCAGTTCGGCGATCTCGGGTGCCTGGTCGGCGGAGGCCGACGGCACTATCACCGTCACGTGGGCCGCGTAGGTGTTCATCAGTTCGCCGACCAGCCGCTGCGCGAGGGCGTTGGCACCCCACACGACGAACCGGGGCGCGGGGGCGTCGATCTCGCCGACATCCGGCGCAGGATCGGGTGGGCGCACTGCGTCACCGGACACGACAGAACTCTAACCGCCGGCGGCCAGGCCGATCGGCGGCCGTTCAGGCGCGCCGTCTACCGGGAGCCGGCCCGGCCGTACTCTCCCGGACGACCAGCTTGTGCGGGGCCCGCAGTTCGAGACCCGGTGGCGGAGTACGGCTGCCGATCCGCAGCAGCAGCCGTTCGACCGCGGTGGTCGCGATCATCTCCTTGTCCGGCGAGATCGTGGTGACGGTCGGGTTGGAGTACGCGCCGTCCTCGATGTCGTCGTACCCGATCACGGCCACGTCCTCCGGTACCCGCAGGCCACGCGACACCAGCGTGTGTATCGCGCCCAGCGCCACCAGGTCGCTGTAGCAGAAGACCGCGTCCGGCGGGTCGTCCAGATCGAGCAGGTGGGCCATCGCGCCGGCGCCGTCCGGCCGGTTGAAGCGGGGCGTAGGGATGATCAGCTCCTCGCGCACCGCCAGTCCCCGGCGCTCGTGTGCCTCCCGGAACCCCCGGGTCCGCAACTGCGCCGCCTCGCCGGTCTCGTACGGCTGGTCGCCGATCGCGGCCACCCGGCCCCGCCCGAGGTCCAGCAGGTGTTCGGTGGCCTGCCGGGACGCGGTGACGTCGTCGATCCCGACGTGGTCGAACGTGCCGTCGCTGACCCGTTCGCCGAGGATGACCAGCGGCAGCGTCGGGTCGCGGTCGGCCAGTGCGGCCTGGGACAGGCCGAGCGGGCTGAAGATCACCCCGTCGAACAGCAGTCGGCTGGAACCGTGGTTGACGAGCATCCGCTCGTGGTCGGGGTCCCCGTCGGTCTGGTCGATCAGCACGTTGTAGCCCTGCACCCGGGCGGCCCGGATGATGCCCTGGAGGAGTTCGGAGAAGTACGGCGTGTCGAGATAGGGCACGACCACGGCGATCTGCCCCGAGCGACCCTGCGCCAGGTTCCGGGCCAGCACGTTCGGCCGGTAGCCGAGCTGGTCGACGGCGCGCTGCACCCGCAGCCGGGTCCGCTCGGTGACGTTGGCGTAGCCGTTCACCACGTTGGAGACCGTACGGCTGGATACGCCGGCGAGTTCCGCCACGTCGCGGAGCGTGACCTCTCGTCCTCGTCGCATCTGGTCCCCTCCACTGACGTGCTGTTCTCGGCTGAGGTTAGACCCCGGCAAAGTTTCGGGAACGTTACCTCTTGCCGTCTATCGGGCGTCCGTGCATGCTGTTTGCAGCGCTGCAAAGGGTCTTGGCGGGACGGGACGAGCGCCTTGCCGATTCCCAGGTACGGCCACGACGAGCCCCACGCGGGCCACCTGCCCCACGCGGGGTTCCGGCCCTGCGATCTGACGGCCGGCCCTCGGTGTGCCTAGCACCGCGGACCGGCCTACCTGAACACGCACATGGACGCGATGCGCTTCGAATCCCCGTGGGAGGACCGATGAATGTCAGGAAGCATATTGTAGAACGGAGACGGCGCAGCCCCGCCGGAGCCATGCTCGTCGCGGCGCTCACCGCCCTGGCGCTGGTGGCGACGGGATGTGGCTCGGACGATGCCGACGAGCAGCCCGACGGGCCGGTCAAGATCAAGGTCTGGGCCTGGTACCCCGCGTTCCAGCCGGTCGTCGACCTGTTCAACAAGACCCACACCGACGTCCAGATCGAGTGGACGAACGCCGGCACCGGCCAGGACCAGTACACCAAGCTCCAGACCGCGCTCAAGGCCGGCAAGGGCGCCCCGGACGTGGTGATGCTGGAGTTCCAGGAACTGCCGACCTTCCAGTTGACCAAGCACCTGGTCGACATGGGGAAGTACGGCGCCAACGACATCAAGGGCAACTACGTCGACTGGGCCTGGAAGCAGGTCACCAACGGCGACGCGGTCTACGCGATCCCGGTCGACGCCGGACCGATGGCGATGCTGTACCGGCAGGACGTCTTCGACAAGTACGGACTCACCGTGCCGAAGACCTGGACGGAGTTCAAGGAGCAGGGGCAGAAGCTGAAGGCCGCCTCGCCGACCAGTTTCATGACCGACTTCGGGGCCAACGACGGCGGCTTCATGACCGGATTGATGTGGCAGGCCGGCGCCCGCCCGTTCGACTACTCCGCCGCGGAGGCGCCGAAGATCGGCGTACGGCTGAACGCCGAGCCGGCGAAGAAGACGATGACGTACTGGGAGGACATGGTCGACAGCGGCCTGGCCGACACGACCGCCTTCGGTACGACGGACTTCTACAGCGGGCTGGCCAGCGGCAAGTACGCCACCTACCTGGCCGCCGGATGGGGCCCGGGATACCTGCAGAGCGTGGCCAAGACGACCTCGGGCAAGTGGCGGGCGGCGCCGCTGCCGCAGTGGACCGCCGGCGAGAACGCGCAGGGCGACTGGGGCGGTTCGTCGTTCGCGGTGACCGACCAGTCCAAGTACCCGAAGCAGGCGACCCAGGTGGCGATGGAGATCTTCGGCGCCAACAAGGACGCCTGGAAGATCGGCATCGACCAGGCGTTCCTCTTCCCGACCGCGACGCCGATCCTCGAATGGGACTACTTCCTGGGCAAGAGCTACGAGTTCTTCGGCGGGCAGAAGGTCAACGAGGTCTTCGTACCGGCGTACAACGGCATCGGCGAGTTCGAGTGGAGCCCGTTCAACAGCTACTACTTCAACCAGCTGACGACGGCGATGAACCAGGCGGTGTCGGAGAAGTCGTCCTGGCCGACGGCCCTGGACACGGCGCAGAAGAACATCTCCACGTACGCCTCGCAGCAGGGCTTCACGGTATCCCAATGACCGTTCCCGACCGCTCCTCGACGACGACGCGGGAAGAGCCGCCCGGTCCCCCTGCCCGGGACCGGGCGGTGGACCCGGAGCGCCGGCCGGCGGCCGGGCGCCGCCCCCGGCTCGGCCGGCAGGCGCTGGCCGGCTGGCTGTTCGTCGCGCCGTTCGCCGTACTGCTCGTGGTGTTCCTGCTGCTGCCGATGGCGTACGCGTTCAAGCTCAGCCTCTACCGATCGACCCTGGTCGAGGGCGAGGTCTTCGCGTACGTCGACAACTACCGGCAGGCGCTCGGCGATCCCGAGTTCCGCCGGGGTGTCTGGCGGGTCATCCTGTTCGGCCTGGTCCAGACCCCGGTGATGATCGGGCTGGCCCTGCTCGCCGCGCTGCTGATCGACGAGGCCACGTCGCGGTTCTCCCGGCTGTTCCGGCTCGCGGCGTTCGTCCCGTACGCCGTGCCGGTGGTGATCGGGACGCTGATGTGGGGCTTTCTCTACAGCCCGAACACCGGTCCGCTCAGCGGGCTGACGGACCTGAACTTCCTCTCCGGCGAGACGGTGCTGTTCTCGCTCGGCAACATCGTGACCTGGCAGTGGGCCGGATACAACATGATCGTCCTCTACGCGGCCCTCCAGGGTGTGCCGAGGGAGATCTACGAGTCGGCCCGGATCGACGGTGCCGGTGCGGTGCAGGTCGCGCTGCGGATCAAGACGCCGATGATCTCGGCGGCGATCGTCCTCGTCACGATCTTCACGATCATCGGGACGCTCCAGTTCTTCACCGAGCCGCTCATCCTGCAACCGCTGAACCCCGGCGCCATCACCAACAGCTACACCCCCAACGTGTACGCCTACCACCAGGCGTTCTCGTACCAGCAGCACAACTACTCGGCGGCGATCTCGTTCCTGCTCGGCGCGGTGGTCTTCGTCGGGTCGTACATCTTCCTGTTCGCCACCCGCCGAAGGAGCGCGCTGCGGTGACCACCGTGACCAACGACGGCGCCGGGGCCGCCCCCGAGACGCGGACGCGGGCCCCGCACCGGGCGGCCCGGTTCACGGGCGGCCGGATCGCCTCGCACGCGGTGATGGCGCTGATGACGGTGTACTTCCTGCTGCCGTTCTGGTGGCTGCTGGTCGCGGCGACCAAGGACAACGACGGCCTGTTCGGCTCGGCGCCGCTGTGGTTCGCCGCCGACAACAACTTCTTCGAGAACCTGTCCCTGCTGTTCCGTCAGGAGGACGGCGTCTACCTGAAGTGGCTGGGCAACTCGGCGCTCTACTCGGTGGTGAGCGGCGTCGGGGCGACCGCGATCGCGGCTCTGGCCGGGTACGCCTTCGCCAAGCTGCGCTTTCCCGGGCGCAACGTCCTGTTCGCCGCGTTGCTCGGCCTGATCATGGTGCCGGCCACCGCGCTGGTGCTGCCGACGTACCTGCTGATGAGCGAGGTCGGGCTCACCGACACGATCTGGGCGGTGATCCTGCCGTCGCTGCTCAACCCGTTCGGGGTCTACCTGCTGCGGGTCTACGCCCACGACTCGGTGCCGGACGCGATGCTGGAGGCGGCCCGGATCGACGGTGCCGGGGAACTGCGGGTGTTCCGCAGCGTGGCACTGCCGGCGATGCGCCCGGCGCTGGTCACGGTCCTGCTGTTTACCATGGTGGCCACCTGGAACAACTTCTTCCTGCCCCTGGTCATGCTCAGCGACAACAAACTGTTCCCACTCACCGTCGGCCTCCGTACCTGGTACATGTCCGCCACCATCGGCAACGGCGGGCCGGCCCTGTTCAACGTCATCGTGGTCGGCGCGCTGGTGGCGATCGTGCCGTTGATCGTCGCGTTCCTGCTGCTACAGCGGTACTGGCGCGGCGGCCTGACCATCGGCGCCCTGAAGTGACCCGGCGCCCCGCACCAACCCGGCGCCCCTCAGCGACCCGGCGCCCTCGAACGTCCCGGCAACTCACGTGACCCGGCATTCCGCCGAGGTCACCGAAGCGACACCGCACCGAAGGGAACTCATGCTCGCCGCAACTGTTGTCCTCGATCCCGGCGCCGTGGTGGCACCGGTCAGCCGCCGCACGTTCGGCTCCTTCGTGGAGCACATGGGGCGGTGCGTATACACCGGCATCTACGAGCCGGGCCATCCGCAGGCGGACGAGGACGGCTTCCGCACCGACGTACTGGCCCTGACCCGGGAGCTGGGCGTCACGATGGTCCGCTATCCGGGCGGCAACTTCGTCTCCGGGTACCGCTGGGAGGACGGCATCGGGCCGGCGGCGCAGCGGCCGCGTCGGCGTGACCTGGCCTGGCACAGCATCGAGACGAACCAGGTCGGCATCGACGAGTTCGCCCGCTGGGCGGCCAAGGCCGACGTCGAGATCATGTACGCGGTGAACCTCGGCACCCGGGGCGTCCAGGAGGCGCTGGACGTGCACGAGTACGTCAACCACGCCGAGGGTACGCAGCTGTCCGAGCTGCGCCGGGCCAACGGGGCGGCGAAGCCGTACGGGATCACGCTCTGGTGTCTCGGCAACGAGCTGGACGGGCCGTGGCAGACCGGGCACAAGACCGCCCAGGAGTACGGCCTGCTCGCCGCCGCGACGGCCCGCGCGCTGCGCTCCGCCGAGCCGGGCCTGGAACTGGTGGCCTGCGGCAGCTCCGGCTCGTCCATGCCGACCTTCGGCACCTGGGAAGCCACCGTGCTGGAGCACGCCTACGACGTGGTGGACTACGTCTCCTGCCACGCCTACTACGAGGAGCTGGACGGGGACCTGGGCTCGTTCCTGGCCAGCGCCGTCGACATGGACCACTTCGTGGACAGCATCGTGGCCACGGCCGACAGCGTGGGCGCCCGGCTGCGCAGCAAGAAGAAGATCAACATCTCGTTCGACGAGTGGAACGTCTGGTACCTGTCCCGTTTCCAGGGCCAGGCGCCGGCCGCCGACTGGGCGGTGGCGCCCCGGGTGATCGAGGACGAGTACAACGTCGCGGACGCCGTCGTCGTCGGCAACCTGCTGATCTCCCTGCTCCGGCACAGTGACCGGGTCACCGCGGCCTGCCAGGCGCAGCTCGTCAACGTGATCGCGCCGATCCGCAGCGAGCCGGGCGGACCGGCCTGGCGCCAGACCATCTTCCATCCGTTCGCCAAGACCGCCGCGCTGGCCCGGGGAAGCGTGCTGCACACCCGGCTCGACTCGCCCACGTACGCCACCGCGCGGCACGGCGAGGTGGCGGTGGTCGATGCCGTCGCCACCTACGACAGCGAAGACGGTGACCTGGTGATCTTCGCCGTCAACCGCGACCAGACCGATTCCGTGGAGCTGACCGTGGATCTGCATCTGTTCAAGGCCGACCTGCGCCTGGCGGAGGCGTGGACCCTGACCGACGAGGACCTGCGCGCCACCAACACCCAGGAGCAGCCCGACCGGGTCACGCCGGTTCCGGCCGAGCGGGTGACGGTCGACGGCAGCACGCTGCGCGTCGTACTGCCCCGGGTGTCGTGGAGCGCGATCCGGCTGCACCCGGCGCGGGCCGACCAATGAGCCGCCGGCCGCTGACCCGGTGGGCCGTGCTGGCCACCACGACGGCGCTGCTGCTGGGCACGGTCTCGCCGGCAGCGGTCGCCGCGTCGGTGGGCGTACCCGCGGCATCGGTGGGCGTACCGGCGGCGTCGGTGGGCGCACCGGCCGGGTCGGTGGCCACGTCCGGCGCCGCGCGGCCGTCGCCGGACCCGATCGCGCACGACCCGACAGTCATCAAGCAGGGCAGGTACTACTACGAGATCATCACCGGTGACATCGGCACCCGGACCTACCTGCCGATCCGTCGCTCCACCGACCTGGTGCACTGGACCTTCCTCGGCACCGTCTTCGGCACCCCGCCGGAGTGGGTCGTCCAGGAACTGGGCATCACCCCCGGCGACTTCTGGGCGCCGGACATCAACTACTTCGACGGCGAGTACCACCTCTACTACGCGGCCTCCTCGTTCGGCACCAACAACTCGGTCATCGGACTCGCCACGAACGTGACGCTGGACCCGGACAGCCCGGACTACCGATGGGTGGACCGGGGCATGGTGATCCGCTCGTCCAGCACGGACAACCACAACGCGATCGACGCCGACGTGGTCTTCGACGCGGCCGGGGTGCCGTGGCTGTCGTTCGGGTCCTTCTGGGACGGCATCAAGATGCGCCGCCTGGACCTCAGGACCGGGATGCTGTCGCCGGCCGATCCGACCCTCTACTCCCTCGCCTCCCGCGGCGGCGCCGCGATCGAGGGGCCGTCGATCGTCCGCAAGGGCCGGTACTACTACCTCTTCGCCAGCTTCGACTTCTGCTGCCGAGGGGTGAACTCCGACTACCGGGTGGTGGTCGGGCGGTCCACCAGCGTGCACGGTCCGTACCTGGACCGGGCCGGTGTGCCGATGCTGGCCGGCGGCGGCACCGAACTGCTGCGCGGCTACAACGGCTTCCGGGGCACCGGCGGCGGCGACGTCCTCCTCGGGTCGGGTCGGGGCCGGTCCGGGGCCGACCTGTACGTCCACCACTACTACGACGCGGCCGACCAGGCCCTGCCGAAGGGCTCGGTCCGGACGATCTCCTGGGCCGGCGGCTGGCCGACGCTCAGCGAGCCGCTCAGCGGCAACCGGGGCTTCGGCCGGGGCGACGCGTACGTCACGCTGGTCGGTCGCGACGGCGGTGCCGTGCTGACCAACCGGAACTGCGGGTACGAGGGTGCCGACATCGGGCTCGACGCCCCGGTGCCCGGCGACGCTTGCCAACAGTGGCGCCTGGAGGACCGGGGTGACGGCCAGGCCAGCATCCTCAATCGGCACAGCAACAAGGTCGCCGAGGTGGCGGCGTGCGTCAACGCCGACGGTGCGCGGGTCGCACAGTGGGGCTGGCTCGACAACGACTGCCAGAAGTTCCGGGTCCTGGCCACCGACGACGGCTGGTCCCGGATCGAGAACCGGATCGCCGGCCGGGTGCTGGACGGCTGTGCCCGGCCCGGCGCGACGGTGCAGACGTTCACCTGGCGCGGCGACGCCTGCCAGCAGTTCCGGTTGCAACCGGTGGGCGAGGTGCTGATCACCGATGTGGCCAACCGGCGGCTGCTCGGAGGTTCGAGTTGGCGGTTCGTCCACGTGACCGAGGGCTACTACCGGATCGTCGACCGGCGGACCGGTCGGGCGCTGGCCGCGACCACCCGGCCGGGCCCGGGCGCGCAGTGGCGGATCGAGGCGCTGAACAACGGGGCCTACCGGTTGGTCACCCGGGACGGCGGTGCGGTGCGGGAGGTGCGCCTGCTGACGCCGTAGCGGTGGGGCCGGGCCGGGTCTGGTCACGAAAAAGCTCCGGATCCTGAATTCGCCGTCGCCGGCGGGTATGATCCGCCGGTTGAGCCCACCCGCGGCTTGGCCCAGACGCCGGTACCGGGCTCACGATCGTATGGAGGATGGCGTATGTCCCGAGGCCAAGAGCTGTTCGACCTACAGGAGGACACGTCCGCGCGACCGGCCTTCGAGTCCGCGCTGCGCGGTTACGACAAGCGGCAGGTCGACCAGTACGTGGCACAGGCGGCCAGCGACATCTCGAAGCTGACGGCCGAACGCGCCCAGGCATTCAGTCACATCCAGAACCTGACCTCGCACCTGAAGCAGATGCAGACGGAGCTGAGCGAGCTGCGCGACCGGCCGCCGCAGCTGGACCGGGCGTCCTTCCGCGACCTGGGCCCGATGGTCGACCAGATCCTGGCGACCACCGAGAAACAGGCCGAGGCGATCATCGAGGCCGCCGGGCAGCGTGCGGCCGAACACCAGGCCGAGGCGGAGCGGTTCCTCGCCGAGACCCGCGAGCAGGCCGATCGGCTGAGGGCCGATGGCGAGGCTGCCCAGGAGCGCGCCGAGCAGGAGGCCAAGCGGATCAACGAGCGCAGCCTCCAGCAGGTCGAGCAGGCCCGTTCCGAGGCCGAGGCGATGCTGGAGGCGGCGCGGGCGCAGATCCAGCAGGAGATCGAGGCGGCACACGCCCAGACCCAGCAGGAACTGGCGCAGTGGCAGGCGAACGTGGAGCGGGAGGTCGGCGAGCGGCGTACCGCCGTCGAGTCGGAACTCGCTCGGCAGCAGGAGAGGGGCGAACAGGAGAACGCCAATCTCCGGGCCGAGGCGCAGCAGTACGCGAACGAGCTACGCCGGCACGCCGAGGAGCAGGCCGCCACCCACCAGCAGCAGCTCGCCGCCGTGATGGAGGAGCTTGAGTCGCGCCAGCAGTCGTTGGCCCAGCTACAGGCCGCGCAGGAGACCGCGCAGCAGCGGCTCACCCAGACCCGCCAGGACGGGGCGATGGCCGAGAACGCGGTCGCCCAGTTGCAGCAGCGGTTCGGCGAGATCAGGCAGGAGCTGACCAGTCAGCTCAACCGGCTGGACGAGGCCCGCCGGGCGGCCGACTCCGCCGAGCGGCATGCGGTCGAGGTACGGGCCCGGGTGCAGCGCGAGGCGAAGCGGGTGGCGGACCGGGCCGCCGCGGCGGTGATGGCGGCCGCGGCGATCAGTGGCGAGACCGGCGAGTACCGGATGGTGGCCGTCCGGCCGGAGGCCGAGCGAACCGCCGACGAGCCGTCCGAATCGCCGGCCGGTGAGCCGTTCGGGCCGCCGGCCGCCGAGGCGTTCGGGCCGCCGGCCGCTGAGCCGTTCGGGCCGCCGGCCGCTGAGCCGTTCGGGCCGCCGGCCGCCGAGGCGTTCCTGCCGCCAGCGGCCGAGGCGTTCCTGCCGCCGGCCGCCGAGCCGTTCGGGCCGCCGGCCGCCGAGGCCGAGCCGGACCCACCCGCGCCGAGCGCCGAGGACAGCAGGCTGCAGGACGAGGTCGTCGCGGTGCGCCACTACACGAATTAGGTCTGTGGCCTGACGGACGTGGGCGAGGGCGGTGCGGTCGGGACCGGCCGTACCAGCCCCGTCCGGGCTCGGTCCTCAATGGAATGCGAGCATGTCGGCCATGGAAATCTACGAGGACGCCCGTACGGTGTCGCGGGCCGATCTGGCCGCGTGGCTGCGTCAACTGGCAAGTCAGTTGGAGTCCGGCGCGCAGATCTTCTACGGTGCGGCCGGGACGGTCACCGTCGCCGACCAGGTCCACTGTGAGCTGGAGATCGAGCGCGAGGACGGGGAGATATCGGTCGAGATCGAGTTCAGTTGGGCCAGCCCCGAGGCAGCCGACTCGGCAGCCACGTCCGGCGAGCAGGAGGCCTCCGACCGGGACGAGGATGCCTCCGACCGGGACGAGGATGCCTCCGACCGGGACGAGGAGGTCGGGGAGGACACCGGGAAGGCCGTGGTGGCCGACGAGGTGCCGGAAGCCCCGGTGGAGCCGGACGCCCCGGCCGCTACCGACGGCGACGCGGCGAGCGGCACCGAGCCGACGCCGGCCCCGACCCGGACCTGATGGTCTAGTCGACGTTTCCTGGCCGGTGCAGGGCTTGCCCGCCGCCGTGGGTGGGCAAGCCCTTGTCACTGGTCCGCGATCCGACCCCGGGTGGCGCGATCGATCCGGCTCCCGAGAACGTCTCCGTCCTGGATCTGTGTGTTGAACCGGATGGTCCGACCGTCGCGGCGCCGCACGACGTACCGGCAGTCGACGCCGAGCGTCTGGCGCCAGCCCTCCCGAGGCTCGCCGAGCTTCCGGACCGTGGTGATCTGCGGCCACTCGACGACGCATCTCGTGAACGTCCGAAGATTGCGGCCCGAGGCCGTCCGGATCCGGGCCGTCCGTTCGTCATCCTGGTGTACGCGACGACACCGAGGAGTACCGAGATGAAGTACATGATGTTCGTCTGTAGCGACAGCGAGCCCGACCCGGATCCCGCCGCCGAGCCCGACATCCACCTGTGGGTGTCGGAGAACGACGCGCAGGGCCGCCGGCTGGACGGCAACGTGCTGGCCCCGACGTCGGCGGCCACGACGGTCCGGGTCCGGAACGGTGAACTGCTGGTCTCCGACGGCCCGTTCACCGAGACCAAGGAGGTGATCCTGGGCTACGACCTGCTCGAGTGCGCCGACCTGGACGAGGCGATCGAGGTCGCCCGGACGCACCCGATGGCCAGGGCGGGCCGGATCGAACTCCGCCCGGTCAGCGCCCTGCCGGACCGGCCGGGTGACTGATCCGCGTCCGGCTGCGACGGTCGAGGCCGTCGCAGCCGTCTGCGCGGACTCGTACGCCCGGATCGTCGCCGCCCTGATCCGGGTCACCGGCGACTGGACGCTGGCCGAGGACTGCGCCCAGGATGCGCTGGCGCTCGCCCTCGAGCGGTGGCCCGTCGACGCCGTGCCGGCCAATCCGGGTGGCTGGCTCATGACGGTTGCCCGGAACCGGGCGATCGACGTGCTGCGCCGCGCCTCCGTCGAGCGCCGCAAGCTGCGGGAGCTGGCGGTGCTCGCGCTCGTCGATCCGCCCACCGAGCCAGCGGAGGAGGAGGTCGTGGACGACCGGTTGCGGCTCATCTTCACCTGTTGCCATCCGGCGCTCGCGTTCGACGCACGGGTGGCGCTGACGCTGCGTACCGTGGTCGGGGTGCCGACCGTCGACATCGCGCGGGCGTTCCTGGTCAGCGAGTCGACCATGACCCGCCGGCTGACCCGGGCCAAGGCGAAGATCTCGGATGCCGCCATTCCGTACCGGGTACCCGGTGGCCCGGCCCTCGCCGAGCGGCTCCCCGGTGTCCTCGCCGTGTTGTATCTGCTGTTCACCCACGGCTACAACCCGGACGGGGAGCCGGCCTTCGCGGACGAGGCGATCCGACTGGCCCGGTTGCTCGCCCACCTCCTGCCGGAGCAGCCCGAGGTCTCCGCGCTGCTGGCGCTGTTCCTGTTCCAGCACTCCCGGCGCGACGCCCGGCGCGACCCGGGCGGTGGTCTGCGCACCCTCGACCGGCAGGACCGGAGCCGGTGGGACCACGCGGCGATCGCCGAGGGCGTCGACGTGCTCGCCAGGGTCGGTGAGAACGGCCCGTACGCGGTGCAGGCCCGGATCGCCGCCTGTCACGCCACCGCCGCGTCCGCCGACGTCACCGACTGGCCCGCGATCGCCGGCTGGTACGACGAACTCGCCCGGATACAACCGTCACCGGTGATCGCGCTGAACCGTGCCGTGGCGCACGGCTACGCGTTCGGGCCGGCTGCGGGTCTGGCGCTGCTCGCCGGGGCTCGCGCCGGGGGTGCGCTGGACGGTTACCCGCTCGCCGTCGCCGTCGAGGCGGACCTCACCGCCCGGCGCGGCGACCGGGACCTCGCCGCCGCGCTGTTTCGGGGGGCCGCCGCCCTCGCCCACTCCGACCCCGAGCGTCGCGCGCTGCTCGACCGCGCCGAGGAGCTTTCCGGGGTGGATTGACGGGCAAACCGGCACACGTCGGTTCGGGCTGGCGGGGTGTCGTGGAAGGCGTCTTGACAAGCACAGCGGACATCCATAATGTTCGGTCGATTGTATCGTTTCATTTTCGGCGCCTGACCTGTGGACCGGGGCGGCCGGCACGTGACACCAGGAGAAAGTAATGGGACCTCGTACCGGAAGACGTCCTGTGCCCGCGCGGTTGGCGGCGGCGTTCGTGGCCTGCGCATCGGCGACCGCCCTGCTGGTCGGCGGCCCGGCGGCGGTCGCGGCGAAGCCGGCCGGCGGTGGGCACAACCCGAAGGGTCCCGCGCTCGAACACCTCGACCGTGGTCTGGTCGCCGCCACCTCGGGCGAGGGCGTGTTCCTCAGTTGGCGGCTGCTCGCCTCCGAGGTCTCCGGGCGGACGAGCACCGGCCTGACCGGCGCGAACTTCCACGTCTACCGGGACGGGCGGCGGATCGCGACCGTCACCGACAGCACCAACTACCTGGACCGGGCCGGCACGGCCTCCGCCTCGTACCGGGTGGCGGCCGTCGTCCGGGGCCGTGAGGTCGACCGCAGCCCGGCGGTGTCGCCGTGGGCCGGCGGATACCGGGACCTCCCGTTGCGCCGGCCCGCCGACGGCGTCACCCCGGTCGGCGAGGCGTACACCTACTCGGCCAACGACATCAGCGTCGGCGACGTCGACGGAGACGGGACCTACGAGTACGTCGTCAAGTGGGACCCGTCGAACTCCAAGGACGTCTCCCAGGTCGGCTACACCGGACCGGTGTTCATCGACACCTACACGCTCGACGGCACCCTGCTGCACCGCATCTCGCTCGGTGTCAACATCCGCGCCGGTGCCCACTACACCCAGTTCCTGGTCTACGACTTCGACGGCGACGGCCGCAGCGAGATGATGTTCAAGACGGCGCCCGGCACGAAGATCACCCGGTACGACCGGACCGGTGCCGTGGTCTCCGAGCGGTACATCACGATGCCCCGGGAAGACGTCCGGGCGGGCTACTCGCACACCGACGACTACCGGCTGACGCCGGCGGCGTACCGGGAGAAGCTCGTCGAGCTGTTCCTCGGCTGGCACCGGCACCCGGAGGTGCTGGCCGGGCGTTGGCCGGCAACCCTGGAGCAGGCCTTCGGCATCACGCCGACGTACCAGTACCCGCTCTCCCGCACCGACGCCGAAGCGCTGACGGACTACTTCATCGACGTCTACGCCCCCGCGCGCAGCACCCGCAACGCGCTCCGCTCCTTCCAGGGCTTCATCGTCGACGGGCCGGAATACCTCACCGTGTTCGACGGCGCCAGCGGCCGGGAGTTGGAGACCATCCGGTACAAGCCCGGCCGGCACGACGACGGGCTCATGTGGGGCGACTACGCGATGAGCCGGATCGAACCGGGCAACCGGGTCGACCGGTTCCTCGCCGGAGTGGCGTACCTGGACGGCCGGCACCCGTCGGCGATCTTCGCCCGGGGCTACTACACCCGCGCGACCCTGGTCGCCTACCGGTGGGACGGCCGGCGGCTGCGCGAGGACTGGTACGTCGACAGCGGCTGGGTGCTGATGACCAACCCGTTCAACGACGGGCCGCACGGCCGGGAGGGCACCGATCCCGAGTACGGCACCCTCACCACCCAGGGCGCGCACTCGCTGAGCGTGGCCGATGTGGACGCCGACGGAAAACAGGAGATCGTCTACGGCGGGGCGACAATCGACCACGACGGCAGCCTGCTCTACAGCTCGTACGACGTGCTTCCGCCCGGTAGCGCCAACCCCGGCGCGATGGCGAAGCTCGGGCACGGCGACGCGATGCACGTCACCGACATCGACCCGAACCGTCCGGGCCTGGAGATCTTCATGGTGCACGAGGGCGCGACCGGTGCCCCGTACGGCTACGCGCTCCGGGACGCGGCGACCGGCGAGGTGATCTACGGCGGCTACACCGGCGTGGACACCGGCCGGGGCATGGTCGGCGACGTCGTACCCGCCGAGCCGGGGCTGGAGACCTGGGCCTCGACCGTCGTCGGTGCGCCCACCGGGCCCGGTCTGCGTACGGCCGACGGCGACATGCTCGGCACGAACATCCCGGGCACCAACCAGAGCATCAGGTGGGCGGCCGACATGACCACCCAGATCGTGGGTGGCGCCCAGGAGGTGACCCCGAGCATCGACGACTGGCAGCGCGGCCGGCTGCTCACCGCCGAGGGCACCCGGACCAACAACGGAACCAAGGGCAATCCGGGCCTGGTCGCGGACGTCTTCGGGGACTGGCGAGAGGAACTGCTGACCCGGACCGTCGACAGCTCCGCGATCCGGATCTACCTCAGCACCGAGGTGACCGACCGCAAGCTCTACACGCTGATGCACGACCCGCAGTACCGGGTCGAGGTGGCACGGCAGCAGACCACCTACAACCAACCGGCGTACCCGAGCTTCTACCTCGGCTCGGACATCGACTGGTCCCGGGTACCGGTGCCGAAGCGCTGACCGCCGTACCGGACGTCTAAGATCGGCAGGCGTCAGCAGGCTCCGAACCGAAGGCGGGAACGGCTGTGTCCGAACAGGATCGCGCACCGTCCGGAATCGACACCACGCAGATGAGCCACGCCCGCGCCTACGACTACGTGCTGGGCGGCAAGGACAACTTCGCGGTGGACCGGGAGGCCGCCCGGCAGGTCATCGCGCTGGCGCCGGACCTGCCCGCCCTCGGCAAGGCCCAGCGCAGGTTCCTGCTGCGCGCCACCCAGATGTGCGCCAACGCCGGGATCACGCAGTTTCTCGACGTCGGCTGCGGCATCCCGACCTCGCCGAACGTCCACGAGACGGCCCGGGCGATCACTTCCGACGCCCGGGTGGTCTACGTCGACAGCGATCCGATCGTGTTCGTCCACAACCGCGCCCTGATGGCCACCGACGACAAGGTGGCCTCGATCCAGGCCGACGTACGTCGTCCGGCAGAACTGCTCGACGATCCGCAGGTACGGCGGCTGATCAACTTCGACGAGCCGATGCTGCTGCTGTTCATCGGCCTGTTCCACCTCGTCACCGACCAGGAGGATCCGGCGGCGCTGATCGCCGAGTTCCGTGACCGGATGGCGCCCGGCAGCCACGTCTGCATCTCCCAGTTCTGCGTGGACGGCAGTGACCCGGCGGCCAGGGCCAAGCTGGAGGAGATCTCGGTCAACTCTCCGGCTCCGATGACCTTCCGCCCCCGGGCCGAGATCGAGAGCTTCTTCGACGGTTTCGAGCTGCTTCCGCCCGGAGTGGTGGACGTGCAGGAGTGGTGGCCGGACGAGACGGCCGCCCCGACCATGCTGAAGGTCGCCGCCGGCATCGGCCGGAAGCGGTAGCCGGCGGCAACAACCGTCACCTTTCTCCCGAGCGGAGCTTGACTCCGGCGAAACGGTTAGGCTAACTAACTGATCGACCGCCGTCGTCATTGTCCGGCCAGAGGAGAATCCGGTGCCCGTACCTGCCGTGCTCCGCCTCGCCCTCGCCACCGGGCTGGCCACGCTGCTCGCCGGCCTCGCGGTGCTGACCGCCCCGACCGCGTACGCCGCCCGGGCGCGGCTGACCGCAGCCTACGTCGAGGCATCGACCTGGAGCACCGGGTACGGCGGCGGCTATACGGTCACCAACGTCGGCGACGCGGTGGCGGAGGGTTGGACGGTCGAGTTCGACCTGCCCGCCGGCTCCCGGGTGACCAGTTCGTGGAGTTCGGTCCGCAGCCAGACCGGTCAGCGGTACCGCTTCACCAACGCCACCTGGAACGGCAGCCTCGCCCCGGGTGCCTCTGCCGACTTCGGGTTCAACGTGAGTGGCCTCGGCCGGCCCACCAGCTGCCTCGTCAACGGCCAGCCCTGCGACGGCGCACCGACGACACCGAGCCCGACCGCTGCACCGAGCCCGACTGATCCACCGAGCCCGACTGTCCCACCGAGCCCTACCGCTCCACCGAGCCCGACGCCGACGCCGAGTTCGTCGCCCGGCCCGACGGTTGCGGTGGCTACGGCGACAGAACTGCGGGCCGCGCTCGCGGATGCGGCGCCCGGCCAGCGCATCCAACTCGCACCGGGGACCTATCGCGGCTCGTTCGTCGCGCAGCGGCCCGGTACCGCCGCCGCCCCGATCGTCCTCACCGGCCCGCGTGACGCGGTCCTGATCAACGACGGTCCGAGCGGCACCGGCCCGTCGTGCCCGGTCCCGACCGCCGGCTGGGATTCCGGGTACGGCCTCTGGCTCTTCGCCGCCGCGTACTGGCGGCTGGAGGGCTTCACGGTGGCGGAGTCGAAGAAGGGCATCGTCCTGGACAACGCGCCGCACGTCACCATCGACGACGTGTACGTGCACCACGTCGAGGACGAGGCGGTCCACTTCCGGCGCTCCTCGTCGGACGGGATCCTGCGCAACTCCCGGATCGAGCACACCGGCCTGGTCCAGCCCGGCTACGGCGAGGCGGTCTACCTCGGATCGGCGAACTCCAACTGGTCCTGCCACGGCAACATCGACGGGGTGGACCGCTCCGACCGGGTCCAGGTGCTCGGCAACCGACTGGGGCCCTCGGTGGCCGCCGAGCACATCGACGTCAAGGAGGGCACCGTCGGTGGTGTCATCCGGGGCAACACGTTCGACGGGCGTGGCCTCTCCGGCCAGAACTCGGCCGACTCGTGGGTGGACATGAAGGGCACCGGCTACGTCGTCGAGGACAACATCGGCTCGTACGCCCCGCCGGGCACCTTCGCGAACGGGTACGAGACACACAACCCCGTCGCCGGCTCCGGCTGCGGCAACATCTGGCGTCGCAACAGCTCCGACCTCGGCGGAGTGGGCCAGTGGGCGATCAACGTCACCTCGACGTCGAAGTGCGCGGGAAATCTGAACGTGGTCTACGCCAGCAACACCGTGACGAACGCGACCGGCGGCCTGACCAACATCGCGGTGATCCCCTGACCCCACCGTCCCGCCGCCATTACAGCTCCGATCGAGGCCGGACGGGACCGGACAGCGGCTGTCGCCGTCTGCTCCCGTCCTTGCGGCAGATTTTGTTACCTCATAACCATAGGCGGAACGTGTTCCCGTCAGTGCGTAGAGGGTCAGGGCAATCATTGATCGTGGTCACAATTCCGACCCGGTAAGGCCGTTACGACGGGACCCGGGGTGCCGCAGGTGATGGGTCCGAGGGCTGAGAGCGGGCGGCCCGCTCCTACCCGTGGCGGACAGCGGTGGGCACGGTGGTCGGAGTCGCCGATGGGATTTCTGACCTACCTTTCTGACATGCCGCACAACGGCACCGCCACCGGGCGGTGCGCATTGGATGGAGGATGGTTTGAGGGTTAGCCAGGTCCACATCAACTGGCATTCGGCGCAGCAGGAGCCTCACCGGTGGCGCGAGGTCGGGCGCAGGCTCCGCACCCTGCTCAGCGCCGTCGCGCTGCTTTCGGCGGCGCTCGCGGTACCGACGGTGGCGGCGCCCCCGGGCCCCGCCCAGGCCGCGTCGGCCGCTGACTGTGCACTACCGGGCCCGTCCACTCCGAGCGCCCGCGAGCATCCGGGCATGCTGACCGACTACGAGGGACGCTGGAAAGATCCGATCGGTAACCATCGGGGAATCGTCCTGTTCGTCGACTTCTCCAATGCGATCGGCGACCCGGTCCACATTCCGTCGTTGCGGAGCCTCTACGCACCGGCGGCCGGCTGGTTCGACATCTCGTCCTACGGTCGGACGAAGCTCGACGTGACCTGGGACTCCCAATGGCGCCGGATGCCGTTGGAGAGCGACGA
Organism: Plantactinospora solaniradicis; assembly: GCF_042658085.1. NCBI lineage: Bacteria > Bacillati > Actinomycetota > Actinomycetes > Micromonosporales > Micromonosporaceae > Plantactinospora > Plantactinospora solaniradicis. Next base: position 112,113 of record NZ_JBHSPR010000054.1, on the reverse strand, counting down.
CTACCACGATCCGGAAAAAAGCGTCACCAGTACGTTCGATCGGCACCGCACGTTCATGAAGGCCGCTGTCACGGCTGCGGATCCGTACGTGGACTTCACCGGGTACGACTTTGTCTACGTCATCGTGCCGCCGGACCTTTTCAACTCCAATTTTCACTCCGCCGCTTACATCACCTGGGCGAGCAGCACCTCCGATTTCCTGGACACGGCGGAGGGTTCGCCCCGGCTCGGCGTGACTCTGGGATCGGGAGTCGAGCAGGGGCAGCGACTCTTCGTGCACGAGACCGCCCACCTGTTCGGCCTCCCCGATCTGTACAGCCTTACGCCCGAGGGACACGGCAGTTACGCGGCACTCGGTGGCTGGGACCTGATGAGCATGACCAGTTCGAACGCCCCTGACCACCTGGCCTGGCAGAAGTGGAAACTGGGCTGGCTGGACAACTCCCAGGTGTACTGCATGGATACCCACGCTCGGAAGACCTGGACGTTGACCCCGTTGCACGCCTCGGGTGGTCCGAAGATGGCGGTGGTACGTACCGCGCCGAACCGGGCGGTCGTGGTGGAGTACCGGGCCACCGGCGGACCCATCGACGGCAACCCCGGGCGGGTGTCGGTTCCGGGCTGCTTCCAACCCGGGGTGCTCGTATACACGGTCGATGCCAACCTGGCGGGGCTCCAGGAACCGATCAAGGCGATCGATGCCGAGCCAATGCCGAACACCGGAGACCACTGCCCGCCGGATCAACTGCAGTTGAGCGACGCCACCATGGTGAGCCTCCAGCAGGCGGTGATCGACCCGGAGAGCGGAGTCGAGGTCCGACTCACCGGTATCGGTAGCGGCACCCGCACGGTTCAGGTGAGCTGGCCGTGACCTGAGCGCCCCTGGAGAACCAACCACGACAAGGACCGTTCAACCCGCGACCGCGGGAGACCGGGAAGCAGACGCCCCGGTGGCCGGAATGCCGGCCACCGGGGCGGTCCTTGTCGTCCGGGACCGTACGCCTTTGCCGCAAGTGCTGGTGCGATTACGACCGGCAAATCAGGCGAAAGCCTGTATTGAGGACCGCCTCCTCGCGTTCTTGTCGTCGTCTGCCGTAATCAAGTCGTGTCTTTTCAAAACACAGTCGATATCTTGCTGAAATGAGTTCGTCTCGCTACAGTGACTCCACTCACAACCCGACGTCAGGCAGCTCCAGGGCCAGGTCACACATGGCGGATAGAGATCAGTAGCAGGGCATGGCCGCGGTGACGATCCCGCGCATCAGCACAGGTCATGGAGACTCCCGTTCCCGAAGGGATGGACAGATGTCCGTACCGCAGTACCGGAAGGCCGCGGCGTTGGCGCTCGTGGCCGGCCTGGGGCTCAGCCTCACGGCCTGCTCCACAAAGAGCGACGACGGCGACTCGACCGCAGGCGGCAAGGTCACCATCACGGTCGACTGCCAGCCGGTCGGCTCGCAGAAGGAGCTGTTGCAGAACTGGAACGACGATGTCGTGGAGTTCCAGAAGCAGAACCCCGACATCGTCGTCAAGAGCGTGAGCGTCGGCGAGCAGTGCAACAACCCGCCGGACTTCACCGCTCGCCTGGCCGGCGGCACCGTGACCGACGTGTTCTACGGGTACATGACCGATCTCCAGCAGGTGCTCGACTCCGGTCAGGCGGTCGACATCACCGAGTTCGCCAACAAGGACAACATCCCGACCTGGGACAGCGTCGACCCGGCGCTCAAGGGGGTCTTCAGCGACGGCGGCAAGCTCTACGCCGTACCGGTGAAGAACTACTCGATGGGCCTGGTCTACAACAAGGTCCTGTTCCAGCAGGCGGGCCTCGACGTCAACAACCCGCCCAAGACCTGGACCGAGGTCCGGGACGCGGCCAAGAAGATCTCCGCGCTCGGCAACGGCATCGCCGGCTACTCGGAGTACAGCGCCGGCAACACCGGCGGTTGGCACTTCACCTCGCTGCTCTACTCGCAGGGCGGCCAGGTGCTGACCCCGGACGGCAAGAAGGCCGACTTCAACAACGCGATGGGCAAGCAGGTCCTCCAGAACCTCAAGGACATGCGGTACGGCGACAACAGCATGGGCGCCCGCCAGCTGCTCCAGTGGGGCGACCTGCTGACCAACGCCGGCGCGGGCAAGGTCGGCATGTTCATCGGCGCCCCGGACGCCACCCAGGCGATCGTCAGCCAGTTCCAGGGCAAGTTCCAGGACTGGGCGATGGCCCCGCTGCCCGGCCAGGACGGCCCGGCCAAGGGGACGCTCGGTGGTGGCGAGGGCTACTTCTTCAAGAAGGGCCTCACCCCGGAGCAGATCAAGGCCGGCATGAAGTGGATCGCGTACCAGAAGCTGACGCCGGGCAAGGGCCAGTTCGACTACGTCCGGGCCAAGCCGCAGAACTACCCGGTGGGCCTGCCCCAGCCGCTGCTCTTCGCCAACGGTAGCGAGGCGCAGAAGCAGGAACTCGAACTGCGCAAGGCGAACGCGAACGTCGACACCGCGAACTTCGCGCTCTTCGAGGCGACCCCGGTCCCGATCAAGGGTGAGCCCCGCAACGCGCAGGCGATCTACGCAGTGCTCGACGCCGCGATGTCCGGGGTGCTGACGAACCCGAACTCGAACATCGACGCGCTGCTCAAGACGGCCGAAGGCAAGGTCAACCAGCTACTGGCCGCCGAGAGCTGATCCGAAGCGGGTGGGGGCCGGCACGCCGGCCCCCACACACCCGCGCCACACCGTCGACGTCACCGACTTCCGCAGGAGTTGCCTTGGCGATCACCACCGTCCCGGGTACGACCAGAGAGCCTGGTCGCCCCGCGCCGACGCGCCCGGCAGGCCAGAGGCGTACGAGCCTCGGCCGCAAGGTACGGGACAACCTCACCGGGCACACGTTCCTGATCGGGGCGGTGGTCTGCTTCGCCGTCTTCTCCTGGTACCCGATGATCCGCGGCATCGTGATGAGCTTCCAGCGCACCCGGCGCGGCGAGACCACCTGGGTCGGCTGGGACAACTACTCCCGCATCATCGACGATCCCAGCTTCCTCACCGCCTGGAAGAACACGCTCTACTTCACGGTTCTCGCGCTCGTCCTCGGGTACGCGGTGCCGTTCTTCGTGGCGATCCTGCTCAACGAGTTCCGCCACGCCAAGGGGTACCTGCGGATCCTGGTCTACCTGCCGGTGATGCTGCCGCCGGCCTCGGCGCTCTTCCTCTTCAAGTACTACGCGTACGACCCCAGCGAGGCGGGGCTCTTCAACGCGATCCTCAAGGCGCTGCACCTGCCGACCTCGGAGTGGATGCAGTCCCCCGAGATGACGATGCCGGCGATGGTGATCGCGTCGACCTGGATGAACATGGGCAGCGCGGTGCTCATCTACCTGGCGGCACTGCAGAACATCCCCGGCGAACTCTACGAAGCGGCCGAGCTCGACGGTGCCGGGATCTGGCGGCGGATCGTCAACGTGACGATCCCACAGACCCGGCTGATCCTCGCGCTCCTGGCGATGCTCCAGATCGTCGCCACGATGCAGCTCTTCATCGAGCCGCTGATCCTCGCCAACGGTGCGGGCGCGGAGGACTCCGCGACCTCGGTGGCGTACCTCATCTACCAGCACGGGTTCTTCCAGAACGACCTCAACGGCGCTGCGGCCCTCGGGGTGATCATGCTCGTGGTGCTGGCCGGCTTCTCCGCCGTCTACGTGCGGCTGACTGCGAAACAGGACTAGGACGGGCCACCAATGGCACAGGACTCCGGGACCCGGACGCTCATCTCCCACGCCCAGCTCCGACGCGGACGCGGCAGGATCCTCTACTGGACGCTGCTCGCCGTCGTCGTCGTGGTGTTCACGCTGGTCTTCCTCGGGCCGCTCTACTGGATGGTCACCGGCGCGCTCAAGTCGGGCCAGGAGATCGCGCAGACGCCGCCGTCGCTGTTCCCGATGGATCCCCAGCCGCAGAACTACGTCGACGCGTGGCACAACCTGGACCTCGCCAAGCTGCTCTTCAACACGTTCTACTACGCGGCCGGCGCGCTGGTGTTCCAGCTCGTCCTCGACACCGCCGCGGCGTACTCCCTGTCGAAGCTCCGCCCGATCTTCGGCAACGCGATCCTCGGCCTGATGCTGGCGACGCTGATGATCCCGGCGATGGTGCTCATCGTCCCGCAGTACGTGACCGTGATCGACCTGCCGATCCTGCACATCAACCTGCTCGACTCGCCGTTCGCGATCTGGCTGCCCCTGGTCGCGAACGCGTTCAACATCTTCCTGCTGAAGCGGTTCTTCGACTCGATCCCGGAGGACCTGATGGCGGCGGCCGTGATGGACGGCGCGACGCCGCTGCGTACGCTCTGGTCGATCATCCTGCCGATGTCGCGCCCCATCCTCGGCGTCGTCTCGATCTTCGCCGTGACGGCGGTCTGGAAGGACTTCCTCTGGCCGAAGCTGGTGATGCCGTCGCCCGAGACCCGAACGGTCAGCGTCGGCATCTACGCCTTCGCCGGCGGTACGCCGATGAACGTCGTGATCGCCGCCTCGGTCATCGCCGCCATCCCGACCGTCATCATCTTCCTGCTCTTCCAGCGGAACATCATGTCCGGCCTGACCACGGGCAGCCTCAAGGGATAGTCAGGCGACCCGGAGTCTCGGTAGGGACGTCAGCCGGGTGCTGTCGACGGCACCGGTGACCTCGTCGGGCCGGTCGATCGACGGCACCGCCGACTTCTCCGCGCCGACGCCTGCCGTCTCCGGGTCCGACACCTCCGCGTCCGGAGCGGGTCCATCGGACGACGGCCCGGCAGTGGCGACCGAGTCGACGGACAACATGATCTCGTTGAGTGTCGTGGCGAGCCTGCGCACGTCACCGACGGCCAGCCGGAAGGATCCCCGGCACACCGGTCCGAGCCACAGGGACACCACGACGGTGCCACGCTCGTCGTGATAGCTGACCCGCATCGTCCGGTCGCCGCCGCGCGTGTCGGTGAACAGGTCACCGAAGCTCGGCATCGGCAGTACCTCGCTCATGATTCCAGGATGTGCGATCGGCGATCGCGAGGGAAGGGCTGACAGCCGGGAAGTCGACCGCCGAATCGACCCCCTTGCCTCGATATCCGCCGCGGGCCACGCTGTTAGGCATGGGGGAGACGGCATGACCGTGGCTCGTGGGGACTTCTCCGGCACGCCTTCCGATGCCGGGGGCGGTGACGGCAGCGACGCCGTACGGGTGGAGATTCTCGGGTCGGTACGGGCCTGGCGTGGACAACACCACATCGACTTCTCCTCGCCCGGCCAGCGCACCGTTCTCGGACTGCTGGCCCTCGCGGCGGGCCGACCGATGACCCGGGCGGAGATCATCGACGCGCTCTGGGACGACGACCGGCCGCCACCGACCGCGACGAACATCATCCAGACCCACGTCAAGAATCTGCGTCGTCTGCTCGAACCCAATCGCCAGACCCACACCCGGAGCGTTGTCCTGCCCCGGGTCGGCGACGGGTACGCGATGGCCGTACCGGCGCAGAACCTCGATCTGCTCCGGTTCCGCGAACTTGCCGGCGCGGCGGCCGAGGCGCAGCGTCGGGGCGACCCGTCCAGCTCGGCGCGGCTGTTGCAGCGGGCGTTGGCGCTCTGGCGTGGTGCGCCGCTCGTCGATGCTCCGCTGCTCGCCCGGCATCCGAAGGTCGTCGCGTTGATCGAGGAACGGCGGGCGGCGGTGAGCCGGTACGGAGAGGTCATGATCGCCACCGGCAGGGCGGCGGACGTGCTGCCGGCGCTGGAGGAGGCTGCCGCGCACAGCCCGCTCGACGAAACGGCTCAGGGCCTGCTGATCCGGGCCTACCACGCCATGGGACGCCGTGATCGGGCCGTCTCCGCCTTCCGGGAGGTCCGCCAGCGGCTCATCGAGGAACTGGGGGTCGAGCCCGGCCCCGAGCTGGCCGCCGCCTACCGCGCCGCGCTGCGTACCCCGGACCAGGGTCCGGCGGCTCCGGCCCGGCCGGCCGGGCGGCCGCAGGGGGATCCGGTCCGGCCGGCCGGCCCCGCTCAGCTCCCGGCGGACGTGTCCGGCTTCATCGGACGCTCGGCCGAGACGTCCATGCTGGACCGGCTGCTGCTACGGCCACCGGAGGAGGGCCGAGCGGAAGCCTCGGCGGTACCGACGGTCGTGCTGTCCGGTACCGCAGGGGTCGGCAAGACCGCCCTCGCACTGCGCTGGGGCCACCGTGCCCGACACCGGTTTCCCGACGGGCAGCTCTACGTGAACCTCCGTGGCTACGACATCGACCAGCCGATGCCCGCACGGGAGGCACTGGCCGGCTTCGTCCGTGCCCTGGGCGTGCCCGGCACCGAGGTCCCGTTCGACCTCGACGAGTGCGCCGCGCGGTACCGCAGCCAGCTGGACGGCCGACGGATGCTGATCGTCCTGGACAACGCGGCATCGGTGGATCAGGTGCGCCCACTGCTTCCGGGTAGCGCCTCCTGCGCGGTACTGGTCACCAGCCGGGACACCCTCGCCGGCCTGGTGGCGCGGGACGGCGCGGACCGGATCGGACTCGACCTGCTCTCCACCGCGGACTCCGTCGAACTGCTCTGGCGAACCCTCGGCGAGCGGGTCGCCCGGGAATCCGAGGCAGCCGCCGCGCTCGCCGGCCGCTGCGCGCGGTTGCCGCTGGCCCTGCGGGTCGCCGCCGAGCTCATCCTCACCCGGCCGACCGCGCCGTTGGCCGTACTGGTCCGTGAACTGGCCGACGAGCAGGGGCGGCTCCATCTGCTCGACGCCGGTGGCGATCCACGGACCGGCGTCCGGGCGGTGCTGTCCTGGTCGTACCAGCAACTGGCTCCGGCCGCCGCGCGGGCCTTCCGGATGCTGGGCCTGCACCCGGGGCCGGACATCGACCGGTACGCCGCGGCGGCCTTCTTCGGCACGGAGCCCGAGCAGGCCCGACAGCTGCTCGACACGCTCGCCCGGGCGCATCTCGTGCAGCCCGAGGGAGATCAGCGGTACACCTTCCACGACCTTCTCCGCGCGTACGCGGCCGAACGCTGCGCGGCCGACGAGTCGGTGGCGGAGGCCGACGCCGCCCTGGACCGCCTGTTCGACTACGAACTCTTCGCGGCGGCGGCGGCCATGGACATGTTGTACCCGGCGGAGCGGCACCGCCGTCCGCGGGTCGGTACGCCGTCGGTGTCCCCGGCACCGATCGCGGATCCGCAGGCGGCGCGGGAGTGGCTGGACGCCGAACGGGCGACCCTGGTCGCCACCGCGGTCCGGGCGGCCGAACGCGGCCGGTCCTCGCACGCCATCCGGATGACCCTGACGATGCTGCGGTACCTGGAGAGCGGCGGCTATTTCGCCGAGGCCGAGCGGATGCACGAGCACGCCCTGGGCGCGGCGCGGGACACCGGGGACCGGATCAACGAGGCACACCTGTTGACCGGTCTTGCCGTGATGTGCGCGCAGCAGGGCCGGTACGCCCCGGCGATCGAGCGGCTGCGACGGGCGGTCGTGCTCTGCCGCGAGCACGGCGACAGCGCGGGCGAGGCCCGGGCGCTGGGCAACCTCGGCCACGTCCACCAGCGGCAGGGCCGGTACGCGGAAGCGGCCGTGGCACTGCGGGACGCCCTGCTGCTGTGCCGTCGGGTCGGTGACCGTGCCGGCGAGGCGCGGGCGGCGGGCAACCTCGGTCATGTGCTGCTGCGGCAGGGCGGCTATCGGGAGGCGACGGTCCACCTGCGGAGCTCCGCGATCCTGTGCCAGCGGATCGGGGACGCGACCGGGGAGGCGTACGCGTTGTCGAGCCTCGGTGACCTGCACATGCGCGTCGGGCGTCTGCCGAGGGCCGCCAGCCGGTACCAGCGGGCGCTCGCGCTGTTCGAGGCGGTGGGGGACCGGGCGGGGGAGGCGCACGCCCTGGACGGCCTGGGCCGGGTCCGGCTCCGGCAGGGCGACCACGCCTCCGCGCTGACCGCCATCGAGCAGGCGCTCACCCTGCTCCGCCGGGTCGGGGAACGGGCGGGCGAGGCGTCGTCGACCAACAGTCTCGGCGAGTCGTTGTACCGCCTCGGCGAGCCGGCACGGGCCCGGACGGAGCACTCCACCGCGCTGACCCTCGCCACCGAGATCGGGGACCCGTACGAGCAGGCCCGCGCGCACGCGGGGCTGGCACGGGCGTACCGGAGGACCGGTGACCGCGAGCGTGCGGCGACACACTGGAGTTCCGCGAATGCCCTGTACGTGACGCTCGGAGTGCCCGAGGCGGCCGAGTGCCAGGACCAACTGGCCACACTCGACCTTCAGGCGTGAGCCGCCGGCCGTACCGGCTCAGCCGCCGCTACGCCGCGCACTCCGGACGGGTTCACCCCGCGCCGGTGTTCACCACACAGCACAGATTGCCGTCCGGGTCGGCGAGCACGACGAAGTTCGCGTCGTCGGGATAGCGCCAGGGAACGCGCCGGGCGCCGAGCGAGATCAGCCTCTCGACCTCGGCCCGCTGCTCGGCCTCGTCCGCGACGTGCAGATCGAGGTGCGTCGAGTCGGTCTCGTCCAGGGTGATGGTCGGCCCGTTGCCGTCCGCCGGGACGAGGACCGGGGACTCGTCGCCGATCGGACCGTCGCGCAGGACGTATCCCAACGCGCCGGTCCAGAACCGCGCGGCCCGGTGAACGTCGGCGACGTGGAGGACCAGGGTTCCGATCCGCACCATGGAGCCAGTATCGGGCATCCCGCTACGTCCTGCCGGTGGCGCGTCCGCCCTCCCACGGTCAGTCGGCCGCACCCAGCCCGGTCACGATCGCCCGGGCCACCGGCGAGGGGTCGGTGCCGTCGAGGGTGAACCCGTCCGGGACCTCCACCCCGGGCTGGGCCATCATCCGGGGCGTCGTACCCCGGTGCGGCCAGGTCGCGGTGTGCACGACGAAGGGATGGCACAGGTAGACGTCGCCGGCCCGGCCGGTGGCCTCCGCCGCGCGACGGCAGAACACCGACGGTCGCAGTCGCTCGGCGACGGCACCACCGCCCATGCCGGTCTCGCCGGCCGGGGCGAGGACCCGGGCCGCGTAGAGGTGGGAGCCCACCACGAGCCGGGTCGGCGCGTCGTCGGGGCCGACGTCGGAGAAGAGGAACAGCGCCAGGAGCCCCCGGCCCCGGGAACGCACGTTGGTCCAGTACTCGTCGCCACCCCACCAGTTGCCCTCGATGTGGTATCCGACGTCGCCGGGGTACTCCTCGGACGGAAACCGCACCGGGACGCTGCCGCCCACATCCGGGCGCCGGGTCCAGCGTCCCCGACCGATGAGCGCGTCGTACGCGTCGACGAGCGCCGGGGACGCCCCGGCCGCCCTGAACGGGGTGCCGTCGGGGCAGTCGACACGGACGGAGGGGCGGACCCAACTGCTCCGGTCGGCCTCGGACATCCCGTGCTCGGCCAGCGCGGCCCAGATCAGGCTCCGGCATCCGGCCGCGGTCTCCGGGTCGAAGGCGCCGCGTACCGCCACGAAGCCGTCGCGTACGAAGGCGTCGACGTCCATCCATCAAGTGTGGGTCCGGCGCCACCGCCGCGCACCCGGGTTTTCCCCGACAGGCACGGGGGTCACGGGTCACGGGTCACGGGGCGGGGACGGCGGTGCCGGTGCCGGTCGCAACGGTGCCTACCAGGTGCCGGCGCGGCGCTCCCGCCAGGCGCGGCCGTCGGGGTCGTAGACGAGCCGGTAGGCCGGGACTGCCCAGAGCCGCTGGTGCCACGGCAGCCGCTCGGTCTCGTGCGGAAGGAGCCGACCCGGCGGGCGGGGCCCGACGCGTCCGCCCCGGTGCCAGTCGCGCAACGCGTCGGCGGCGGCGCTGATGGCGCGTACCGCCGAATCGGGGTCCAGCAGATCCTGGTCGTCGGACCGGTCGAGGTGCTCACGCCAGAGCGCGAGCCGCAGGTCGCGCGGGAACCGTCGGGCCCCGTCGCCGAGCCCGGCCGGGTCGTGCGGTGCACGCTCGTCGCGGGTGTCGTCCAGCACCGCGCAGGAGAGCTCGCTGTCGTGGGTCCACGACCGGCGGTTGAAGTTGTCGCTGCCGACGCTGCACCAGACGTCGTCAACCACACAGACCTTGGCGTGAACGTAGACCGGCGTACCGGCATGGTTCTCCACGTCGAAGACGTGCACCCGGTCGGCGGCCGCCGCACGGCACAGCGCGATCGCCTGCTCGCGGCCGACCTGGTTGGGCGGCAGGGCGAGTCGGCCGTCGACGTCGGGATGCCGGGGCACGACGGCGACCAGGTGCAGGCCGGGGTTGTCCCGGAGCGCATCGGCGAACAGCTTCGCCACCTCTTTGGACCAGAGATACTGGTCCTCCAGGTAGATGAGCCGTCGAGCCCGCTGGATCGCCTTCGTGTAGCCCCGGGCGACGGTCTGCTCGCCGCGCTTCGCGAAGCCGTACGCCGGGCGCATCGCCGGATAGGTCCGCAGCACCTGGACCCGGTGCGGCCCGCACGGCGGCGGATCGGGCGGCTGCGGCGGCAGGCGGTCGGCGTGCAGGTCGGCGCCGCGCAGCCGATCCCGGACCGTGCTGATCGGCCCGTGCTGGTCCAGCGGCGCCGGATCGGTCCAGCGCTCCCGGAAGCTGAGGTCCAGTGCGCCGACGACCGGACCCCGCAGCGCCAGCTGCACGTCGTGCCACGGCGGATTGTCGCCGTACGCCCGGGCCATCGCCACCGCCTGCGGGTCGCCCCGGTGGTCGCCGTCGTCGCGTCGGCTGTGGCACAGGTCGATGCCGCCGGCGAACGCGATGTCCCGCTCCGGCCGGCCGGGATGCCGGAGTACGACCAGCTTCTGGTGGTGTGAGCCGCCCCGCCGGACGCGCTGGTCGAGCAGCACCTCACCGCCGGCCGCCTCGACCGCGTCGCCGAGGTGCCGGTTCTCCTCCTCGCTGTACGCCAGCTTGTCCAGATGTGAGCGCCAGATCAGCCCCTTGACGACGACTCCGCGCCGGGCGGCGTCGGCCAGCAGTTCGGCGATGGTCGGCCCCGCGTCGCGGAGCCGTTCGTCCGGGTCGCCGCGCCAGTCGGTGAAGAACGCGTGGTCGCCCTCGCGCAGCTCCCGCACCTCCGAGACCAGCCGGTCGAAGTACGTCGCCCCATGGATCAGTGGCTCGACGAGGTTGTCGTCGCACCAGACGGGCAGCGAAGAGTCGGGATTGCCGCGCTCCGCCGCAGTGAGGAACCAGTCCTGCGGTTGCACGGGACCCCTCTCGGTAGCTGATGTCCCCACCGTAGGACGGTGCCCGGCCCGCCGCATCCCGATCCGCCGGGTAGGTGCCGACCGGAGGTAGCCTGCTGCGGGTGCGCTGCCACCGGATGCCGGGCCCGTACGCCCGGTGGTCCGCCGGCTTCACCGAGTGAGCGGGCCGCCGTCTGCACGGAACAAGCCGGGACCTGAACTCGACGGAGGGACCTCATGGCCAAGCTGCTCTACTCGGCCAGCATGTCGCTGGACGGCTTCATCGCCGGCCCCGGTGGTGACATGTCCTGGTTGGCCGAGCACGTCGGGCCCAACCCGGCGGTGGACGAGCTGGTCCCCAGGATCGGAGCGCTGCTCGTCGGTCGCCGTACCTTCGGCGGCGACGATCCGTACAAGGGCAGGCCGGAGGAGGGGCAGGCGTTCGGTGGGGCGTGGAGCGGGCCGCAGTTCGTGCTCACCCACCACGCCCCGGAGATCCAGGTTCCGGACGTCACCTTCGTCGGCGACCTGGACACCGCTGTCGCCGCCGCCAAGGCTGCCGCGGGGGAGCGGTACGTGAACGTCCTCGGCGCCGACATCGCCCGGCAGTGCCTGGAGGCGGGGATCCTCGACGAGATCTTCGTATCCTTCGCCCCGGTCCTGCTCGGCGACGGCGTCCGCCTTTTCGACCATCCCGGTGGGAGCACCGTGCAGCTCGAACGCCTCAGTCTGACCTCCGCACCGGACGCGACGAACATCTGGCTGCGGGTGCTGGGCAGATGACGGGCATCTGGCTGCGGGTGCTGGGCAGATGACGGGCATCCGGCTACGGGTGCTCGGCTGACTCGGTCGGCTTGGCGCCGGTGTCCTCGTGACCCGGCCACCAGGCGGCGTGGCCGAGCAGGGCGGTGATGGCCGGGGTGAGGAACAGCGACATCACGAAGGCGACGATGGCGATGCCGCAGGAGATGGCGAAGCCCATCTGGGTCAGGGTGCTGTTGCCGGCGAGCATGAGTGAGGCGAACGTACCCGCGAGGATGAGGCCGGCGGCGGCGACCGTCGGTCCGGCGTGCCGGATCGCCATGCTGGCGGCGTCCCGGGGGCTCCGGCCCTCCCGTGCCTCCTCCCGCAGCCGGGCGACCATCAGAATGTTGTAGTCGGTGCCGAGCGCGACGACGAACAGGTACATGATCACCGGGAGGATGAAGATCAGGCCGGGCTCGCCGAGCCCGATCTGGAAGATCAGCACGGTGGCGCCCAGGGTTGCCGCGAAGCCGAGGCCGACCGAGAGCATCAGGTACCAGGGCGCGACGACGCTGCGCAGCAGCAACCCCAATATGATCATGATGAGAACGGCGGCGACCGGGAACACGACCGCGTAGTCGCGGTCGACCGCCGCCTGGATGTCGACGAACACCGCGGTGATGCCGCCGACTAACGCGGTCGTCCCGTCGGGTGCCGCCGCGTGCGCGGTACGACGCAGTGGGCCGTCGACGGTCCGCAGTGCCGCGGCGGACTGCGGCGTGTCCGCGAGGGTCACCTGGAAGTTCGCGACGGTCCGGTCCGGTGAGAGGGTCGGTGCGCCGACCTGCCCGACGCCGGGCACCCGGGTCAGCTCACCCCGGTACGCGTCGAGCTGGCCGGACGGCAGCGGGCCGCCGGTGTCGGACCGCAGGAACACGTTGGACGGCTCGGTCGCGCCGGCCGGCAGGCCCTTGAGGAGTTCTCTGCTCCAGACGTTGGACTCCGACTCGGTCGCGGTCGATCCACTGCTCAGGTCGAAGTTGGGGTGGAAGCCGAACGCGAACACCGCGAGTGCGACCAGCGCTCCGCCGGACACCGCGGCGTACACCGCCGGCCGTCGGCCCAGCGAGCGGCCGATCGCGGCGAACCGCGCGCCGCGTGGCTCGTGCCGCCACGCCTTCGACGGCCAGAACACCTTGGTGCCGAGCAGCGACACCACCGCCGGGATGAGGGTGAGGCCGGCGAGCAGGGTGGTGGCGACCGCGATCGCCAGCGCGGGCCCGAGGGACCGGAACAGGCCGAGCGTCGACAGGGCCAGTGCCAGGAAGGCGATGATGACCGCACCGGCGGCGGACGCGATCGCCTCGCCGGCCCGGGCGACCGCGCTGACCATGGCCGTCTTCGGGTCCTCGCCCAGCCGCAACCGTTCGCGGTAGCGGAACATCAGGAAGAGGATGTAGTCGGTGCCGACCCCGAACAGCACGACGATGAGCATCGCGCTCACCGAGCTGTCTGTCTTCAGGTCGAACGCGTCGTTGGCCCAGGCGATCAGGCCGGTCGCGATCTGCGACACCAGGCCGATGATGACCACCGGCAGGATCGCGATGATCGGGCTCCGGAAGATGATCAACAGCAGGACCAGGATGAGGCCGATCGTGGCGACCCCGATGATCAGATTTGCCCGTTCTCCGGAATTCTGGGCGTCGAGGGCCTGCGCGGCCGTACCCGTGATGCCAGCCTTGAGGTCGGACCCGTCGAGTTGGGCGGGCAGCGCGTCCCGCAACCGCTGCACCGCGTCGGCCTGCGCCTGGTCCGCGGCGCTGCGCTGCGGGGTCAGCTGCACCGCGATGATCTGAATCGACCGGTTCGGCGACGGTGGCGTCGGGACGAGGGCGAGGACGTCCGGGATCCGCTGTCCGCCGAGTGCCTGCGCGATCGCCGCGACCTTCGCCGCGTCGGCGTCGGTCAGCGGCGCGTCGTCCTTCCGCTCGAACACGATGATCGCTGCCGGCGTCGCCGCCTGTGGGAACGCCTTCCGCTGTAGTTCCGCCGCCCGGATCGACTCGTAGTGCGAGGGCAGGAAGGACGCCTCGTCGGTGGTGGCGGTCAGCGTGGGCGCGAGACCGATCACAGCTGCCGCGGCGATCACCCAGGCCACGATCACCCAGATCGGATGGTGGACCACGAACCGTCCCACAGCGGCGAACACCAGCGGAACCTCCTGCGACAGGCGAGTCTCCTTCTGTGATCAACCTAAACGGTGAATTGCCAGCAAGTAGGATAAATAGCCCATCCCGTTCGAGGGGCCGTCGGCCGTCAGTCGTCGTTGGCCGGGCTCTGCGCGGCCGGGGAGTAAGGCCGACTACGTGACTCCCCTGCGTCGCTTCGGCTCCTCTTCGGCACGCATGCAGCTCAGGGGCTGTCTCCTACTGACTGCCGCTCTGAAGTGGTCCTGGGAGGCGGCAACGACAGGGTTCTCGTTGTGGTTGGGTAGGGTTGCGCCCGCATCAGCATTGGTCGTAACGTTCGCCCTGCTGGTCCCTATTGAGCCCTTGATTGGGGATGGACGTTGGCGCATTCACATGCCGACCGTGCGGGTGGGCAACAGCCTGATTCGGAGATCCGTGGTCAGGCAACGGCGTCGACTCGACGCCGTGGTCGGCAAAAGTCGATTAGGCGGCACGTCATTCGTCTGGTGCTTGCCCCCAGTATCGTCATCGTGGTCCTGTGGCTCGTGGCATCCGGGTACCTGGTCTTCCAAGGTTTCTACACCAGCGCGGTTGCCAAGTCGGTTCGGAGCGTGTCGATCCCGGCAGTTGCCGCGTTGACCTCGATCCAGCAGGAGCGGCGGCTGAGTATCTCCCACCTTGCGCAGCGGTCCGGTGATTTGCAGGGTCTGGTCGACCAGCGAAAGGTGACCGACGAGCGACTGTCCAGGTTGCGTGCTGTGGCGACGGAGGCGCTTGGCAATGCGCCCGACTCCATTGTGACGCGGTGGCGGGCGCTGTCAGCGTACCTGGATCAGTTGCCGAGCGTGCGAGGCACGGTCGACTCCCGATCGATCGACGGACAACGCACGTTCGCGTTCTACAACGACCTGCTCGATGCCGCAACCACCCTTTTCGACACCCAGGCCCGCGTGGTGCCCGACGTGACGGCGACCCAGGGCGGCATTACGGCCACCGATGCGTTCCGGGCCAGCGACCTGATGTCCCGGGCGGCGTCGAGGATCGACGGCGCGTTCGGCGCCCGGGCGCTCGACCAGCAGAGTTACCTGGAGTTCGTGAGCCTGGTGGGCTCGTACCACGCCGGACTGGCCACCATCGCGCCACACCTGCGACCGGGCCCAGGAGAGCGTCTGAAGGACCTCACGTCCAGCGACCTCTGGCGTGAGCTGGTCGCCGCCGAGCACGCGATCATCACCGGTGGTGCGTGGCGGAACGGCGTTCCCGCCACCCTGTCCGCGACGAGGGCCCGCTGGGAGACGTTGACCCGGCAGGTCTCGGACCGGCTGATCGACGTGACCGTCGCGCAGGCCGACGAGGTTTCGGCGGAGGCCCTGCGGACCGGTAACAACCAGCTGCTGATGGCGTCGGTCGCAAGCCTGGTCGCGCTGTCCATCGCGATCGCCGCGATCCTGTGGGCATTTCGGCAGTCGCGGGAGTTGCCGGTCCGGCTTGCCAGGCTGGGCGAGGACGCGGCGGCCATGGTGGACCAGCGGCTGCCGGCCATGATGGAGCGGCTGCGCCGGCACGAGAAGGTGGATCCCGCGGCCGAGCTTCCGCTGGGGGACTACGGGAGTGACGAGATCGGCCATCTGGCCGAGGTCCTCAACAGGTCGTTGCAGGCTGCGGCGGCTGCGGCAATCGAGGAGGCGAAGACCCGGACCGCCAGTAACGCGATGCTGATGGGCGTCGCGCGTCGTCCGCAACGGCCGCTGCAACGGGGCCTGAAGGTCATCGAGGAGGTCCAGAACCTAGTCGGTGACGAGGGCCTGCTGAGCAAGCTGTTCGATATCAACCACCAGTTGACGCAGTCCCGGCGGTTCCTGGAGAACCTCCTTATCCTGACCGGTAACCAGATCGGCCGGCGCTTCCAGAACCCGGTACCGGTGGGCCGGGTGATGCTGGCCGCGTCCGCGGAGGCACAGCAGTACCAGCGCGTCACCCAGCGCAGTGCGCCCGATGTCGCGATAGTCGGTCAGGCGGTCGCCGGTACCATCCACCTGCTGTCCGAACTCCTGGACAACGCACTCGCCTTCTCCCCACCCGGCACCACCGTTTGGGTCACGAGCAACGAGGTCGCCAAGGGCGTTGTCATCGAGATCGAGGACTCCGGGATCGGGATGCGGCCGGATGCCCTGGAGCGGGCCAACGACCTGCTCACCACCGCACCCACGCCGGACGTGACCGCGATCAAGGACGGCTCGCAGATCGGTCTGCACGTGGTGGCAGAGCTGGCCAAGCGGCTGGGCATCAAGGTGACCCTGCGCCCGTCGGCGTACGGGGGACTGATGGCAGTCGTGCTGCTGCCACAGCGGGTCATCGCCGGCAACGGCGCCGCAGAGCGCCCGGACGCCGGCCCCCAGGCGCCGTCCGCAGCTGCTCCGGCCTCGAAGCCGGACGCCGCGCCCCGTCGCGAACCACGTCCCGCCGCGTCGCCCCCTGCCACCTCGGTCGCGGCATCACCGAACGGTACGGCCCAGACGGTATCCAAGTCCGCCCCCGCGCAGGTCCGGCGGCCCGACGTCGCGGGAGGCAGGATGGGTAACCATCAGTCGGATCCCGGAGCAATTCCTCGGCAACGCGCGTCCTCCGCGTCGAGCCCGGTCGGGAGCGGCTCACCAAGCCCGCAAGCCGCTACTCGGCCGCCTCTACCTCACCGGCAGCCACAACGGCACCTCGCGCCCGGACTGCGCGACGACCCTCCCCCCGCCGCTACCCAGAGGACGGCGAGACCCGCGCGGTCGCCAGAGGAGGCTCGGAGCCGGTTCACGCAATACCAGCAGGCGTGGGCCGCCGGCCAGGCAACGGGGATCCACGAACCGGCAACCACAGACGACCAAGGCGGGAAAGCGTGACCGAATCGACCATTCAAGGCGACCTGACCTGGATGTTGGACGACCTGCTGAAGGTTCCCGACGTCGACGACGCCCTGGTGCTGTCGACCGATGGATTGATCATTCAAAAATCGACGTCCATGCCCCAGGATCGGGCCGAGATCCTCGCTGCCGGTGCCTCCTCGTTGTACAGTGTCGCTGCGGGCATGGGCAGGCGGTTCAACAGTGGACCCGTGCAACAGGCCATTGTGGAATACGGCGACCAGACCTTGTTCATCGCGGCCGCCGGGCAGAACGCTCGGCTGGCCGTCCTCTGCGACCAGGCGGTCGACATGGGAACGGTCGCCTACGAAATGAGCCGCCTGGTGAATCGAATCGGCGAGTATCTCGGCACCAAGACACGACCCGCTCCGTTGCGACCAGTCAGCCGCCCAGGCACAGGCCATGGCTGACGGATGGAGCGGCGACGACGAGCGCGACGAGCCCGGGCTCGTTCCGCTCTACGTTCTTGTTCACGGTCGGACTCGGCCGCGCAACAGTAATCTGGACCTGGCCACCCAGGTTATCGCTCTACCGGCCGACATCTCGCGGTTGGAGCCGGAGTACGCGGACATCGTCAACCAGTGTGCGAGTTGGATGTCCATTGCCGAAATCGGGGCCTACCTGCGCCGGCCACTCACCATCGTCAAGGTGATGGTGGACGTGCTGGTGGAGCAGCGCTTTCTGAAGATCGGCTCCCCCGCGCAACAACAGGTCGCCGACCTTCGGCTTATGGAAACGGTGCTCGCCGGCCTTCAACGACTTTGAGCAAGAGGGACTGTTACGTGGATCGCAGGTCAATCAAGGTCGTTGTGGCCGGCGGGTTCGGCGCTGGCAAGACCACCTTCGTCGGGTCGGTCAGCGAGATCCCCCCGTTGACCACGGAGGAGGTCCTGACCCAGGCCAGCGTCGGTGTCGATGACGTCACCGGGGTGGACGACAAGACACGCACGACGGTCGCCCTGGACTTCGGGCGCATCACCATCACGCCCGATGTCGTGCTCTACATGTTCGGCACGCCGGGACAGGACCGGTTCTGGTTCATGTGGGACGAGTTGGCGCAGGGTGCCATTGGTGCGATCGTCTTGGTGGATACCAGGAGGTTGGGTGCCAGCTTTCCCGCCATTGACTACTTCGAGCGGCGGAGGATTCCCTTCGTCGCGGCTGTCAACCGGTTCTTCGGGGAGTGCCTCTACACGGAAGAGGAGATCCGCTCGGCGCTCGAACTCCAGCCGAGCGTGCCGTTGCTGTGGTGTGACGCCAGGGATCGCGCCTCCACCAAGCAGGCACTGATCCAACTCGTCCGGCACGCCATGTCCTACCTGCCGGTCGGCAGCTGAGCGCAGGCGTCCGGCGGCCGCTACCTGGCCAGCCACGAGCGGCCGGTAACCGACCGGCTGACCCGTGACCTGTCGGCCGGTACCGCCGTCCCCTGGTCATCGAGCACGGCGGGACCCACGGAATACCCGGATCAGGTGTCCCGGTGCGACCATCGCGCTGGCGGGCGCCAACATCTGCGCGACCCGAAGGAACGTCCTGGCCAGCGTCGGGTCCACGGTAGCGGCCAGCCGATACCGATCGAGGTAGCTGGCCAGCGTCCGGTCGAGTGCGGTACGGCGGCCGTCGATCTCGGGAAACCTCAGATCACTGCCGACCGAGAGGGTCCACGCGGCGTCTATCGCCTTCGCCGCCGCGCTGTAGAACCGGGCCGGCAGTGCGGCCGTCCGCGCCCGGGTCAGATCGCGGAGAATCAACGCCTCCATCGCCGCGACGGACATACCCTGTCCATAGGTCGGGTTGAAGCTGCACAGGGCGTCTCCGACCACGAGGAAGCCGTCCAGGTGCCGGCGTTGCTTCTCGAAGTGCCACCGTTCGCTCGCCGGATACCGCATCTGGACCGGATCGTCGAGCGGCTCCGCCTCCCGCAGCAGTTTCGCCAGATCATTGACCGGCAGCGAGTCTGCGAACGCCAGCATGCCCTCGTCGTCGACCGGCGGGGTGTCGCCGATCAGTCCGAAGAGAGCGACCGTCCAACGGTCGCCCTCCATGTGGACGGCGGCGCCGCCACGGGGGGTGCCCGGCATCGGGACGATGAGCAGACCGTGCCGTCCGTCGAGGTGGTTGGGCTCCCAGCGGTAGTTCCGGGTCACGTACACGACCTCCACCTCGACCCGGGATCTGTCCGGTTCGGTGACCCCCACGTCGCGCAGCCACGTCAGCGCCCGGGCACCACGGCCCGCCGCATTCACCACCAGGTCGGCGGCCAGTTCCGGGGCATCGCTGCTGTTGGTCCGCACCCCGGTCACCGCCGCGCCGCCCCGCCCGGTCAACAGTCCCACCGCATCGACGCCAGGCCGTATCGCGACGTTCGACAGCCGCTCCACGCGCTGTCGTACGTGGTGCTCCACCAGTGGTCGGCTCGCGCCGAGCACCGTCATACCGGATGGTGCCGGCGCGATGGCCCGGCCGTCGAGGTAGTACGTGGTGTCGATCTGGGGATCGAGGCGGATGGCTCCATCGGCAACGAGGTCGTCCGTGAGTCCGGGGAGGAGTTCGTCGAGGACCTCGGCCCCCCGGCTGAGTAGCACGTGGAGCTGCCGGCTCTGTGGCACCCCCCGCCGGGGCGCCGGCCCGGTCGGCAGGCTGTCCCGTTCGAGGACGGTCACCCGCTCGTACGTCTCGCTCAAGGCCCGTGCAGCCAGTAGACCGGCCATGCTCGCGCCGACGACGACGGCGTGCCCGTTACCTGTGGAGTCCATGGTGGGCAATCATCCCAGACGATGGGCCGGGTCGAAAGATCGACTGGGAGGTCCGGTGAGCGTGGCAGGCACCCCCGCTCCACCGCGAACCACTACCGGGTGGGCTGCTCCTTCAACGGGTACGGGATGAACGTGCTGCGATTCTCGTCCAGGTCGAGGCGACGACTGATCGGTGCGGCGGCACGCTGTGGACAGGTCATCCGGGTGCAGGTCTTGCAGCCCGGCCCGATCGGGGTGGCCGCCTCCGTCGCGTGCAGGTCCACCCCGGTGGAGTAGACGAGCCGCCCGGCGTGCCGGGTCTCGCAGCCCAGCCCGATCGCGAAGACCTTGCCGGGCTGGCCGTAGCCGCCGTGATGCCGGGTGACCGTACGGGCGATCCACAGGTAGCGCTGTCCGTCCGGCATCGCCGCGATCTGCGTCATGACCCGACCCGGCGCGCTGAACGCCTCGTACACGTTCCACAGTGGGCAGGTCCCGCCCGAGCGGGAGAACGGGAAGCCCGTCGCCGACTGGCGCTTGGACATGTTGCCGGCCCGGTCCACCCGGACGAACGAGAACGGTACGCCGCGCGTCTTGGGGCGTTGCAGGGTGCTCAGCCGGTGGCAGATGCTCTCCCAGCCCATCGCGAAGTGATTGGTCAGCAGTTCTATGTCGTACCGCATCGTTTCGGCGGCCGTCAGAAACTCCCGGTACGGCAGGATCAGTGCGGCGGCGAAGTAGTTCGCCAACCCGACCCGCATGAGAATCTGTGTCTGGAGATCGTCGAACTTCTCCTCCTCGATGATTTCGTCGATGACGTCGGCATATTCCAGCAGGGCTATCTGGGCACCCATCCGGATCGCCTCCTGGCCGGCGCGCAGCGACGTCGACAGGTGCAGGGTGCGAGTCTCGGGCCGGTACCGGTGCAGTTCGCCGGCGAGCGAATCCGTGTCCTGTCGGACGATCCGGATGCCGTGCCGGTCGGCCAGTCGGTCGTTCAGGGCCAGTCGGCTCTCGCCACGGCGTACCCCGAGTTCGGCCGCCAGGGTCTCGGCCGCCTCGTCCAGGTCGGGCACGTAGTTCTGCCGGCGGTAGAAGAAGTCGCTCACCTGGTCGTGCGGGCTCCGCCCGGCCACCAGTTCACGGTCGCCCACCACCTCGGCCAGCTGGTCGTTGGCCTGCCGGTAGCGCCGGTAGAGGTCGATCACCGCCTCCGCGACCTCGGGTAGCCGGGTGGCGAGCTCCGCCAGGTCGGGCAGGGTCGCCCGGGTGGGCAGTGCCTCCCGGAGCTGCGACACCAGCCGGGGGGTGTCGTGCGGGGCGAAGTACGCGGTGTCGACGCCGAACACCTCGGTGATCCGGATCAGTACGGCGACGGTCAGCGGCCGGGAGTCGTGCTCGATCTGGTTCAGGTAGCTGGGGGAGATGGCGAGCTGCCGGGCGAGTTCGATCTGGCTGATGCCGTGCTCCTCGCGCAACCGGCGTAGTCGCGCGCCCGCGAACGTCTTGACCATGGCGACTCCCTCCGCCCGATCCCGTCACATTAACACACTTGTTAAGAACACCATTTGCAACTTCGCAAAACTGCGATCGGACTTTACAAAAATTGGCTGTTTCCGTATCTCGACCCTCCGATCGGGACCATGCCATGGTTTCGCCATGACCGCAGGGGCCGCCAGAAGAGACAGAGCCCGGAGGAGGAACTGATGAGTACACCAGCAGAGCAGTTGCGTACCGAATGGGCCACCGACCCGCGCTGGCGGGGAGTGGAGCGGACCTATCGCGCCGAGGACGTCGTGCGGTTGCGCGGTGCGGTCCAGGAGGAGCACACGCTCGCCAGACGGGGAGCCGAGCGGCTGTGGCGACTCCTGCACCAGGAGGAGTACGTCCACGCGCTCGGCGCGCTCACCGGCAACCAGGCCGTGCAGATGGTCCGGGCCGGGCTGAAGGCGATCTACCTGTCCGGCTGGCAGGTCGCCGCCGACGCCAACCTCGCCGGGCAGACGTACCCGGACCAGAGCCTCTATCCGGCCAACTCGGTGCCGGCGGTGGTACGCCGGATCAACAACGCGCTGCTGCGCGCCGGCCAGATCACCTCGGCGGAGGGGGGCGGGGCCGGGCCCGACTGGCTCGCGCCGATCGTCGCCGACGCGGAGGCCGGGTTCGGTGGCGTGCTCAACGCGTACGAGCTGATGAGCGCGATGATCGCGGCCGGCGCGGCCGGGGTGCACTGGGAGGACCAGCTCGCCTCGGAGAAGAAGTGCGGCCACCTCGGCGGCAAGGTGCTGATCCCGACCGGACAGCACGTGCGGACCCTCAACGCCGCCCGGCTCGCCGCCGACGTCGCCGGCATCCCGTCGGTGATCGTCGCCCGCACCGACGCGCAGGCCGCCACGCTGCTCACCACCGACACCGACGAGCGGGACCGAGCCTTCACCACCGGGGAGCGGACCGCCGAGGGCTTCTACCGGGTACGCAACGGCATCGAGCCGTGCATCGCCCGTGGCCTCGCCTACGCCCCCCACGCCGACCTGCTCTGGATGGAGACCAGCACGCCGGACCTCGCCGTCGCCCGCCAGTTCGCCGAGGCGATCAAGGCGCAATATCCGGACCAGTTGCTCGCGTACAACTGCTCGCCGTCGTTCAACTGGCGCAGGCACCTCGACGACGACGCGATCGCCAAGTTCCAACGCGAACTCGGGCACCTGGGGTACGCGTTCCAGTTCATCACGCTGGCCGGCTTCCACGCTCTCAACTACTCGATGTTCGACCTGGCCCGGGGCTACGCCGCCGAGGGCATGCCGGCGTACGTGGAGTTGCAGGAGCGGGAGTTCGCCGCCGAGGCCGACGGCTACACGGCGGTCAAGCACCAGCGTGAGGTCGGCACCGGCTACTTCGACCTGATCAGTACGGTGCTCAACCCCGCGGCCGAGACGACCGCGCTGCGCGGATCGACCGAGGAGGAGCAGTTCCGATGAGAGTCATCGTCACCGGCCCGGTGGGGGAACGATTCGAGGAGGTCCTCAGCCCGAAGGCCCTCGACTTCCTCGTCGCGCTCGACAGCGAGTTCGCGGCGCGCCGGGTGGCGCTGCTGGACACCCGCCGGGCCCGGCGGGCCCGGTACGCCGAAGGCCAACTGCCGGGGTTCCTGCCCGAGACGGCGGCGATCCGGGCCGACCCGGACTGGCGGGTGGCGCCGCCGGCTCCGGGGCTGGTCGACCGGCGGGTGGAGATCACCGGCCCGCCGGACCGGAGGATGACCGTCAACGCGCTCATCTCCGGCGCCCGGGTCTGGCTGGCGGACTTCGAGGACGCGCTCGCGCCGACCTGGGACAACGTCATCGACGGGCAGCTCAACCTGGTCGACGCGATCGACCGCCGGATCGACTTCACCGACGAGCGGGGCAAGCGGTACGCCGTCGGCGACGATCCCGCCACCATCGTGGTCCGGCCGCGCGGCTGGCATCTGGTGGAGAAGCACATCGTGGTCGACGGGCGGGCGGTCTCGGCCAGCCTGGTCGACTTCGGGCTCTACTTCTTCCACTGCGCACAGCGGCTACTCGACGCGGGCAGTGGGCCGTACTTCTACCTGCCGAAGCTGGAGAGTCACCGCGAGGCGCGGCTCTGGAACGACGTCTTCCGGTTCGCGCAGCGCTATCTCGGCGTCCCGGAGGGCACGATCCGGGCCACCGTGCTGATCGAGACCATCACCGCCGCCTTCGAGATGGACGAGATCCTGTACGAACTCCGCGAGCACTCCGCCGGACTGAACGCCGGCCGCTGGGACTTCATCTTCAGCGTCATCAAGAACTTCGGGCAGCGCGACGACTTCGTCCTTCCGGACCGGAGCGACGTGACGATGACGGTGCCGTTCCTGCGGGCGTACACCGAGTTGCTGGTGCGGACCTGTCACCGGCGCGGAGCCCACGCCATCGGCGGGATGGCGGCGTTCATTCCCAGCCGTGATCCCGCGGCCAACGAGGTCGCCCTGGCCAGGGTCCGGGCCGACAAGGAACGTGAGGCGGGGGACGGGTTCGACGGATCGTGGGTCGCACACCCCGGTCTGGTCCCGGGCTGCCGGGCTGCCTTCGACGCCGTCCTCGGCGACCGGCCCCACCAGCTCGACCGGCTCCGCGACGACGTGTCGGTGACCGAGGCCGACCTGCTGGCGGTCGACCGGACACCCGGCCGGGTCACCCTGGCCGGGGTGCGTGGCAACGTCGCCGTGGCGCTGCGCTATCT
Source organism: Plantactinospora solaniradicis (assembly GCF_042658085.1). NCBI lineage: Bacteria > Bacillati > Actinomycetota > Actinomycetes > Micromonosporales > Micromonosporaceae > Plantactinospora > Plantactinospora solaniradicis. The sequence goes on along the minus strand of NZ_JBHSPR010000054.1, from coordinate 88,093 downwards.
GCACGCCTGGCTCGGCGGTACCGGGGCGGTCGCGCTCTTCGACCTGATGGAGGACGCGGCCACCGCCGAGATCGCCCGCTGTCAGGTGTGGCAGTGGCTGCACCACGGCACGCCGCTGGCCGACGGCGGTCGGGTGACGGCGGAGCTGGTGTGGTCCATCCTGGACGAGGAGGTGGCGGCGCTGCGGGCCGGCTGCGCCGGGCCCGACCTGGACCGGATCGCGCTGGCGGCGGACGTCTTCGCGCGGACCGCGCTCGGCGAGGACCTGCCGTCGTTCTTCACCACCGAGGCGTACGCCCGGCACCTGGTCACGCCGGTGGCGCCGCTGGCGTCCGTCCGGTAGCGGCATCCGTTGCACGGCACCGCGTGCGGGCCACGGTCGACACCCGTGGCCCGCACGTGCCGGCCGTCACGAGGTACGCGTCAGGCGTACCTCCAGGCCGATCCCGTCCAGGCTCACGGTGCACGTGGTGAAGTCGCTGGCCGCCGCGAGCTGGCGGAACCGCTCCGCCGAGAACGCTCGGCGTCGCAATGCCCGCAGGGCCAGCCTGGTCAACGCCGCGTCCCGCCGCGACAACCCCATCCGCGACACCTCGGCCCTGATGTCGGCCGTGCCGGCGTCCCTGCTCATGTCCTGGACCACGGCGACGCCGTCGGAGCGGAGGACGCGGTGCATCTCGTTGAGCGCCCTCACCGGTTCCCGGAAGTTCTTGAACGCGGCCTGACAGACGATCACGTCGAACGAGCCGTCCGGGAAGGGCAGCGCCGCGACGTCGCCGTGCCGGAAGTCGACGGTGACGCCCTCCCGGCGGGCGTAACCGGCGGCGATCTCGACGAACGAGTGGCTGATGTCCAGGCCGGTGATCCCGAAACCGCGCCGGGCCAGCTCGACGGCGAAGTAGCCGGGGCCCGGTGCGATCTCCAATATCTCCGCGCCCGGGGACAGCGAGTCGGTGAAGCTGGCGGCCTGCTTCCGATAGGCGTCCAGCTGGCTGGCCGAACCGCGGTTGTGGGTGTACCAGCGGGCCAACGCGCCTTCCATGCCGAGCATGGGAAGCCGCCTGGTGCGTACGGTGCTCATGGGTCTCCTCCTGATCGTCGCGGAGGGCCCGGCTATCCTTGATCTGCCGCTTGCCGCCGGGTCCGCCCGTGTGGTGAGTCGAGGTTCCGGGGCCGGTGTCGCCACACCGCCCCGGAACCGGTTTTCCTAGCCGAAGGCGACCTCCGGGGGTATCTCTCCGGTTTCGTGGAACCGGCGCCACAGGTCCTGCCCCGGCAACGTCCCCTCGCTGAGCTGGGCAAGCAGCTCACGCGTCCACTCCAGGTCCGCCTGGCGCATGGCGAGGTCGTATTCGGCCTCGATGAGGAACAGCGAGTGGACCTTCTCGCGATAGCCGTCCAACGCGGCACGGTCGTCGGCGAGATGCCGCTCCAGCACGGCCACGCGTTGGCGTAGCAGGTGGGTGGTCTCGTCGGGCCTGAGCACGCCCATCAGCGACAGCGCCGCCCGGAAGCGCGGCTGCTCGGGCTCCGGGACGGCGATGAGTTCACCGACCCAGTCCCGCAACTCGTCGCGACCCGCCGGGGTGATGCGGTAGACGGTCCGCTCGGGCCGTCCGCCCTGCCGCCCGCTCTCCACCACCTCGAGGAACCCGTGCTTCTCCAGATTCTGCACGACGGTGTAGAGCGTGCCCCATTTGATGGGCATGTCCCGGTCCTTGCCGCGCTCCCGCATCACCGTCGCCATCTCGTACGGGTGCATCGGCTCGACCACCACCGTGGCGAGCACGGCGAGGCCGAGCATGTTGCTGACCTTCCGCCGTTTCACCCCGGACCTCCCTTACTCGGATCCGAGTATACGGATGTGAATATGCCAACCACAAGGGACACGTTCCGGCGGACGCTTCCGCCACGCGGTGGCCCTCGTCAGGCATCCGAGGCTTTCGAGGACGCCCGGACCGGCGGGTACGGGCCGGTGTCGCGGGAGGGGGGAACACACATCGGGGCCGCCAGCGCGATGGCTGGCGACCCCGACGGGTGATACCCGGGCGCGTACGCCCCGGAGTGATTACTCGCCGTGCTCGGCCAGGTTGACGAGCGCGCTGGCGGTACGGAAGTACTGGCTCCGGCCGAGGTCGCCGATGGTCTTGATGCCGAGCGCCTCCTTGAGGTGCGTCGCGGCCCGCTCGCTGACACCGGCCAGCGCGGCGACCGGGGCGTCGACGAGTTCGGCCAGGCTCTTGTCCTGGTACTCCTTGTCGACCAGCTTGACGAGGTTGGCGGTAACCGGCACGAGTGCTCCCATTGAGTCGACGGTCCGGCACGGCGCCGGACCCGGCCAGCATTGTTCCATGTTGGACGGAACCGGCACCGCCGACCCACCCCATTGTCCTAGGACGCTGTACGGGTGGTGACCTGAGGAGAACGGCTAGGGCTGGCGGACGTTGCGGGTGAGTGCGGCGAGTTCGGCCTCGCGGTCGGCGCGGTCCCGTGGCCAGCCCGCCGCGTCCGGCCGGCGCTGCCAGGGCAGCGGGCCGGCGGGCCGGCGGTACTCGACACCGAGAGCGTCGAGCCGGCGCAGGTGCGCCGCCAGGCGCTGCCCGAAGTCGTCCTCCTGCCAGGGAGCCTGCGGCGGGGCTGGGGCCGGACGAGGATCCGGACCAGTAGGCAGGGCGGGGGCCGGGGCCGGGGCTGCGGGCGACCAGACCGCCTCGGCGAACGCGGACAGCCGGGGAAAGGCCAGGTAGTCGAGGCCGCGCGGACTGTCGGCATGCTCGGTCCAGAGGTTGCACTGCGCACCGATGATCCGGTCCCGCAACTCCGCCGGCAGCGCGGCGGGCACCGGTTCGAAGGCCCGGACGTCCGCCACGGTGAGCACCGTACCGACCGGGATCGGCTCGTCCGGACCGTCGGACTGCCGGTAGTCCAGGTAGGCGGCGGTGTCCCAGCAGGCCACCACGTCATGTCCGGCGCGGGCCGCCGCGACCGCCAATGCCGGACCGCGCCAGGCGGCGACCGTCGCGCCCGGCGGAAGTTGGCCCTCCAGGATCTCGTCCCAGCCGAACAGCACCCGACCGCTCGCGGCGAGATGCCGCTGGAACTGCCGGACGAACCAGCTCTGCAACTCGTCCTCGTCGCGCAACCCGAGTTCCCGCAGGCGCTCCTGGGCGGTCGGGCTGGCCCGCCACTCGTCCTTGACGCACTCGTCGCCGCCGATCCCGATGTGCCGGCTCGGAAACAGCTCCATCACCTCGTCCAGCACGTGCCGGAAGAACGCGATGGTCTCGTCGGAGAGGTTCAGCACCCGGCGGGAGACGCCCCAGCGGGTGCCGACCGCGACCGGCTCGCCGGGGTTGTTGCCCAGTTCCGGGTACGCGGCGATGGCGGCCTGGGTGTGACCGGGCAGGTCGATCTCGGGTACGACGGTGACGAACCGCTCCGCCGCGTACGCGACGATCTCCCGGATGTCGTCCTGGCTGTAGTAGCCGCCGTGCGGCCTGCCGTCGAACCGCTCGTGCTGTCGTGACCCGACCATCGACTCGGCACGCCACCCGCCGACCTCGGTCAGTCGGGGGTAGCGCCGGATCTGCATCCGCCAGCCCTGGTCGTCGGTGAGGTGCAGGTGCAGCACGTTCAGCTTGTGCGCGGCGAGCAGGTCGACGAGGCGCAGCACCCCGGCGACCGGCAGGAAGTGTCGGGCGACGTCGAGCATGCAGCCACGCCAGCCGAACCGGGGCGCGTCGGTGATCTCGACGCCCGGCACGGTCCACGGACCGGCCGTCACCGGCGCGCGGCGGTACACGGCCGGGGGCAGGAGTTGTCGCAGGGTCTGGGCACCGTAGAAGACACCGGCGGGCGAGCCTCCGGTGATGGCGATCCCGTCGGGACGTACCCGCAGGTGGTAGCCCTCGGCGGGCAGTGCCGGGTCGACGGCGAGCGTGATGCCGCCGGTCCCGTCGACCGCGCCGCCCCCGTGAGCGGCGCGATCGACGGGACCGGCGGGTCCGGGCAACGGCAGGCCGGTGGCGCCGGACAGCGTCGTCCGGAGCCAGTGCGCCACCCGGGCACAGGCCGGGTCCGCGCCGAGCGTCGTCGCCGCGTCGAGGGTGAAGGCGCCGGATCCGGTACGGGTGACGGCGACCGGGCGCGGCAGCATCATCCCTTCACCGCCCCGCCGAGGCCGGAGACCAGCCGGCGCCGGACGAAGATGAAGAAGACCAGTACCGGGATGGTCATCAGGGTCGACGCGGCCATGATCCCGCCCCAGTCGTTCTGGTCCGGTTTGAAGAACACCAGCAACGCGGCCGGCAGGGTCTGGTTCTCGGTGGCGCTGATGATGAAGGTCTTCGCGAACAGGAAGTCGTTCCACGCGATGATGAAGGAGAAGACGCTGGTCGCGGCCAGGCCGGGCGCGATCAGCGGGAACAGGATGCGCCACAGGATGGTGAACCGGGAGGCACCGTCCATGATGGCCGCCTCCTCCACCTCCTTCGGGACCGCCGCGACGAAGCCGCGCAGCATCCAGATCGCGAACGGCAGACTGAAGGCGAGCTGTACCAGGATCAGCGAGCCGAGGGTGTTCAGCCCGACGCCGGGTACCGTCCGGCCGAGATCGCGGATCTGGAAGAACAGCGGAATGCTCAGCGCCTCCACCGGCACCATCTGGGCGACCAGGAACAGCACCAGGATTGTGCTCCGGGTGCGGAAGCGGTAGCGGGTCAGCGCCACCGCGGCCAGGAACGAGATCAGCGCACTCAGCGCGACCACGGCCAGCGCGACGACCAGGCTGTTCAGGAGGTACCGGCCGAAGCCGCTGACCCCGAGCGCCGACCGGAAGTGGTCCAGGGTCGGATGCAGGGTCCACGGGCGGGGATCGGCGGACAGGATCTCGCCGGTCGGCTTCAGCGCCGACAGCACCATCCAGTAGATCGGAAACACCGTCACGGCCGCGACCGCGATCGCGACGGCATCGGCGATCCGGCGGCGGACCGTACTCACAGTGCCTCCCCGGTGCGGCGCAGTGCCCGTAGATAGAAGAGGGTGACCACGAGCAGGATCACCGTCATCACGATGCCGATCGCCGAGCCGAGCCCGTACTGGGCGGAGGCGAAGGCCTTCTGGTACGCGTACACGTTGAGCACCATGTTCTGGCCGGCGATGCCGCCGCCCCGGGTCATCACGTAGATCTGGGTGAACACCTTGAAGTCCCAGATGATCGACTGGATCACCACGATCGTGATGAGCGGGCGCAGCATCGGCGCGGTGACCCGGCGGAAGGTGGTGAAGGTGCTCGCCCCGTCCAGCGCCGCCGCCTCCAGCACCGATTCGGGTATGGCCTGGATGCCGGCGTACAGGGTGATCATCACGAACGGGAAGGAGTGCCAGACCACTACCGCGCCGACCAGCGCGAACGCCACGGTCCGGTCGTAGAGCCAGTTGTAGCCGTCCAGGCCCAGCACCTCGTTGACCAGGCCGAGGTTGCTGTCGAACAGGAACGTCCAGACGACCGAGCCGGTCATCGCCGGTGCGGCCCAGGCGGTCAGGGCGGCGAACGACAGCACCGTCCGGGCCACCCGGCCGATCCGGGTCATCAGCACCGCCAGCGCGGCGCCGAGGGCGAGCGTCACCACCACGCAGCCGGCGGCGAAGACCACCGTCTGGTTGAGCACGCTCCAGAACGCCGGATCGCCGAACAGGGTACGGAAGTTGCCCGTTCCCACGAACCGGGCCGGTTCACCGCCGCTGACCTGTGGCTGCCCGTACTCGAAGGTGGAGAGCAGGCCGAGTTGGTACAGCGGGTACGCGAACATCGGCACGAGAACGGCGAGCGCCGGCAGCAGCAGCCACAGGGGCGTCAGCCGCTGCCGGCGGATCGTAACGGACGACGGCACGTCGCTACTTCCCGAGTGCCGTACTGATCTGGGTGTTCGCCTCGGCCGCGGCGGCGTCGACGGTCGCCTTGCCGGTGATCACCTTTTGCAGCATGTTCGGCAGGATCTTCTCGGCGTCGATCGTGGTCCACGCCTTGTCGACCGGGACGAACTTCGTTCCGGCGTCCATCGTGTCGATGAACGGCTTCAGGAACGGCTCCTTGGCGATGACCTCGGCCCGGCCCGACTTCATCGCCGGCACGAAGCCCATCGCGTCGTACAGCTTCAGGGTGTACTTCTTGCTCGCCAGCAGGTGCATGAACTCGACGGCGAGGCTGCGGTGCGTGGTGGAGCGGAAGACGCCCAGGCTGCTGCCGCCGGCGAAGGCGGGCGCGATCGACCCGGGCTTGGCGCCGGGCAGCGGTACGACGCCGTACTTGCCCTTGACCGCGCCGGCCTCCACCGCCGAGCGGTTGAAGTTGCCCAGGATGCCCATTCCGGCCCGGCCGGCGGCGAACGCTTCGACGGTGCCGCCACCGGTCAGGTCGACGCACTGTTGTGCCGGGCAGATGTCGGCGCTGAACAGGTCGGTGTACGCCTTGATCCCGGCCTTGGCGGCGGGCGAGTCGATGGCCGCCGTGTACTTTCCGCCGGATCCGGTGGCGATGTCACCGCCGGCGTCCCAGACGAACGGCAGGGCGCCGAACGTGTAGAGCCCGCCGACCGCGATGCCGAGCATGTCCTTGCGCTCGGCCCGGATCTTCTTGGCCGTGGTGACGAGTTCGGCGTACGAGGTGGGTGGGGTCAGGCCGAGCTGGGTGAAGACGTCGGTGCGGTAGTAGAGCGCCCGTACCCCGATCCACCACGGCACGCCGTACGCCTTGTCGCCCACGGTCACCGTCTGCACCAGGTCGGCCGGCAGGTCGGCACCCTCGGACCAGGACCTGTTGTCCTCGGTGACGTCGGCCATTCCGTTCGAGGCGACGAAGCCGGCCAGGTCGGTGTTGCCGACCTCGGTCACGTCGGGCGCGCTCGCCGGGTCGTTGAGCGCACCCTTGTACTTCTCGGCCCGGGTGTCGGTGGCCAGGTAGCTGACGTCGACCTTGACGCCGGAGTGTGCGGCGGTGAACTCGGCGATCGCCTCGTTCACGACCGCCTCCTTGGCGGTGCGGTTGGCTTCGTCGAAGAGCCAGACCCGCAGCGTGCCGGTCTTGGCGTCGGTGCTGTCGGCGGGCTGGTCGGTGGATGGTGCGCAGGCACCGGCGCCCAGGGCGAGCGCGAGCAGCGCGGGAAGGGCCAGGAGTTTCCGCACGGGCTCTCTCCTCGAATAACGAGCTAGGTTCGTAATTAGGTCGATATGGATGCCTTACAGGCTGGGCTCCCCGCAGCGTCGCGTCAAGTCACAATTTCCCTGCTCAGAGCCCCTTTGCGGGCACGCCGGCAGACCGCCCGGCAAACGCCGGACGGCGGTTCGCCGACGGGGTCAGTCGCCCAGGTACAGCACTGCGTCGATCTCGATGTCGAAGCCCTTCAGGGCGACCGGCAGAGTGGTCCGGGCCGGCAGGTTCTCGGTGCCGAAGAACTCGACGTAGATCTCGTTCATCTGCGGGAAGTCGGCGAAGTCCCGCAGGTACACACCCACCCGGACGGCCTTGCCCAGGTCACCGCCGGCCGCCTCGGCCACCCTGGCCAGGTTGGTGAACGCGGCCCGCGCCTGTGCGGCGAAGTCGCCCCGGACCCACGTCCCGTCCGGCAGCACGGGACAGGCCCCGGCCAGGTACGCGTGGTCACCGGCGACCACCGCGTGCGAGTACGGCCCGCCGGGCGGGGCCGCCTGGTCGGCTACGACGATCTTCTTGGGCATGACTCAACCTCCGTGTCGGGGAAACTGTTCGGCGAGCCCGTCCGGGCCCACCAGGGGTGGGGTCAGTAGTTCGCGTACGGCGCGTTCCCGGCTGGCCAGGGCATGCCGCTGGGCATCGGTGAGCGGGATCCACGGCGGTACGGGCTGGGGCAGCCGGGGTGGCAGCGGTCGACCGGCCCGGTACGTCAGCTCGTTCACCAGCCGGGTCGGCGCGTGGCGGCGCTGGCCGTGCACGTCGACGTACTCGAACCGGCCGTCCTGCACGGCGAAGACCGCGATGTCGGCCGGTGCGCCCACGCCGAGCGTGCCGACGCCACCGGTCAGATTCAGCGCCCGCGCCGGTCCGACGGTCGCCGCGGCCACCACCTGCGGCAGGCTCATCCCGACGGCCAGCATCTTGGCCATCGTGGTCGGCAGGTCGAACGCCGGACCGTGCAGCGACCTGCTGTGCAGGTCGGTGGAGACGGCGTGCGGCGGCATGTCGGCCGCCAACTGCGCCTCGAGTACGTCGAAGGCGAACCCGCCGGAGCCGTGCCCGATGTCGAACAGCACGCCGGCTTGGTACGCCTCCTTCGCGGCCGGGTCGAATCCGTCCGGTCCGGCGGCGATGCCGCTGGCGCAGTGCGTGATGATGTCGCCGGGTCGCAGCAGCGGCAGCATCTGCGCGATCGTCGGCGGGGCGGCACCGATGTGCACCATCACCGGGAGTTCGCAGGCCTGCGCCGCCTCGACCGCCCGGCGCAGCGGGGTCAGGCCGTGCGTGCCGACGTTGTGCCGGTCCATCCGTACCTTGATCCCGACGATGGTGTCCCGGTGCGCCCGGACGGTCGCGACCGCGAGTTCGACGTCGCAGTTGGCCAGGTCCCGGGACTCGCCGACGGGTGCGATCAGCCCCACCGCGGAGATGTTCAGCAGTGCCGGCACCCGCACCGCGTAGCCGGCCGAGGCGGCGGCGAAGGCCGGGAACGAGTACGCACCGGCCGAGCCGGCGTCCACCCAGGTGGTCACGCCGGAGCGCCAGGCCACCGGATCGGGGTCGATGCCCCAGTAGGTCGCGCCCGGGTAGACGTGCGAGTGCAGGTCGACCAGGCCCGGGGTGACGAGCCGGCCGGTCACGTCGGTGACCTCGGCGGCGTCGTCGCGGGGCAGCCGTGGCGCCACCATGGCGATCCGGCCGTTCCGGACCGCGACGTCGTGCCGGCCGGTCCGGCCGCTGCCCGGATCGAGCAACTCGCCGCCGGTGAGCAGCAGATCCCAACCGGCTTCCCTGCCGCGCCCGGTCATCGGGCCTCGATCGCGGTGCCGATGCCCAGCCGGTAGAGGCGGGCGGGGCGACCCTTGCGGTGCAGTTGCGTGCTGCCCTCCACCTCGACCAGCCCGGCGTCGCTCAGCTTGCGGATCAGGCGCCGGCCGCTGGGGTCGGTGATGCCGAGTTGGGAGGCGAGGTCGCTGGGGGAGATGGCCCGGCCCTCCAGGGTCCGTTCGACGGCGGCCAGCCGGGACAGCGTCGCCGCGCTCAGTCCCACCTCACCGGCCAGTCGTTCCAGCTCGACGCCGTGCTCGCGATAGGTGAAGGCGACCGCGGAACCGGCCGGACTCATCGGGCCGATGATGACTCCGCTGTCCTCGATCAGGTACGCGCTGGGCGTCTCCTCCTGCTCGGCCCGGGTCGCCGCGCGTTCGGCCAGATGCAGGCAGCTCCGGGCGGACGCGCCGACGCCGAAGCCGGCGACGACCCGGATCCCGAGGGTCTCCTGCGCCTGGCCGAGCGCGGGCAGCGAGACCCAGCCGCTGGTCGCCTGCTCGAACAGCGCCTGGTGGGCGAAGACCACCACCCCACGCCGGCCCCGGTTCTCGATCCAGGCGTCGCCGAACTCCGGCGTGTTGAGGAGCAGGTTCATCAGGCCCACCCGGGCCCGGTCCAGGTCGAGCTGGGGGCTGGCCCGGTCGACCAGGAAGACGCCGGCGGCGAAGCGCAGCGCACTGGCCTGTTTGGACTGCACCCGCAGGGCCAGCTCGTGCAGTTGGGCGCGCAGCGTGGCGGGTCCCGGAAGACCGCCGAGCACTCCGGTGGTGCCCTGGAGCTGTGCCGCGACCGCGGTGCGCAGGCTGATCACGTACTCGGCGCCGGTCCGGGTCAGTGCCGAGTGGTGGAACGCCACGATCTCGGCCACGCTCTGTTCCGGGTCGTACGGCAGGCAGCTGATCTGTTTCGGGTCCAGCTCCAGGGCCTGGACGACCTCGTCGACCGTCCGCGCGTCGTACGTGTCGATGCTGACCGGGGTGGGCCGCCAGCCGCGCGCCAAGGCCTTGAACAGGGCCAGCGACAGGTCCAGTCCGGCCGAGCGCAGGATGGCGACGAGCAGGTCCGGGGGCAGCAGGTCCCGGCACTTGGCGTACGGGACGGGGCCGAGCAGCAGGCCGTCGACGTGCTGCCGGGCGAGCAGGCCGGCGACGAGCCGGCGCACGGCGTCCTCGTGCTCGTAGACGACCCACTCCAGGGTCACCCCGGCCAGGGTGCGCGCCGCGTCCTCGAACACGGCGCGGTGGCTGGCGTGGATGACCAGACCAATCACCATCGGCGCTCCAGGTTCGAAAGTAGTTCGTTTCCAGTGATGCGGACAGCCTGGGCCTTCGCGGCCGGATCCGTCAAGCGGTTGACGTGAAGTTCGTGATCAGGCAGGCTCGGCTGCCAACAGCGAGCCACATCCGAACATCTGCGGGAGAGCCGTGCTCCGCGATCAGCTCGACGCGCCTGCCCTCGACTGGCGGGCCAAGGGGTTCTGGCAGCCCGGTCCGGCGGTGTCGTCCGCCGACTTCGCCGCCGCCGGCCATCACCTGTTCGGTGGCGCCGTCAGCTGGCCGGTGCTGGTGGCCCGGTCCGCCGCCATCACGCACAACATCGACACGATGGCCGCGTTCTGCGCCCGGCACGGCTTCTCGTTCGCCCCGCACGGCAAGACCACCATGGCACCGGCGCTGTTCACCGCGCAGCTCGCGGCCGGGGCCTGGGCGGTCACCGTGGCCACCGCCAACCAACTGCTCGCCTGCCGTGCCCTCGGCGTGCCCCGGGTGCTGCTGGCCAACCAGCTCCTCGACCCGGTGCCGCTGCGGTGGCTGGCCGGCGAACTCGACCACGGGTTCGAGGCACTGTTCTACGTGGACTCGGTCGCCGGGGTCGAGGCGATCGGCGCCGCCCTCGCCGACCAGCCGGGCACGAGGCCGGTACGCGTACTCGCCGAACTCGGGCATCCGGGCGGGCGGACCGGTTGCCGTACCGTCGACGAACTGGTCGAGGTCGCCGAGGCGGTCGCCGCCACCGCCCGGGTACGGCTGGACGGCGTCAGCGGGTACGAGGGTGGCCTGCCCGACTCCGCGGCGGTCACCGCGTACCTGGGGCGGATCCGGGAGGCGACGGTCCGGCTGGCCGACCGGGGTCTGCTGGCGGCGGAGGTGGTCGTCAGTGCCGGCGGCAGCGCCTGGTTCGACATCGTGGCCGACCAGCTCGGCGGTGCCTGGCTACCCGGTCACGACCTGCGGGTGGTGCTGCGCAGCGGCGCGTACATCACCCACGACCACGGCTACTACGCCGAGCACACCCCGTTTCGGCGGGTGCGGAACGAGGGCTCGCTGGAGCAGGCGCTGGAGATCTGGGCACAGGTCACCTCCACCCCGGAACCGGGGCTGGCGATCGTCGGGATGGGCAAGCGGGACGCCCCGTACGACGAGGGCCTGCCGGTCCCGCTGCGGATCCGCCGGGCCTCCGGCGCGGTCGAGGGTGCCGACGGGTTGAGCGTGACCCGGCTCAACGACCAGCACGCGTATCTCCGGGTGCCGCCGGAGGTCGAGGTCCGCCCCGGTGACCTGCTCTGCTTCGGCATCTCCCACCCGTGTACCGCCTTCGACAAGTGGCGGACCATTCCGATGGTCGACGACGGCTACACGATCGTGGACGTCCTGCACACCTACTTCTGAGCGGCCGTCGGGTCAGGAGCGGTCGGGGACGGCCAGGAATTCGAGCAGCGCCTCGGCCAGTTGCGCCGGCGCCTCCTCGGCCATGTGGTGGCCGGAGTCGATCTCGACGGTGTCCACCTCGTCGGCCCAGTCGCGCCAGATGGCGGCCGGATCGCCGTACAGCTCGACCATGTCGTCCCGGGCCGCCCAGCCGAACAGGACCGGGCAGCGGATCCGGCGGCCGGCGGCCCGGTCGGCGTCGTCGGCGGCGCGGTCCACGCCCAGCCCGGCGCGGTAGTCCTCGCACATCGCGTGCACGGTCTCCGGATCGTGGATGGCCGCCCGGTAGTCCTGGTACGCCTGGTCGCCCATCTGCTCGGCGGTGCCCCGGTACCAGGCGTCCGGATCGGCGTTGATGACCCGCTCGGCGGGCTTGGCGGTCTGGCCGAGGAAGAACCAGTGCCACCAGGCGCTGGCGAACCTGGCGTCGGCCCGGGCCAGCGCCTCGCCGATGGGTACCCCGTCGAGCACCACGAGCCGGGTCACCGCCGCCGGATGGTCCAGCGCCATCCGCTGGGCGACGTACGAGCCCCGGTCGTGCCCGACCACGGCGAACCGCTCGTGCCCGAGGGCGCGCATCAGGGCCACGCCGTCCCGGGCCATCGCCCGCTTGGAGTACGTGGAGTGGTCGGCGACGGTCGGCGGTTTCGTCGACTGCCCGTACCCGCGCAGGTCGGGGCAGACCACCACGTGCCGGTGGGCGAGCAGTGGCGCGACCCGGTGCCAGGTGACGTGGGTACGCGGGTGACCGTGCAGCAGCAGCACCGGGGGACCGCTGCCGCCGTGCCGTACCCGCAGTTCCACGTCGCCGACGTCGATCCGGTCCAGAGTGAATCCGTCGAACATGATCCGTGCCTTCCCCGGCCCTGCCGGAGGCGAAACCCGGGGGTGAGCGGCGGTGGGTGGCCGCCGACGATCCAGAGTGTCGGAATCGCGGGCAACTTTCCGTGGGTTGCGGCCAACTTTTGCATACGCACACCAAAGTTGCCGTACTTCTCTCTTTTCTTCTCGGGACGCAGCCTCTAGCGTGTGTCTATCCGTAACAGAGACGAACGCTGATCGTCATATCCCGTTGGGGTACCGGCCCGACGGAGCTTACGAAGGCGTCCCGGCCGCCACAGCCGGAACGCCCCTCCCCGCGCGCCGCGGGTGGCACGCCGGCGCGCCCGTCAGGTTGTTTCGCGCCCTCGAAGGACAGTCCGGCAACGCGATGGCGGCGTTGGCGGTCCGCCGCGCGCACCGAGGGCAGGTCTTGAATCGATCCAAACATCGGGCGGGCCTCCGCCGCCCGGAATCGGGGCGGCCACGGCCGCCCGGAAAGGCGCGGGACATGACCAGGACAGACCAGCCGATGGATCCAGCGGCCCGGCGACAACTCACCCGGCGGAGCATCCTCGCCGCCTCGGCGGGTGCGGCAGCCGCGCTCAGCGCGGTCGGCGCCAACGTGGTGCAGACCGGGAAGCCGGCGACCGCACACGGCCAGCTCAGGGCCGAGCCGCTGATCCCGTCCCGGAACCGCGGGATCATTCTCTACAGTGTCCGGGACCGCATCTCCGCCGCTCCGGACGACAGCGGCGTCCCGTACGGCTTCGAGCGGGTGCTCGCCCGGATCGCCGAACTCGGCTATAAGGAGGTCGAGTTCGCCGGCTACACCCAGAACACCGCGATCCTGGGCCGGCAGATCACCCCGGCGGAGATCCGGAAGATCCTGGACGACAACGGGCTGGTGGCCAACGGCACCCACGCCTCGATCAACCCGGAGACCTTCGAGCAGCAGATGGACATCGCCGAGACGCTCGGGATGAAGAACATCGGCACCGGCAGCGACCCGACGAACTCCTCGTACACCTCGGACTGGGACGCGGCGGCGGACGTCTGGAACGAGCTCGGCCGGCAGGCCCGGCGGCGTGGGCTGCGGCTCTACACCCACAACCACGACGCGGCCTACTCCTTCCTGCTCGACGCGGGACCGCTGGACGCCACCGGCAAGCCGACCCGCTCCTCGGGTACCCGCCGGCTGGAGTACTTCTTCCGGAAGACCGACCCGAGGTACGTCTTCTTCGAGCTCGACATCTACTGGGCCTACGTCGCCCGGTTCAAGCACCAGAAGTACGTCGACCGGTACGGCCGCGAGAAGACCGACCTGTTCGACCCGGTCCTCAACGTGGTGTCACAGAGCAAGCGCTTCCCGCTGTTCCACGCCAAGGACGGCAACCGGAACAGCGCGCTGGCCAACGGCTACGAGATGACGCCGCTGGGCGAGGGTGACATCAACTTCCAGCAGTTCTTCCAGACCATCGGCGACGCCGACTTCCGGCACGCCAACTGGGAGCAGGACTCCGCGCCGGGCGGCGCCGCCAACCCCGGCCAGTCGCTGGACTTCGCCGCGCTCAGCTACACCAACATGTCGGAGCTGACCATCTACCGTCGCTGACCCGTCCGGGCGGGGCGCGACGGCGCACCTCGCCCCCGCCCGGCACCACCTCCCGCGAACCACCGACCGCACCCCCCGGGCATCCCCGGCGGACGTGGCACCGCGCCGGGGCACGAGCGTGTTCCTGCCCGCACGACCGTGTGCCAAGACGGAGGAAACATGCACTCGATCCTGCGCCGCTGGCTGACCGTGCTAGCGGCAACCGCGACGATCATTCCCCTGACCACCGCCGTACCGGCCGCCGCCGTACCCGATCCCGGCCCGGCTCCCGGTTCGGGCGAGACCCTCGTCGCCCGGGAGAACGGCCCGGCCACGCTCCGGTCCGACGCCCGGGCGCCCCGCGACTACGGCGTCCTGGTCTTCACCAAGACGGCCGGCGCCCGGCGGGCCTCCATCCAGGACGGCGTACGGGCGATCCGCGACCTCGGCCGGGAGAACGGCTTCACCGTCACCGTCACCCAGGACGCGGGCGCGTTCACCGAGCCGAACCTGGCCCGCTACCGTACGGTGATCTTCCTCAACACCACCGGGAACATCCTCAACGCCGCCCAGGAGACCGCGTTCGAGCGGTACGTCAAGGCCGGCGGCGGGTACGCCGGAGTGCACGCGGCGGCCGAGACCGAGCCGGACTGGCCGTTCTACCAGAGCCTGCTCGGCGCGAAGGCGACCGGCGCGTCCCCGGTCGAGCCGGGCAACATCGACGTCGCCGACCGCGCGCACCCGTCGACCGAGACCGTGCCGCGCACCCTGACCCTGACCGAGGAGTGGTACAACTTCTCCGCCAACGTGCGGGGCAACGCGCACGTGCTGGCCACCGCCGACGAGCGGAGCTTCGCCGGTGGCGGCATGGGCTTCGACCACCCGATCGCCTGGTGCAAGGACTACCAGGGCGGACGCTCGTGGTACACCGGGCTCGGCCACTCCGTCGAAACCTATCGGTCCGGTGCCTTCACCAAGCACCTGCTCGGTGGCATCCAGTGGGCCGCCGGTGTGATCGAGGGCGACTGCGGCGCGACCGTGACCGGCAACTACGAGAAGGTCACCCTCAACGACGAGCCCGGTGAGCCGATGTCGCTGGCGGTGCTGCCGGACGGCCGGGTACTGCACAACACCCGTAACGGCCAGATCCGGCTCTACGACCCCGCCACCGGGGCCAGCCCGGTGATCGCGACCATCCCGGTCTACAGCCACGACGAGGACGGCCTGCAGACCGTGGCGATCGACCCCGACTTCGCCACCAACAACTGGGTCTACCTCTTCTACTCGCCGCCGCTGAACACCCCGGTCGACAACCCGGCGACGCCCGGCGTCAACGAGGGTGACGCCCCGGCCACCAGCACCGACCCCACGGTCTGGGACAAGTTCAAGGGCTACAACCAGCTCTCCCGGGTGAAGATGGTGCAGGGCGCGACGCCGCACCTGGACATGAGCACCGAGCAGCAGATCCTGCGGGTGGACGTCGACCGGGGCATCTGCTGCCACGTCGCCGGCAAGGTGAAGTTCGACGCCAAGGGGTTGCTCTACCTGATCACCGGTGACGACACGAACGCGGGCGGCTCGGACGGCTTCGTCCCGATCAACGAGTCGCCGACCCAGGGACCGGGGTACGACGCCCAGCGTTCCGCCGGCAACACCAACGACCTGCGGGGCAAGCTGCTGCGGATCAAGGTGAAGCCGAACGGGACGTACACGATCCCGGCCGGGAACCTCTTCCCGGAGGCACAGGACCACGAGAACAAGACCCGTCCGGAGATCTTCCTGATGGGGCTGCGCAACCCGTTCCGGTACGACGTCGACGCCTCCGGCCGGGTCTACGTCGGGGACTACTCCCCGGACAGCCGTACGTCGAGCCCGACCCGTGGGCCGGAGGGCACCGGGCGCTGGTTCTCGACCAACAAGGCCGGCAACTACGGCTGGCCGTACTGCTACTCGCCCGCGTTGCCGTACATCGACTACGACTTCGCCACTAGGACGTCCGGTGAACCGTTCAACTGCGGTGCCCCCGTCAACGACTCGCCCCGGAACACCGGCCTGACGGTGCTGCCGGCGGTGCAGCAGCCGCAGTTCTGGTACACCTACGAGGCCCGTACCCCGTGCCCCGGCGCCTACCTGGAGACGCCGCCGACCAGCTGCGACTTCAAGTGGCCGGTGATCGGTACCGGTGGGGTCGGACCGCACGGCGGCCCGATCTACTCGTACGACCCGGCGTCGACCTCGGAGACGAAGTTCCCCGAGTACTACCACGACGCCGTGGTGTTCGGGGAGTTCACCCGGGACAAGATCTTCATGATGCGGACCAACGGCAAGGGTGACCTGGTCGGGGTCGAGCAACTGCTGCCCGGGTTCGTCTTCGACAACCCGATGGAGATGGAGTTCGGCCCGGACGGCAGCCTCTACCTGCTGGAGTACGGCGACGGCTTCTTCACCGCCAACCCGGACGCGCAGCTCTCGGTGATCCGCTACGTCAAGGGCAAGCGGTCGCCGGTGGCGGTGCTGAACGCCAGCCCGACCTCCGGGCAGGCGCCGCTGACGGTCAACTTCTCGGCCGTCGGCTCCTACGACCCGGACCCGGGCGAGTCCATCTCGTACGCCTGGGACTTCACCAGCGACGGTACGGTCGACTCGGCCGACCCGAGCACGTCGCACACGTACACCGCGAACGGGACGTACACGGCACGGTTGACGGTCACCGACTCCAGCGGCAATACGGGGGTGCTGACCCGGGTCATCACGGTCGGCAACACCGCGCCGACGGTGACGGTGACCAGCCCGGTCGCGGGTTCCTTCTTCAACTGGGGTGACCAGATCCCGTACACGGTGACGGTCACCGACCCGGAGGACGGCACCATCGACTGCTCCCGGGTGACGGTCAGCTTCGTACTCGGGCACGACACCCACGGCCACGAGCACGGCTCGACCACCGGCTGCACCGGGACGTTGCAGTCCCCGGCCGACGGTGCCGACCACGCCGGCGGCTACCTGTACGGCGGGATCAGCGCCTCGTACACCGATCTCGGCGGTGGCGGGCAGCCGGCGCTGACCACGGTGAACCAGGTCGTCGTGCAGACGCCCCGGCAGCAGGCCGAGTTCGCCCAGGTGCGGCAGAACGTGACGGTCGCCAACACCAGCGACGCCGGTGGCGGCCAGCACGTCAACGGGATCGACGCGGGTGACCACATCGCGTTCGATCCGATCAACCTGGGTGACGCCAGCGCGATCACGTTCCGGGTCTCCGGCGGCTCGGCCGCGACCGCGGGCACCCCGAGGGCAACGGTCGAGCTGCGGCTCGACTCCCCGACCGGTGCACTGGTCGGCACCGCCACGCTGAACGCCACGACCGGCAACAACGACTGGTCCAGCCAGAGCCTGCCGGTCGACCAGCCGGCCGGCGGCCACCGGCTCTACCTGGTCTTCCAGCCGGTGACCGGTGGTCCGACCACCGGGCTGGTCAACCTCAACTGGGTGGAGTTCACCGCGAAGTAGAACGGTTAACAAGGGCCCCCGCTTTATGCAGAAAACGATAAGCGGGGGCCCTTCCTTACATCTGGGCGGTGACGTGCCGGGCGGCGATCCGGGCCGCGCCGGCCGCCCCGTCACCGGCCAGTGTTCCGGATCGGCCGAGCCGGCGGCGGAGCCGTTCCTGTACGGCGTCGCGGATCTCGGGTACGCCGAGGAGGACGCCGCCGGCCAGCACCACCGGGCCGGGTCCCGGAGGCAGTGAGAGCAGGGTGTCGGTGAGCCGGTCGGCCGCCGTGTCGAGCAGCCCGGCGGCGGCCGGGTCGCCGTCCCGGGCGGCCCGGGTCACCAGTGGGGCCAGCGCGGCGACGTGGTCGCGGCCGAGTTGGTAGATCCCGGTCACGAAGGCGTCCGGGTCGGTGGTGTCGAGCCGTTCGCAGAGCGCGCCGGCCAGTGCACCGGCCGGTGGAGCCCGGTACAGCGCCCGTGCGGTCAGTTTCGCGGCGGCCAGGCCGATCCAGAAGCCGGAACCCTCGTCGCCCAGCAACCAGCCGAGCCCGTCGGCGATCCGCCCGACCGTGCCGTCGCGTACCTCGGCCGCGACCGCACCGGTGCCGGCGATCAGCACGGTGCCGCTGGCCGCCGTCGTTCCGGCGGCGAACGCCACCACCGCGTCGCCGACCGGTCGCATCGGGCAGGTCAGTCCGAGCCCGGTCCACTGCTCGGCGTACACGGCGGCCACCTGCGGGTCGGCCAGCCGCGCGACCCCGGCCAGCCCTACCACCGCGCCGACGACCCGGGCCGGGTCGGTGCCACCCAGGGCCGCCCGACCGGCTGCGGCGAGGGCGGCGGCGGCCTCGGCCGGGTCGGTGGCGACCGGGTTGCCGGCCAGCGCCCGGCCCTGCCCGACGATCCGACCGTCGAGAGTGGACAGCACGACGCGGGTCGTGGTGCCACCGCAGTCGGCGCCGAGCACGAGGGGGGCGGTCACGCTGCCGATGGTCCGCCGTGGACGGCGGGGTCCACAAGGGGTACGGAGCAAGAATGTCAAAACTCTTGACGGCGCGGGGTCAGTGGTCATATTTTTTTTCATCAACACGTCATGGTGAAAGGAATGCTGATGGAGGAGAGCGGGCTGCTGGGCCGGTTGCGTACCGAGCTGGCCACGATGCCGGTCGCCCTGCAGCGGGTCGCCGAACAGATCCTGATCGCGCCGGAGGAGACCGCCCGAGCGACGATCATCGACCTGGCCGAGCGGGCCGGCACCTCCACCGCGACCGTGACCCGGCTCTGCCGGGTTCTCGGCTACCGGGGCTACGCCCAACTCAGGGTGGCGGTCGCCACCGAGATCGGCCGCGCCGCACAGGCCCGCTGGGACACCGACATCGACCGGGAGATCGGACCCGACGACCCGCTCGACCACCTGCTGGCAGTGGTGGCCAGTGCCGACGCCCGCGCCATCCAGGACACCGCCGGACAGGTCGACCTCGGCGCGGTCGACCGGGTCGCCGGGGCCGTGGCCAGGGCCGACCGGGTCGACCTGTTCGGGCTCGGCAGCTCCGGCAACGCCGCCCGGGAGATGGCGTTCCGGCTGGAGCGGATCCGGATCCCGGTCTGGCACCGCGCCGACCCGCACACCGCGCTGACCAACGCCGCGCTGCTCGGTCCGGGCGACGTGGCGATCGGGCTGTCCCACAGCGGGCGTACCCGCGAGGTGATCGAGGTACTCGCCGAGGCCGCCGACCACGGCGCGCTCACCGTCGCGGTGACCTCGTTCCGGCGGTCCCCGCTGGCCGAGGTGGCCGACGTGGTCCTGACCACCGCCGTCCAGGAGACCACGTTCCGGCTGGCCGCGCTCTCGGCACTGCACTCCCAACTGCTGGTCCTGGACCTGATCTACGTCGCGGTCGCGCAACGGACCTACCAGCGCACCACCGAGGCGTTCGAGGTCACCGCCCGGGCCGTCGACGCACACCGGTTGCCGGACGAGTCGGCCCGGCCGGCACGCCGACCGATCAAGACCACGGAGGGGCCATGACCACCGACATCGGCGCAACCGCCTACCTGACCGCCGTCACCGAGGCGATCGGCCGGGTCGCCCGCACCCAGTCCGACGGGGTACGCGCGGCCGCGGACCTGATCACCGCCGCGCTCGACCGGGGCGGCGTGGTGCAGGCGTTCGGCTGCGGCCACTCCGAAGCGCTCTCGATGGAGATCGCCGGCCGGGCCGGCGGCCTGGTACCGACCAACCGGATCGCGCTGCGCGACCTCGTGCTGTACGGCGGCGCCGACCGCAGCGTCCTCGAGGACCCACTGCTCGAACGCGATCCGACGGTGGCGCACCGGCTCTACGAACTCGCGCCGATCAAGCCCGACGACGTCTTCGTGCTGACCTCCAACTCCGGCGTCAACGGCGTGATCGTCGAGTTCGCGCTGCTGCTCAAGGACCGGGGGCATCACCTGATCGGAATCACCTCGCTCGACCACACCGCACGGGTCGCCGCGAACCACCCGTCCGGGCGGCGGCTCGCCGACATCGCCGACGTCGTACTCGACAACGGCGCCCCGTACGGCGACGCCGCGCTGCCCATGCCCGGCGGCGGTGCCGTCGGGGCCATCTCCTCCATCACCGGTGCGTTGCTCGCCCAACAGGTCGTCGCGGAGGTCGTCGCCCGGCTGCTCGACTCGGGTGCCGTACCACCGGTCTACCTGTCGGGCAACGTCCCCGGTGGACAGAGCCACAACAGCGAGCTTGAGGCACGGTACGCCGGTCGCATCCGACGTACCGCCTAGCAGAAGGCGAGGCGCCGACATGTCCTCCTCCACCCCGTTCCGGCACCACCCGAGCCGACGTACCCTGCTGCGCGCCGCCGCCGTCGGACTGACCGCCCCGGCCCTGGCCGGCTGCGTGACCAGCGGCGGTGGGAAGGACGAGCCCGCCGCCGCCAAGGGCGAGACGAGCGCCGAGAACCCGCTCGGCGTACCCGCCTCGACCCCGCTGGAGGTGGTCATCTTCGACGGCGGCTACGGCGACGAGTACGCCACCAACGCCGAATCGCTCTACAAGGGACGCTTCCCCGGCGCCACCGTCGACCACAAGGCGATCCAGAAGGTCGGCGAGGCGTTGCAGCCGCGTTTCGTCGCCGACACCCCGCCGGACGTGGTCGACAACACCGGCGCCGGCCGACTCGACCTCGCCACCCTGGTGACGGCCGGAAAGCTGACCGATCTCACCGAACTGCTCGACGCGCCGTCCCTCGACGACCCCGGTACCCGGGTCCGGGACACCCTGCTGCCCGGAGTCGTCGCGGACGGCACCCTGGACGGCAAGGTCTACACGCTCAACTTCACCTACACCGTCTGGGGCCTGTGGTACTCCAGGCCCCTGTTCGACCGGCACGGCTGGAGCTACCCGACGACCTGGGCGGCGATGCTGGAGTTGTGTGGCGAGATCAAGAAAGCCGGCATCGCGCCGTGGACCTACCAGGGCAAGTACCCGGAGTACCTGAACGATCCGCTGCTCGCGATGGCGGCCAAGGCCGGCGGACCGGACCTGGTGAAGTCGGTGGACAACCTGCAACCGGGCGCCTGGAAGCAGCAGCCGCTGCTCGACGCGGCGACCGCGATCTCCGAACTGGCCGGTCGGGGCTACCTGCTCTCCGGTTCGGAGGCGCTGTCCCACACCGAGTCCCAGGCGGCGTGGTCGCAGGGCAAGGCCGCGATCATCCCGTGCGGTTCCTGGCTGGAGGCCGAGCAGAAGGGCGTCACCCCGGCCGGCTTCGACATGGTGATGGGCGCGGTGCCGTCGCTGGGCCCGGCCGACAAGTTGCCGTACGGAGCGGTGCAGGCGGCCAGCAGTGAGTCGTTCCTGGTACCGGCCAGGGCGAAGAACCCGCGCGGCGGGCTGGAGTTCCTCCGGGTGCTGTTCTCCGCCGCCAGCGCCCGGCGCTTCGCCGAACTCAACAGCACGCTGCCCAGCGTGGCCGGGGCCACCGAGGGGCTGACCGTGAGCAGTGGGCTCGGCTCGGTCCGGGCCGCGGTGCAGGCCGCCGGGACGAACACGATCAGCTACCGGTTCCGCACCTGGTACGCCCCGCTGGCCAAGGCCGTTGACGACGCCACCGGCGAACTTGCCACCCGTCGGATCACCCCCACCCAGTGGGCCGACCGGATCCAGAAGGCCGCCGACGCCGTCGCCGCCGACTCGTCCGTCACCAAGTACACCCGGTAGCTCCCGGTGACGGCCCTGCGGCACGGCAAGTACCGCTTCCTCGCCGGTGCGATCCTGCCCGCGCTGCTGCTGTACGCGGTCTTCGTGCTCTCCCCGTACACGCAGGCGTTCTATCTCGCCCTGACCGACTGGACCGGGGTCTCCGGCGAGGCGAGCTTCGTCGGGCTGGACAACTTCCGGCGGCTGTGGGGCGACGCGTCGTTCCTGGCGGCACTGCGCAACAACGGGGTGATGCTGCTGGTCGTGCCGGCCGTCACCATCCTGCTCGGCCTGCTGCTCGCGACGCTTGTCAACTTCGGTGGGCGCCGGAACAGCACGATGCTCGGCGGCATCAGGGGCGGTGAGTTCTACAAGATCGCCTACTTCTTTCCGCAACTGCTGTCGCTGCCGATCATCGCGGTGCTCTGGCAGTTCGTGTACCACCCGAACGAGGGGATGCTCAACGGCCTGCTCCGGGGCGTCGGCCTGGGCTCGCTCGCCCGGACCTGGCTCGGTGACCCGCACCTGGCGCTCTGGGCGGTGATGGCCGTGCTCGTCTGGTCGTCGGTCGGCTTCTACATGGTGCTGTTCTCGGCCGCGATGGAGTCGATCCCCCGGGAGGTGCTGGAGGCGGCGGTACTCGACGGGGCCGGTCGGCTCGCCACCCTGCGCCGGGTGATCCTGCCGCTGCTCTGGGACAACGTGCAGGTCGCCTTCGTCTACCTGGGCGTGCTGGCGCTCGACGGGTTCGCGGTCGTACAGATCATGACGGTCGGGCCCGGTGGCCCCGACGGGGCGACCGAGGTCATCGGGCTCGGCCTCTACCGCAACGCCTTCACCTACGGCCGGTTCGGGTACGCGGCCGCGATGGGGGTCGCGCTGTTCCTGCTGACCCTGGCCCTCGCCGTCGTGGCGATGCGGGCCGGCCGCCGGGAGCGGGTGGAACTGTCGTGACGACCCTGGTCGAACGCCCCGTGACCGCCACGACGCCGGCCCACCGACCCGGGCGACGCACCGGGCGGGCCGGCGACACGATGGCGCACCTGTTCCTGGTCGGCTGGGCCGCCCTGGTGACGCTGCCGCTGCTCTGGGCGGTGCTCAGTTCGCTGAAGACCGATCGGGAGATCCTGACCAGCCCGTGGACGGTGCCGGCCACCCCCCGATTCGACAACTGGTCCCGGGCCTGGAACCAGGCGTCGATCGGCAGCTACTTCCTGAACAGCACGATCGTGGTGGGCACCGCACTGGTCCTGACCATGCTGCTCGGCGCGCTGGTCGCGTACGCGTTGGCCCGGTACACGTTCCCCGGAAACCGCCTGCTCTACTACGTCTTCGTCTCGGGCCTGCTCTTTCCGGTCTTCCTCGCCCTGGTGCCGCTCTTCTTCGTGGTACGGCAACTCGGCCTGCTCGGCACCTACCCCGGGCTGATCCTGGTCTACACCGCGTACGCGCTGCCGTTCACCGTCTTCTTCCTGCACTCGTTCTTCCGGGCGCTGCCCTCGGCGCTGGCCGAGGCGGCGTTCCTCGACGGCTGCTCGCACTGGGGAGTGTTCTTCCGGGTGATGCTGCCACTGTCCCGGCCCGGCCTGGTCAGCGTCGGCATCTTCAACTTCCTCGGACTGTGGAACCAGTACCTGCTGCCGCTGGTGCTCAATCCCGACCCCGACCGCTACGTCCTGGCCCAGGGACTCGCGGCACTGTCGGTGAGCCAGGGCTACCGCAGCGACTGGAGTGGTCTGTTCGCCGGCCTCACCATCGCGATGCTGCCGGTCCTCGCCGCCTACGTCCTCTTCCAACGCCAGATCCGTACCGGCCTGACCGCCGGGGCGGTCCGATAACGCACCGTCGCGCCCGCGTTTCGCATGTGGTCGCGTCCGCACCTCCCACCTGGTCACGCCTGCGCCCGACCATCGTCGTCCGGGACGCAGTAACCCCCTTGTCGTTCCCCCTGGGAGGAGAACCCCGTGTCAGTCACACCCACCGCGAGAAGTCTCGCGGCCGGCGCGGCGGCCGTACTGGCCGCAGGCACCCTCGCCGGCATCACCGCGACCACCGCCGGTGCCACCGGGGCGGCGGCCCCCGCCGTCGCCGCCGCCAACTGCGGCGTGCTCTTCGACGACTTCGCGTACGCCTCGTCGTCGGACTCCGCGATCCCGGCCCGTGGTTGGACGGTCCGGACCAATGCCGGCGGCCCGGGTGTTCCGGGTGCGGCCTGGCCGGCGGCGAACGTCAGCTTCCCGACCGACGGCGGGCAGAAGGTGCTCCAACTGACCGCGAAGACCGACGGCACGGCCGGCGGTACGAGTCACGCGGAGTTCTTCCACCAGCGCAAGTTCTTCGAGGGCACCTATGCCAGCCGGGTCCGGTTCACCGATGCCCCACAGTCCGGGCCGGACGGGGACCACCTGGTCGAGACCTTCTTCACCATCACCCCGCTGGACCGCCCGCTCGACCCGAACTACGGCGAGATCGACTTCGAGTACCTGCCCAACGGCGGATGGGGTGAGCAGGGCCCGATCTTCTACCAGACGACCTGGGAGACGTACCAGAACGAGCCGTGGCAGGCCGACAACACCCACACCGCCCAGCGGACCAGCTTCGCCGGCTGGCACGACCTGGTCTTCACCGTCCGGGACGGGCGGGTGAAGTACTACGTGGACGGTCAGCAGGTGGCGGACCACGGCGACCGCTACTACCCGGAAACCCCGATGTCGATCAATTTCAACCTCTGGTTCATCGACCTCACCGGACGCACCGGCAGCGGCCTGGCGAGCTACATCCAGCAGGTGGACTACCTCTACTACGCCGACCGGGAGGTCATCACGACGACCGAGGCGAAGAACCGGGTCGCCGCGTACCGGGCGTCGGGGACCAGCCACGTGGATTCGGTGGGGAGCGGTGGCTCCTGCCCGACGGCCAACCCGACGACGTCTCCGACCACCCGACCGCCGACGACCCCGCCCACGACCCGGCCGCCGACCACGCCGCCGACCACCCAACCACCGGTCAACTGTGCCAGCGCGCCGGCCTGGGCCTGGGGGACCGTCTACCTCGAAGGTGCCCGGGTACGGCACAACGGGCGGCTGTGGCAGGCCAACTGGTGGACCCAGGGTTCCGAGCCCGGCCTGACCGCCCAATGGCGTGATCTCGGCCCCTGCTGATTGGGCCTGCTGATTGGGCCTGCTGATCGGGCCTGCTCAGCGGGCCTGCTGAGCGGGCCGTTGTCCCGGCTCTTCCGTCGATCGGTGTTCGCGGCGACGGAGGAGCCGGGCGCAGCGAGCCGAGACCGGTACGGAACGGCCCTCGCCGACGGGCGTCCTCGGCCGGCGCCGATCGTTCGCCTATAGGGGAAGCGACCGGAGCTTCGGGGGAGTGGGGGCGGTTACTCGATGGCGGGCGAGGATACGGCGGCGCTGTTGCGGCAGCCCGACGCGCCGAAGCGGGCGACCCTGCTGGAACTCCTGCTCGACGTGGTCTACGTCGCCGCCCTCGCCCTCATCTCGATGCGGCTGGCGGACGACGTCACCTGGCTCGGTGCGGCGCGGGTACTGGTGCTGCTGATGGCGGTCTGGTGGATCTGGTCGATCACCGCACTGCTGACCGACTTCTACAACCCGGAGCAACTCGGGATCCAGCTCGTCGTCGGCTGGGCCATGTTCGGCAGCATCGTGATGACGGCCGCTCTTCCGCACGCGTTCCGGCACCAGGGCTGGCTGTTCGCCGGGATCTACGTGGGGATCCACGTCGGGCGCGGGATCGCGCTGGTGTCCCTGCTGCGCGGACACGAGGCCCAGGCCCGCGCGGCCCGGTTCCTCGTCTGGTTCGTCGTCTCCGGCGTGGCCTGGCTCGCCGGAGCCTTCCTGCCGAACCCGATGCGACTCGTGCTCTGGGCCGTCGCCCTGATGATCGACTACGTCGGCGCCGCGCTGCGATATCCCACGCCCCGGCTCGGCCGGGTGCCGCTGGCCCAGTACGACAAGGCGAGTGAGCACCTCGGCGAGCGGTACCAGCAGTTCATCATCCTCGCCCTCGGCGACATCATCCTGGTGCCGGTGCTCCAGAACGACGGGCGGGGGTTCAACCCGGAGCGGCTGGGCGGACTACTGCTGGCATTCGCCACGATGCTCCTGCTCTGGCACATCTACGTCTACCGTGCCGGCGCGTTCCTGCAGATGGCGATCAGCAGCGGGCCGGGCCGGGCCACCCGCTGGGCGCCGTACACCCACATGCTCATGGTGGCCGGCATCGTGTCGACCGCCGCCGGGTTCGAACTCGTGATCAACGGGACCAGGGACCGCGCCGGACTTGGCTGGGTGATGGTGGTGGTCGGCGGGCCGACCCTGTTCCTGATCGGTCGAACGGTCTTCGAGTACGAGATCTTCGGCAGGTTCTCCTGGTCCCGGCTTCTCTGGCTGCTGGTTCTGGTCGGGATGACGCCGCTGCTGGTGTCTCCGCCACTGATCGTCGCGGCCGCCGTCACCGGTGCCGCCCTGCTCGGGGTCGGAATGTCGGACGCGCTCAGGGCGAAGCACGCGTCCTCGCCGGATGAGCACTCCGCGCGGCC
Organism: Plantactinospora solaniradicis; assembly: GCF_042658085.1. Classification (NCBI taxonomy): domain Bacteria; kingdom Bacillati; phylum Actinomycetota; class Actinomycetes; order Micromonosporales; family Micromonosporaceae; genus Plantactinospora; species Plantactinospora solaniradicis. Next base: position 61,681 of record NZ_JBHSPR010000054.1, on the reverse strand, counting down.
GTGACCCAACTTTTTGCTGTTTCAGCAACGCCACTTGTCGAATCCGGGCTCACGGACGGACAGTTCGACGTGAGTGATGGTCGTCCGTCTGGTACGGCAGCACTCCGGAACCGGACAAGGAGGCACAGATGAACGGCACCTACGACGTAGTGGTGGTGGGCGGTGGTGCGGCCGGGCTCAGCGCCGGGCTGGCCCTGGCCCGGGCCCGTCGCGCGGTACTGGTGGTCGACGCCGGCACACCCCGTAACGCCCCGGCCGGACACGTGCACAACTACCTGGGCCGCGAGGGCACGCCGCCGGGTGAGCTGCTGGCCGTCGGGCGCGCGGAGCTGACCGGGTACGGCGGCGAGGTCGTGACCGGCCGAGCCGTGCTGGCCGAGTCGCTCGACGGCGGCCCGGACGGTACGCGCTTCCGGGTCGAACTCGCCGACGGTCGATCCGTGCTGGCGCGGCGGCTGCTGGTCGCCACCGGTCTGGTGGACGAGTTGCCGGACATCCCGGGGCTGCGCGAGCGCTGGGGTCGGGATGTGCTGCACTGCCCGTACTGCCACGGGTGGGAGGTCCGGGACCAGGCGATCGGCATCCTGGCAACCGGTCCGATGGCGACGCACCAGGCCCTGCTGTTCCGGCAGTTGAGCCCCGACGTGACGCTGTTCCAGCACACCGCCGCCCCGCCCAGCGCGGACGAGCGGGAGCAACTCGCCGCCCGGGGCATCCCGGTGGTGCCGGGCGAGGTCGTCGCGCTGGAGCTGGTCGACGACCGGCTGACCGGCGTCCGGCTGCGCTCGGGAGAGGTCGTTCCGCGTCAGGCCGTGGCGTTGCTGCCCCGGTTCACCGCCCGCGCCGAGCTGCTCGCCCCACTCGGGCTGGAGCCGACCGAGCTGCGGGTCGACGGGCACGTCACGGGTAGCTACGTACCCGCCGATCCGACCGGAGCGACCTCGATCCCCGGCGTCTGGGTGGCCGGCAACGTGGCGGACGTACGGGCAGGCGTGATCAACGCCGCTGCGGCGGGCCTGAACGTCGCCGCGGCGGTCAACGCCGACCTCGTCGCCGAGGACACCCGGCGGGCGGTCGCGGAACACCGGCGCGGGTCAACCTCGTCCGCAGGCCCGGCCGGCACGCCGGTCGAGCCCTCCTCTGCCGAGTCCTTATCGGCGGAGCCCTTCTCGATCGAGCTGGAGCGGGAGATGTCCGAGCGGGTGCTCGGGGACCGCCGGCACGGCTGACCAGCCGTGCCGGCGTCAGTCGACCGGTGGCGGCACCCGCTTCCGGCCTTCCAGGGCGGTCGCCGGCTCCTCGCCCTCGCTTTTGGCGGCCGGGCTCTCGCCCTCGCTCTTGCCGACCGGGCTCTCGCCCTCGGCGGTGTCGGCCCGAGGCTCGCCCTCGGGGGTGCCGGCCGGCTGTCCGGCTTCCGGGGCCAGGGCCCGGCGCTTCCGGATCAGCCGGAATCCGACCGGTGCGAGCAGGGCCAGCACGGTGGCCGCGAACAGCGTTCCGGAGATCGGGCGGGTGACGAAGCCGGTCGGGTCACCGTCGAAGATCCGCATCGACTGCCGGAACGCGGTCTCCAGGATGCTGCCGAGGACGAATGCCAGCACCAGCGGGCCGGGCTCGAAGCCGGTCTTCTTCATCAGGTACCCGACCACACCGAAGAAGATCACCAGCAGCATGTCGAAGGTGCTGTTGTTGACGGTGTAGACGCCGAGCATCGTCACCATCACCACGATCGGGGCGAGGATGCTGTCGCGCACCGACACGAGCCGGACGAAGACGCCCACCAACGGAACGCTGAGGATCAGCAGGAATATGTTGCCGATGTACATCGAGTCGACAACGCCCCAGAAGACCTCGGGATTCTCGTTGATCAGGCGGGGGCCGGGCGGGATGCCCTGGAGCAGCAGTGCGCCGAAGATCAGTGCCATCACCGGGTTGGTCGGGATGCCCAGCGTCAGCAGCGGAATGAACGACGACGTCGCGGCGGCGTTGTTCGCCGTCTCCGGCGCCGCCACGCCCTCGATGGCGCCCCGGCCGAACCGTTCCGGGGTCTTGCTGCGGCGCTTCTCCAGGGCGTAGGCCGCCATCGACGACAGCACACCGCCGCCGCCGGGCAGCAGGCCGATGACGAAACCGACCACCGAGCCCCGGCCCACGGCTCCGCGCGACTGTCGCCAGTCCGCGCGGGACGGCCACACGTTGCTGACCGTCGGCTTCGGCAGCCGGTTCCGGGCCCGGTGTTCGAGGTGGTACAGGATCTCGCCGAGCCCGAACAGACCCATCGCGAGGGCGACGAAGTCGACGCCGTCGGCCAGGTTGATGCTGCCGAACGTGAACCGTGGCGAGGCGAACAGCGGATCCGGCCCCATGGCGGCGAGCAGCAGGCCCAGCGCGGCGGCGGCCAGGCTCTTCGCGGTCGACACCGTGCCGAGGGTGGCGACCAGCAGGATTCCCATGGCGGCCAGCACGGCGTTCTCCGGCGGCCCGAACCCGAGCGAGAACCGGGCCAGCAGCGGGGCGATCAGGGTCAGCCCGACGATGCTGACCGTGCCGCCGATGAACGATCCGATCGCCGCGATGCCGAGTGCCGAGCCGGCCCGGCCCTGCCGCGCCATCTGGTACCCGTCGATGGTGGTGATGACGGTGGCCGCCTCGCCGGGCAGCCGCAGCAGGACCGAGGTGATCGTGCCGCCGTACATCGCGCCGTAGTAGATGCCGGCGAGGAGGATGATCGCCGATTCGGCCGGGATCTCGTAGGTGATCGGCAGCAGCAGGGCGATCGTCGCGACCGGACCGAGGCCCGGCAGGACACCGATCACCATCCCGATCACGACACCGGCGAGGACGTACAGCAGATTGACCGGGGTGAACACCACCCCGAAGCCGGAGAGGACGGGGTCGAGGAAGTCCACTCAGAAGGCCAATCTCGGTAACGGGACGCCGAGTCCGGTGATGAACAGCAGATAGAGCGCCAGCGTGGTGGAGGCGCTGACCGCGGCGGTGACCAACCAGGACTCCCGGCCGAGGACCTTCAGCCACAGCACCATGAGCAGCAGGGTCGGGATCTCGAAGCCGATCCGGCTGATCAACAGGACGAAGACGACCAGCCCGGCGAGGCCCACGGCGATCCCGATCGCGCCCCGACTGAACTGTTCGGCGTCCCGCGTCCCGCGCTCGAAGATCAGCGTCCACGAGCCGGCACCGACCAGGAGCAGGCTGGCCAGCGCGGGCCAGAGACCCGGCCCCGCCTCCACCGGCGTGCCGAGGGAGAGCGAGACCGAGTACGCCAGGCACGCCAGCCCCAGCGCGATCGGCACCACGGCGGCGACGAGCTGCCCCAGCCGGCCGGCGGGCGGGATGTCGGTCGGCATCGCCTCCGGTAGGGCCGGTGGAGGCACCTCGTCGAGGTCCGCCCGACTCATTTCGGCTGGAGTCCGAACCGGTCGATCAACACCTTGTACCGGTCGAAGTCTCCCTTGATCTTGCTCGCCACCTCGGCGCCCTCGACCTCGAACCGGTCGATGAAGTTCTTCTTGAGGAAGGCGTCGTACTCCGGATCCTTGACCGCCTCGCGGAACGCCTTCTGTAGCGCCGTCACCGCATCGTCGGAGATCGACTTCGGTCCGGCGATGAAGCGTGCCTGGTCGACCGTCAGGTCGAACCCCTTCTCCTTCGCGGTCGGCAGATCCGGCAACGACGGGCTGCGCTGCTGGCTGAACACCCCGAGCCAGCGCAGTTCCCCGGACTCCACCAACCGCATCGACTCGGCCGGCTGCGAGGCGCCGATGTCCACCTGCTTGCCCAGTACGGCGGTGACGGCCGGGCCGCCCCCGCCGAACGGGACGTCGGCGGCGTTGATGCCGGCGAGCTTGTAGAAGGCGGTCTGTGCGAAGTACGCCCCGGTGCCCACACCGGAATGGCCGTACGTGATCCGCCGACCGCTGTCCTTGAGCGCGATGACGTCGTCGAGAGTCTTGAACGGGGAGTCCTTGTGCGCCACGAGAACGATGTTCTCGACCGTCAGCCCGATGACCACCCGCAGGTCGTCGAGCGAGACCGTGTCGGCGTTCTTGACCAACTGTGGAGTGAGCGTGAACAGCGAGCTCGGTGGGAAACCGATCTTGTAGCCGTCGCCCTGGGCGGCGGCCACCTCCTTGGTGCCGACGGCGGCAGCCGCGCCGTCCCGGTTGACGATCACCATCGAGTGGCCGAGCGGCTCCTCGATCGCCTTGCCGAGCGTCCGCGCGATGAGGTCCGTGCTGCCGCCCGGTGCGAACGGCACGATCAGTTCGACCGACCGTTGCGGGTACGCCGAGTCGCCCTCGCCGTCGCCGCTGCCGGTCTGCACACCGCACCCCGCGAGGAACGTTCCCGCGCCGAGCCCCACACCCAGTCTCAGGGCGGCACGCCTGTTCATGGCGTGCCCCAAAGCCGAATCGGTCACTGGTTCCCCCTGGCGGTTCAGGTTGGAGATCCTGTCCGGTGAAACGTGTCATCTTGATACCCGCCGATCTTCGGGCTGTCAATCACACCGGCGCCACCCGGACCGAAGCGGACGCAGTGGGAACGGCATCCACTCCGGTCAGTGCGAGACAGCCTCACACCCGCCCGTTCCCGGGGGATGCTGTGCTCGGCTCTCCCTCGATTGGCATGGTCGGGGTGGGACCGCCGCCTCGACCGCGCATGGCGGTGACGATCAGGTCGACGGCGAGGAAGCCGAGCAGGGTGACACCGAGCACCGGCAGCGCCACCCCGACCGCGACAGTGGACAGCGCACCGGCGAGCAGTAGCGGCCGCCGCAGCAGCCGCCAGCCGCCGCGGGCCGGCGGGACGCCGACCGGAGCGCGCCGGTCGGCCCGGAGCGGACGCCGTTGCCACCACATCCGGTAGCCCCAGACGATCACGCAGAGCAGGCCGACAGCGAGCGCGGCGAGCAGGATCTGGTTGACGAGGCCGAACAGGTAGCCCATGTGGGCCTGCACTCCGAGCTTGGACAGTTGTGAGAGCAGTGGCCAGTCCGCGAAGTCGCTCCGGTCGACCACACCGGCGTCCGGGTCGACCACGATCCGGTCCAGACGTACCGGCCACGAGCGATCGTTCTCGGCGACCAGCCAGCCCTGGCCCGCCGCCGCGGGCACGGTGACCTCGATCGGCCCGGTGATCCCGGCCGCGCCGGCGTGCCGTAGCACCGCGTCGATCGCCGTGATGTCCACGACGGCGCCCGGTCCGGCCGCACCCTCGTGGTGCCCGGCACCGCTGGGCGGGGACGGCGGTGCCGCGTCCGGCAGCGTGGTGTCCATGGTCGGGCTGTGCGCCCGCAACGTGGAGAGTGCGGTGCTGAAGTTCGCACCGGCCCAGCGCGACCAGGTCAGCCCGGTCGCGGACAGGAACAGCAGGCCGACCGCGAGCCACACCCCGAGCGAGGCGTGCCAACCCCGGGTCCGCCGTACGCCCCGGGCGGTGAGGTCCGGCAGCAGGAGCCTGCGGGCACGCCTACGGGCGGTCCACTGCCGGTGCAGCCACAGGGTGAGGCCGCCGAGCACCAGCACCCACAGCCAGCTCGCGGCGACCTCGGAGTAGACCCGGCCGACGGCGCCGAGGTGCAGGTTGCGATGCAGGTCGTCGACCCAGGTCATCAGCGGGGTCTCGCCGAACCAGGTGACGAGGGTCCCCCGGATCCGCAGGGTGTACGGGTCCACGTACACGGTGTGCTGCCGTTCCCCGAGCTCCGGCATGGTGAACACGACCCGGGTGGTGGCGTCCGGGGCAGCGGCCGGTAGCACCGCGGCCAGGGTGCCGTCCGGGTGCGCGGCCACCGCCGCGGCCACCTGCGCCGACACCGGATTCGCCCGGTCGCCGACCTGCGCCACCCGCAGCTCGTCCCGGTAGACCAGCGAGTCGAGCTGCGGGGTGAACACGAACGCCAGACCGGTCAGCGCGGCCACGGCGAGGAACGGGGCGACGAGGATTCCCGCGTAGAAGTGCAGCCGGGTGATCAACGGGGTCGGTGACCACGACCGACGGGGCACGGTAACCGGACCCCGGGCCGGTTCGGGCGGGGCGGCCGGAGCGGCCCCGACCGACACGTCGGATGGCGTATTGGACACAATGGACTCCCTGTCGCGGCGGCGCGCCGGGCGCGTACGGTCGGCACTCGACCGTCTGCAGGATCAGTCGCTCCGCCGGTCCGACAAGTTCCCAATCAATTCATAGACATGAATGTATGCCGCATTCACGTCCGGGCGGGCGGGTCGGCCGCCTTACCGCCTCGCCGCCTCGCCACCTCGCCGGCCCGGGTCACGCGACCCGGGCGACCGCCCCGGCGGGTGGGTCCGGCACGGCACCCGGGTGCAGGATCGCGGCGATCGCCTCGACCCCGTCGACGAGGCGGGGACCGGGTCGTACCACCAGACCGTCCGCGTCGACCGCCCACACCGGAACGCCCGGAAGCCGCTCCGTAACGACCCGGGCCTGGCGGGCCGCGCCGTCGAGGTGGAAGCCGCACGGCGTGACGAGGACGATGTCCGGCGCGGCGTCGGTGAACTCCTGCCAGGTGGTCTCCACCGAGCGGGCGGCCGGGCGGGCGGCCACCGGCTCGCCCCCGGCGGCCCGGATCAGGTCGGGCACCCAGTGTCCGGCGGTGAACGGCGGCTCGACCCACTCCACGACCGCGACCCGGGGCCGTGGCCGGTCCCGTACGGCCGAGGCGACCGCCGCGAGCCGGGACCGGAGTCCGGCGACCAGTCGCTCGGCCCGGTCGGGCACGCCGGTCCGGTCGCCGACCGCGACGATGGTGTCGAGGACCTCGTCCAAGGTGTACGGATCGAGTGACAGCACGTCGGCCCGGCAGCCGAGATAGTCGAGGGCGTTCTCGACGTGGTCCGACGGCAGGGCGCACACCCGGCACAGGTCCTGGGTCAGGATCAGCTCCGGATCGAGCCCGGCCAGCGCGTCGGCGTGCAGGGTGTACAGGTCGGCACCTGCCGCCAGTTGCGCCTTCACGTATTTGTCGATCTCGCCGGGGGTCATTCCCCGGGTGTCCCGGCCGCCGACCACGACGGCCTTGTCGGTACGGGCGGACGGCGGCTCGTCGCACTCGAAGGTCACGCCGACGAGATCGTTCCCGAGACCGAGGGCATAGACGATCTCCGTCGCGGACGGTAGCAACGACACCAGGCGCATCCGACCATCGTGCCTGCCCGGAGTAGTCCCCTCGGACCCGCCCCCGGGGTCGCGGTCTCGTTTCGGTCAGCCGATCGGTTCCGCCGGCCGGGTCGGTGCGGCGGATTCTTCGTCGGTCGACTCCGCCGGGAGAATCTGCCGCTCCGTCAGCAGCCGGCGCACGACCTCGCCGGCCAGGGTGATGGCCGCAGTGCCCGCCATGAGGGCGAGGGTCGACTGGTCCAGCACGGCGGCCCCGATGGAGAGGCCCACGAGCAGCAGTTCGACTCCGAGCAGGACGACGACCACCGAGGTCGCCGGCCCGGCGGGGCCCGTACCTCGTCCGTCCGGTGGTGTCCGGTGGCCTGAGGCTGGGTGGCGACGGCCCAACATTGACATAAGGCAATCATCCGGGTTCGCAGGGTGGCGCGCAAGTGCAGATGCACGTGCATTTGCACTTGCGTCGGCCGCTCACGGCGCCGATCCGACCGCTCGACGGAAGATCCGCCACACCCCCCGAGGAGCCAACCGCATCCCGTCGTAGGGTGGCCCTTCCGTGCCACTGGCCCCGACCGCTGGAGGATGCTTCGATGCCGTCCGACTCCGACCCGCAGATCAGGCGGCACCGCAGCACGGACGTCACGTTGACCGTGACCGAGAACGGGGTACCGGCGGCCGACCGCGAGGTGGTGGTCGCCCAGCGCAACCACGAATTCCTCTTCGGCTGCACCGGTTTCGAGTTCATCCCGCTGGCCAACGGCGAACTCACGACGGGTCCGGCGACCGGTCCGGGTGGCGGGCCGGGATCGCTGGGCGAGGCCGATGCGGGGCCGGTCGAGCGGCTGGCCGACCTCTGGCTCGATCTGTTCAACTTCGCGACGCTGCCGTTCTACTGGGGCCGTTTCGAGCCGACCCGGGGCCAGCCGGACACCGCACGGTTGCGCGAGACGGCGCGATGGTTCGCCGACCGGGGCTGCGTGGTCAAGGGCCATCCGCTGGCCTGGCACACGGTGAGCGCGGAGTGGCTCACGGAACTGTCCAATCCGGAGATCGTCGAGGCGCAGGCGGCGCGGATCCGTCGGGAGTCGACCGACTTCGCCGGCCTGATCGACATGTGGGACGTCATCAACGAGGCCGTGATCATGCCGATCTTCGACAAGTACGACAACGGCCTCACCCGGATCTGTCGCGAGATGGGCCGGATCCCGATGATCCGGATGGTCTTCGACGCGGCGCGCGAGGCCAACCCGCAGGCCACGCTGCTGCTCAACGACTTCGACATGTCCGCCGCGTACGAGTGCCTGATCGAGGGCGTGCTCGAGGCGGGGATCACCATCGACGCGCTCGGGTTGCAGAGCCACATGCACCAGGGCTACTGGGGCGAGGAGAAGACGCTCGACGTCCTCGACCGGTTCTCCCGGTACGGGCTGCCGATCCACTTCACCGAGACCACCATCCTCTCCGGCGAGTTGATGCCGGCGGAGATCGTGGACCTGAACGACTACCAGGTTTCGGAGTGGCCCAGCACACCGGAGGGGGAGGCGCGGCAGGCCGACGAGATCGTCCGGCACTACCGGACCCTGCTGTCGCATCCGTCGGTGCGGGCGATGACGTACTGGGGGATCGCGGACGGCGGCTGGCTGGGCGCACCCGGTGGCTTCGTCCGGGCCGACGGCACGCCGAAGCCCTCCTACGACGCGCTGCACTCCCTCGTCAAGGGCGACTGGTGGCTCCCACCGACGACCTTCCGCACCGACGCCCACGGCCAGCTCCGCCTCACCGCCTTCCTCGGCGAGTACGAACTGAGCGCCGCCGGCAAGACAACAACCTTCCGCCTAACCACCCCCACCACCGCAGCCTCCGTCGAGGTACAGGTGTAAGGAAGGGCCCCTTCTTATCGCTTTTTGTAGAAGAAGGGGCCCTTCTTAACAGGGGTGCGCGCGAGGGCTACTCGCCGGAGGGGGCGGTGAGCGGCACGCCGAGTCGGACCGGGGTACCGAAGTTCGGCGTACCGTCGCTGTTCCAGGTGAACTTCTGGGCCCGGGTCGAGCGGTTCATGTCGCATCCGCCGCTGGCCGACTCGTTGGCGTGGTAGACGATCCAGTCCTCGGTGCCGTCCGGCGACTTGAAGAAGCCGTTGTGGCCCGGCGCGAAGACGCTGTTGGCGTCGCTGCGCTGGAACACCGGATTCGGGCTCTTCGTCCAGGACGACGCGCTGAGCGGATTGCTGCCGGTGAGGGTGAGCAGGCCGAGCTTGTAGTCCGGTCCCCAGCAGGCGCTGGCGGAGTAGACGATCATCGTCCGGCCGTTCCGGTAGAGCGGTTCGGGGCCTTCCGCCACCGCACCGGTCTGCCGCTCCCAGCTCAGCGTCGGCGACGTCAGCCGGACCCGGGATCCGCTGAGCGTCCACGGGTTGCTCATCGGGGTGATGAACAGGCTCTGGCCGTAGCTGCCGCCGGCGTTGTAGGTGCCCAGCAGGTAGAGGCTGTTGTTCACCCGCAGCACGCTGGCGTCGAGCTGCCAGTCACTGCCCAGGTCGGCCCTGAAGGTGTACGGCCCCATCGGGTCGGTGCCGGCACTTTCCAGTACGTGCAGCCGCTGGGTCGGGTTGTAGTCGCTGACGTTCTGCCCGGCGACGTAGTACATGTACCACCGGTTGCCGTTGGGGCCGTTGATGAGGTGGAACTCCGGCGCCCACATGTTGCAGCAGCCGTTCGCCCGGCCGGAGAGATTGAAGACCACCTGGTCCGCGGCGCTGGACAGGCCGGCGAGGGTCCGGGACCGGCGCATGGTGATGGTGGAGTTCCAGGTGGTCGTCGCGAGGTAGTAGTACCCGTTGTACTGCTGGAGCCAGGGATCCGGCCCGTTGCGTTTGATCGGGTTGGTGAAGGTGCCGGAGCCACCGGGGGGTGTGGTCGGGGTGCCGCCGACCGAACCCACGTTGACCATCTGCCACTGCTGGTTGGCGCCGTCGAGGTCCTGGTACTGCGTGACCATCGCGCCGTCGGCGGTGGACCACTCCCACACGTCGAGCGCCTTGCCGCTGCTCCGGTTGATCAGCCGTACGTAGCCGCCGGCCGAGTCGGCCAGCCGGAAGTGCTGCCGGGTGCTGCCGCTGTCGGCGTTCTGCACCAACTGCACCCCGTCGTTGGAGTTGGGTAGTTCGAGGACCTTGCCGCTGTGCCGGGACTGCACCCGGTAGTAGCCGCCACCGGCGTCGAGGAAGCGCCACTGCTGCCAGTTGCCGTCGTTGCGGGTGTACTGGTTGACCGGCGCACCGTCGGTGGTGGCCAGGTTGTAGACGTCGAGGGCCTTGCCGCTGTTCCGGTTGACCAGCACGTAGTAGACGTTCGGGTCGGCGGTCGCCGCCGAGGCCGTCGGGCCGGCGACCAGCACACCGGCGGCGACGACCATGGCGGCGACGCCGACGGCGAGCCCGGCTCGCCAACCTCGCCAGCGGGGCCGGTCGGGCCGGCTCTCCGGGGTCGGTGTCATGGGGGTACTCCCTACGTTTCTCAGGGGACGGGTCGGAGTCAGTAGACGAACGGCCAGCCGGCCGAGTCGTAGCCGATCCGGTTGATGCCGAGCAGCGATGCGCCGTTGTTCGCGTAGTAGTGGTAGACGAGTGCGTCCCCGTCGGTGTCCGGCAGCACCGTCTGGTGGCCGGGACCGTGGATGTCGCCGTGCGAGGCGAGGACCTGGGTACCGCCGCCGGAGGTCAGCGCGGTGCCGTTCCGGTCGACGAACGGACCGGTCACGCTGGTCGAGCGGCCCACCATCACCCGGTACGTGCTGGACGCGCCCTGGCAGCAGCGGTCGAACGAGACGTACAGGTAGTAGTAGTTGCCGCGCTTGAACACCGTCGGTGCCTCGATCGCGCCGCCGTTGCGGCCGGCGATGCTCCGGATGGTGCTGTCCGAGCGCTTGCCGGTTGCCGGGTCGAGGGCGACCATCTTGAGCCCGGACCAGAACGAGCCGAAGCTCAGCCACCACCGGCCCTGGTCGTCCACGACCAGGTTCGGGTCGATCGCGTTGAAGTTGTCCGAGGTCCGGGACTCGATGACCAGACCCTGGTCGGTCCACGAACCGGAGGCGCCGGTCGAGCTGGTGGCCAGGAAGATGGCCGAGCGGTTCGAGCCGAACGTCGAGGCCGAGTAGTACAGGTAGTACCGGTTGTTGTGGAACGAGATGTCCGGCGCCCAGAGGTTGCGGCTGCCGCCGGTGTACGTGGTGGTCCACGGCGCGCCGCTGGGGAAGACCGCTCCGGCGTTCCGGAACGCCACCCGGTCGGTCGAGGTCTTCAGCGCGACGTTGTCGCCGGTGTGCGCGAGCAGGTAACCGCCGGTCGGCCGTCGGATGATGGTGGGATCGTGTACGCCGACGTCGCCGGTCACCCGCTGCGGAGCCGGGTACGCGGCCGGCGGCACGCCGGGGGTCGTACTCGGGGTCGGGTTGGCGGTCGGGCCCGGGGGTGTGGTCGGGTCCCCGCCGCCGACGGAGCCGACCCGGACCAGTTGCCACTGCTGGTTGGCGCCGCCCTGGTCGGCGTACTGGCTGATCCGGCCGCCGTCGGCGGTGGACCACTCCCAGACGTCCAGTGCCTTGTTGCTCTGCCGGTTGATCAGCCGGACGTGGCCGCCGTCCGAATCGGCGAGCCGGAACTGCTGGTCGGTGCCGCCCTGGTCGGTCCACTGGACGATCTCGGCGCCATCGGCGTTGGAGGAGTTCAGGATGTCCACGACCTTGCCGCTGTTTCGGGACCGGAGCCGGTAGTAGCCGCCGCCGGAGTCGACGAACTGCCACTGCTGCCAGGCGCCGTCGTTGCGGGCCCACTGGACGATCCGGCCACCGTCGGCGGTGGACCGGTCGTACACCTCGAATGCCTTGCCGCTGTGCCGGGACACGAGGACGTACCAGGCGTTGGTGTCGACGGTCGCGGCCGAGGCCGATCGCGTCGGGACCGCGATCGCACCGGCGACGAGCATCGCGGCGATCGCCAGTACGGTGGCGGGGCGGATGAGCCTGCGCCGGCTCATCCTGGTCGGTTGCGGGGAAGCTGAGGCTTCCATGGTCTTCCTTCCGTCGGTCCGCCTCGGGGGTGAGGACGGCGCCGAGCCGCGGAAGCTCCGGCGTCGGTCGTGCCGCCGAAGTTCGGTTCGGCGTCGGTCGTGCCGTAGCCGGTCCGGCGTCGGTCGTGCCGCCGAAGTTCGGTCCGGTGTCGGACGCCGGGGAGTTCCGCAGGTTGGCGTGCTGGTCTGTTGGTGGTGGAGCGCCCTGCGCGCGGTGAGGTGGAGCGCCCTGCGCGGTGGGGTGCACGCCGGTCGCCGGCGTCGGGGACGGTGCCGGCGGGGGCTGCCGCAGGGCCCGGGTGCCGGCGCTCAGCCGGCGGTGCAAGGTGACATTCCGCCCGGACGTATCGATAGTGTTCGCGCTCACATCCATCGATGTCAAGGAGGAATCCGCTTTCCTGCTAATCTCGCCGGCCCTTGACTCCCATCGATGTTAGCGGTAACACTATCCTCCGTAACACCGAGGTAACAGAGGTACGCCCGACGGCGTCAACGAGAGGGATCCGGCCATGGTGTCGATACGGCGCAGAGCACTGTCGGCGGCGCTGGGCGTCCTGCTGCTGGGCGGGGCCGGTACGGCCGTGCTGTCCGTACCGTCGACCGCCTCGGCGGCGGAGCCCTACGCCGGGTACGTGATGGGCTACTTCACCGAGTCTCCGGGCCGGGTAGCGAACAACTACGGGCTGCATCTGGCGGTCAGCACCGACGGATTGCAGTGGACACCGCTGAACCAGAACAACCCGGTGGTGACCCCCACCGCCGGCACCCGGGGCCTGCGTGACCCGTACATCGTGCGCCGGCAGGACGGCACGTTCACGGTCATCGCCACCGACCTCAACGGCACCGACTTCACCCAGCAGAACCAGTACATCCACGCCTGGGACTCGCCGGACCTGCGCAGCTTCACCGGCTACCGGCGGCTGCGGATGCACACCATGCCGACCCACACCTGGGCGCCGGAAGCGTTCTGGGACGCCAGCCGTGGCCAGTACGGGATCATCTACTCGGCCTACAACGGCACCCGGGACGTCTTCTACGTCAACTACACCAGCGACTTCCGGACGGTCGGCTCGGCACAGCTCTTCTTCGACCCCGGATTCAACGTCCTGGACGCCACCATGCACATCAACAACGGCACCAACTACCTGTACTACAAGCACATGGGCGACGGACGGCTGTACGGCGCCAGGTCGACCAGCCTGAACCCGCGCAGCTTCGACCGGGGGACGTACACCGCCGGGGTGGTCAACGGCGGCATCGAGGCACCGATCGTGGTCAAGGCCAACGACCGGAACGAGTGGTACCTCTGGGGCGACTCCTTCTCCCCGAACAACGGCGAGCTGTACGCCTGGCGCAGCGGCAACGTCAACGCCGACAGCTGGTCACCGTTGACGAAGGCCCAGTACAGCCAGCCGCTGAACGCCAAGCATCCGACCATCATCCCGATCACCGCCACCGAGCGGACGAACCTGCTGTCCCGGTGGGGTGCGCCGAACTGGAACCGGATCAAGTCATACAACTTCCCGGACCAGTTGATCCGGCACGCCGGCAACGTCGGGCGGATCGACCCGTACCCGTTCGACCCGTTCGCCGACGCGCAGTGGCGGCTGGTGCCCGGCCTCGCCGATCCGGCCGGGGTGTCGTTCCAGTCGGTCAACTACCCGAACCAGTACCTGCGGCACTCGGGCTACGCGATCGTGCTGGCGGCGAGCGACGGTTCGACGACGTTCGCGGCGGACGCGACGTTCCACCGTACGGCCGGACTGGCCGACTCGGCCTGGACCTCGTTCCGGTCCCACAACGTCCCCGACCGCTACCTCCGGCACACGAACTACGTGCTGCGGATCGATCCCCTGTCGAGCAGTTCGGCCGCCAGCGACCGGCAGGACGCCACCTTCCAGGTCGGCCACTGAACCCCGATCGTCGGCTCGCCGCCGGCACCGCCAGCCGTGGAGGAGATGACCATGCGCCGTCCCGACCCGCTCTCCGTCGCCGCCGAGGCACCTGGACCGCGTGCGCCACGCGGGTCGGGTGACCGTACCCGACGGCTGGCCCGGCCGGTGGTCGCCGCCGCGACCGCGGTGTTCGCGGTGCTGGCCGGGCTGCTGCCGGCCCTGCCGACCCAGGCCGCGCCCGCGGTGAACTACACCAACCCGCTGGTCAACCAGCGCGCCGATCCGCACATCTTCAAGCACACCGACGGCTACTACTACCTGACCGCCACCGTGCCGCAGTACGACCGGATCGTGCTCCGCCGCGCCACCACTTTGCAGGGGCTGTCCAGCGCCGCCGAGACGACGATCTGGCGCCGGCACACCAGCGGCGAGATGGGCGCGCACATCTGGGCCCCGGAGATCCATTTCATCAACAACCGCTGGTACGTCTACTTCGCCGCCGGCCGCGCCGACGACATCTGGCGGATCCGGATGTACGCGCTGGAGAACTCCAGCGCCAACCCGCTCACCGGATCGTGGACCGAACGCGGCCGGATCAGCACCCCGTGGGACACCTTCGCCCTGGACGCCTCGACCTTCGTCGCGAACGGGGTGCGCTACCTGACCTGGGCCCAGTCCGAGCCCGGCATCTCCACCAACTCGAACCTCTACCTCGCCCGGATGGGCAGCGACCCGTGGACCATCACCGGCACGGTGACCCGGCTGACCGTGCCGACGTACGACTGGGAGACCCGGGGCTACCGGGTGGCCGAGGGGCCGTCGGTGATCCAGCGGAACGGGCGGATCTTCCTGACGTACTCGGCCAGCGCGACGGACGCGAACTACTGCCTCGGACTGCTGACCGCCTCCGCGACGGCGAACCTGCTCAACCCCGCCTCCTGGACGAAGAGCGCGACCCCGGTGTTCGTCAGCAACGCCTCCACCGGCCAGTACGGCCCGGGACACAACTCGTTCACGGTCTCCGAGGACGGCCAGAGCGACATCCTGGTCTACCACGACCGCAACTACCGGGACATCAGCGGTGATCCGCTGAACGACCCTAACCGGCGGACCCGGATCCAGAAGCTGTACTGGAACGCGGACGGCACCCCGAACTTCGGCATTCCGGTGCCGGACGGCGCCACCCCGGTACGGCTGCGCTCGCACGACCTCACCACCAGTTACCTGCGGCACTACGACTACCGGGGGCGGTTGGAGGCCAATGTGGCCCCGCTGGCCGACTCGCAGTTCCGGATCGTCACGGGGCTGGCCGGCTCCGGGTCGGTCTCCCTGGAGTCGACCAACTTCCCCGGCTACTACCTGCGGCACCGCAACTTCGAGGTCTACGTGGAGCGGAACGACAACTCCGCGCAGTTCCGCGCCGACGCCAGCTTCCTGCGCCGGGCCGGGCTGGCCAGCAGTGCCGGGATCTCCCTGGAATCGCAGAACTCCGCCGGCCGGTATGTCCGGCACCGCGCCGGGCTGCTCTACGTCGAGGCGGTGAGCGGCACCGACCAGGCGTCCGCCACCTTCCACCTCGAATGACGTCAGTGCGGGGTCGGCAGGTCGACGACGGCGGAGTTGTGCGCCGCCCACACGGCGGCTCGCTCCTCCTCGCTGCCGGCGGAGTGCAGGGCGTCGACAAGCGCGTCGACCTCCGGGGTCATGACGGCGAGGATCCGTGCGCCGGTGTCGCCGACCGTGGCGAACGTGTGCGTCGTGCCGGCGGGTACGACGAGGTACTCGCCCTCGCCGAGCACCTGCCTGACGTCGCCGAGCAGCACCTCGAGTCGCCCACTGAGGACGCAGAACGCCTCGTCGGAGCCATGATGGACGTGCGGCGGCGCCTGGTCCTCGGGGATCGGAGCGAGTTCCCATCGCCTGATCACGAAGTCACCCATGTCGATGACGGTACCCATGCACCGCGGTCCGGACATGCCCGTCCGGAGGATTCGGGCGACCGAGGGTCGGGGTCGGTGCGTCACGGCATCGCGTAAGGCAGCGGTACGACGTCGAGTAAGGAAGGCGACAGGGGGTGTGTTGGAGGCGTCGGGCTGCCAGCCAGGTCGGTAAGGATGGAGGCATGCCTCCGCGCGCCCCTGCCCTGCGCCACGCCGTCGTTATCGGTGGCAGCCTTGCCGGTCTGTGCATCGCGCGTACCCTGCTCGACCACGTCGAGCGGGTGACCGTGGTCGAGCGGGACCGGTTTCCGGAGGCCCCGCAGGTGCGGGCCGGCGTACCCCAGGCATACCACCTGCATATCTTGATCACCTCGGGTCAGCGGGCCCTCGAACGGCTCTTTCCCGGTCTGATGGCGGAGCTGCGTGGGTCCGGCGCGGTGTCGGTGGCGGTGCCGACGGACGTCCTGTACCTGAGCGCCACCGAATGGCGGGAGCGGTTTCCGGCGACCCACGAACTGATCGGGGCCAGCCGGGAGTTGATCGACTGGACCATCCGGCGGCGGTTGCTGGCCGACGAGCGGATCCGGTTCCTGACCGCCCACGAGGCGGTCGGGCTGCTGCCGGGAAACGACGGGAGTTCGGTCGCGGGCGTGGCACTGCGTCCGCGCGGCGGTGTCGAAGGGGTCGAGCGGCTCGACGCCGATGTGGTGGTCGATGCCAGCGGGCGCGGTTCCCGTACTCCCGACTGGTTGGATGCGCTGGGCTACGGCCGCCCCGAGGAGAGCCGGATCGACGCCGGGCTGGGCTACGCCAGCCGGCGGTACCTCGTTCCCGGCGGGGTCGCCGATGGTTGGAAGCACATCCTGTTGATGCCGAACCCGCCGCAGACCTTCCGTGGCGGCGTGCTGTATCCCATCGAAAACAATCGCTGGATGGTCACCCTGGGCGGACTCGGCGACGAGGTTCCGCCGACCGACGAGGCCGGATTCCTGGAGTTCGCCCGCGGGCTGCGTAGTCCGGTGCTCTACGAGGCGATCCGGGACGCCGAGCCGGATTCACCGATCCACGGCTTCCGGTGGACCGCCAACAGCCGCCGGCACTACGAGACCATGGCCCGCTGGCCGGACGGCTTCCTCGTGGTCGGGGACGCCGCCTGCGCCTTCAACCCGGTCTACGGCCAGGGTATGAGCGTCGCCGCGCAGACCGCGGCACTGCTCACCGAGCACCTCCGGACCCGTCCGGGCAGGTTCGGCCGAGCCGCGCAGGCCGTGGTCGCCGAGACGGGCACGGCGGCCTGGACGATCGCCACCGGCGCGGACGTGCGCTACGCGGCCAACAAGGTCCGGCTGGCGCGGCGGGTCCGGTTCTCGCACTGGTATCTGGCCCGGACCGCCGAGGTGGCGAACCGGGACCCGTACGTGAGCAGGACGTTGACCGACGTGCTGTACCTGGTCCGGCCTCCGGCGGCGCTGATGTACCCGAGGATGGCGCTGCGGGTGTTGCGGGGGCCGACCCGTCCTCCGCTGACGGCACCTCCGGTCCGGGTGCCGGGTGCTCCGCCCGGCCCGGGTGCTCCGCGCTGACTCCACCGGAGTTCAGGCATCGGTCCTGGCCCGGACGGTGAGCACTCCGGCGAGGTCGATGTCGTCGGAGCGACCGCCGAACCCTGACTCCGAGATCAGCCGCGCCCCGAGGACGGTGCTCCAGAAGGTCCGGGCCTCGACGTCGGCGGGACGGTCGATGACCCAGTCCCGGCGGTCGAGGATCGCGGTCAGGTACTGCCTGGCCTTGCGGAACAGCAGGGCGAGGTTCTGCTCCGCCACCGGCCGCAACTCCGGTCGGCGTCGCGTGATCGACATCGCCTGTACGGCGATCGGCACCGCCGGTAGGGCCAGCGCGGTACGCGCCAACGCGGACCGGAAGGACTCCGGGGTGTGGCGGCGCCGGCCGACCGGCTCCAGCCGCTCGGCCTCCCGGAGCAGCAGCATGAACGCCGCGTGCACGAACAAGGCGTCCTTGGACCCGAAGTAGTAGGTGATCTGGTTCGGATGTGCTCCGGCGGCGGTGGCGATCTCGGCGACGCTGACGGCGTCGAAGCCACGCTCGGCGAACAGCGCTGCGGCCTGTTCGAGGATCTGCGAGCGGGTACGCCGACCACGGGCTCTGGGCGGTTGGCTGGTGGACACCTGATAGTTGTATGCGATACAACTAACTGAGGACAAGCCGGCACACCGACGAGAAGGAGACAGCATGAGCGAGCGAATCGGTCGGCTCGGTTTCCACGCTCATGACGTCGACGAGCGAAGCGAGGAGGGGACATGAGCGCCTCGGACGTGGTCGTCACCGGACTCGGTGCCACCACACCGCTCGGCGGGGACGTCGAGTCCCTCTGGCAGGGCATGCTCGCCGGGCGCTCCGGGGTACGCCGGATCGACGACCTGGTGTCGTCGTTCGCGTACGCCGACGATCTGCCGACGAAGATCGCCGCGCCCATGGCCGTCTCGCCGGACGGGGTGCTGCCGCGGGTCCAGGCTCGCCGGATGGACCGCTGTCAGCAGGCCGCGCTGGTGGCGGCCCGGCAGGCCTGGGCCGACGCCGGAAGCCCGGAGGTCGATCCGATCCGCCTCGCCGTGGTGATCGGCACCGGGATCGGCGGCGTCAACACGCTGCTCGGCCAGGACGACCTGCTGGAGGAGAAGGGCCCGTACCGGATCTCCCCGCTCACCGTCCCCATGTTGATGCCGAACGGGCCCGCCGCCTGGGTCAGCCTGGAGTACGGCGCTCGCGCCGGGGTCTACACCCCGGTCTCCGCCTGCGCCTCCGGAGCCGAGGCGTTGGCGCTGGCCGCCCGGCTGATCCGGGCCGGCGAGGCCGACGTCGTCATCGCCGGTGGCGCGGAGGCCGCGATCGCGCCGTTGACCATCGCCGGATTCGCCCAGGCGCGGACGTTGTCGAAGCGCAACGACGATCCCGAAGGGGCGTCGCGACCGTTCGACGTCGACCGGGACGGCTTCGTGCTCGGCGAGGGCGCCGGAATCATGATCCTGGAGCGGGCGGACTTCGCGGCCGGCCGGGGTGCCCGGGTGCTCGGACGGCTGGCCGGCTACGGCATCACCTCGGACGCCCACCACATCACCGGACCGGACCCGACCGGCGCCGGGCAGATCCGGGCGATCCGTACCGCCGTCTCCGTCGCGGGGCTCGAACCCCGCGACGTCGGACACGTCAACTGCCACGCGACGTCCACAGTGGTCGGCGACGTCGGAGAGGCGGTCGCGATCCAGGAGGCCCTCGGCGACGACGTCGTGCTCACCGCGCCGAAGTCGAGCATCGGGCACCTGGTCGGCGCCGCCGGTGCGGTGGAGGGCATCCTCACGCTGCTGTCGGTCACCAACGGTGTCATCCCACCCACCATCAACCTCGACCGCAAGGCTTCCGAGGTCCGGTTGGACGTCGCCAGCGACGGGCCCCGGAAGCAGCGTCTCGACGCGGCGATCTGCAACTCGTTCGGGTTCGGCGGGCAGAACGTCTCCCTGCTGTTCACCAACTAGCGCTGATCTCCGTACGGTCCGTGCCCGTGACCACATCCCCGTTCCCGCCGACAGCTTGGCGCGGGCAACAACGGCGGTCCATGCGTGTGACCGGCCACTTCGGGTGATCAGATCTCCGATGCGGCCGCCCTGGAAACTCTACGAGCTACTCAGGGTGACGGCTCCGGCTGACGTACGGCGTCCGATCGTGCCGAGAAGAGTGTGTTGCCGCGAATTTCCCATGGCTGGCATCCGCTGTCCCGACTCAGGGTGTAGCGGGTAACCCGGCGCGGCACAGTTCAAGAGCGTCTCGAGCACCGCGCAGGGCTGCGATCACGTTGGGGGAGGGTCGCACGTGCACTTCAGGAAGATCGAGACCAGTCGATCCGTTGGTAATCGGGTAGGCCAGTTGCTCACGCCCGAGCCGGAATTGGGCGTCGATGCCGGTGCGGTTGCCGCGCGGGTCCTGGCGATGCCAGCGGCCCGCGAGGTATACGGCAAC
The DNA here is from genome assembly GCF_042658085.1 of Plantactinospora solaniradicis. NCBI lineage: Bacteria > Bacillati > Actinomycetota > Actinomycetes > Micromonosporales > Micromonosporaceae > Plantactinospora > Plantactinospora solaniradicis. Next base: position 41,587 of record NZ_JBHSPR010000054.1, on the reverse strand, counting down.
GAGGCCGTGCAGGAAGGGCTCTCCCCCGTCGGTCAGCTGTTGGTAGCACAACCCGGCCGGAACGCCGGCGGCCCGGGCCACGGCCACCAGCAGGTGCGACTTGGCATAGCAGAGGCCGACGCCGGCGCTGAGCACCTCCCCAGCGGTGACGGTGATCCGCGGATCCTGGGCGTCCACGGAGTGCCGGATCCGGTCACGAACCCATGCGAAGGCGGCCCGCATGAAGTCGACGTCGTCCGGATGCGCCGCGCGTAGTTCACCAGCTAACGCCCGCACTGCCGGATGGTCCACCTCGACGACCATGTCACCGCCCAGGTACTCCAACGGTTCGCCCGCGACCAGTTGCATGGCTGTCCCTTCCCCGCCGCTTGTCGGATCGATGCTGCTCCATCGCGCCATGACCCATCGCGTTACGGTAACGGCGCTATTTCACCGCAGCCACGCTTCGCCTGTCACCCTCATTCCCGGACACGGCTGCGGCAACGCGCACTGATCTGCCGCAGAGCGCGCGGTAACGAGCCGCACGGCGTCACACTCAGTCGCTGGCACTCCTAGGTTGCCTCGTGCGCACTCCGAGATCACTGCTGTGGCGGCCTCGGTGGCCTAGCCGCGTCGTTGGCTCTCGTAGCGGATCTCGTAGCCGGTTTCGGGTTCGGTGATCCCTGTGCGTCCGGCGAAGACTCCGCAGTTGCCGATCAGTCGCTGGGTTGTCCGCTTACGCAGTGCGTACCAGCAAAGACCCGGGTCACGGTGGCTGATCAGGCGACGCGTGATCCACGCCCGGGTCTGCTGGATGTCGCAGTGTGGTCCGCTGCCGATGGTGTGGGTTTGTGGGTCGCTGAAGATCTCGTGGAGCTCCTCGACGTCGTCGGAGACGAAGGCGACCAAGTCCAGTTGCGGGCTCGTCAACGACGGCCTCATCCCGCCGTGGGTCAGCGCTGGAGCGTCGTTCACGGTACGAGGCTAACTTCCCTGCTCTCCGGCCGATCGACCTCGATCACCGCCCAGTTCGGGTGAACCTTGACGACTTCTTGTCGCGTCCACAACAAGAAGTCGTCAACATCTACGCCATCTCGTCGCTGATGGTGGTGGGGCGTCGTGACCGGGTGCGGGGGCGTCGCGTGGACTACTTCGACGACCCCCGGAAGCCCCGCCGCTGAACTCGTTGGTGCCGGCCGGGTCCGGGTACGCCGACGGGCCCCGACCTCATCCCGAGGTCGGGGCCCGCCTCTTGCTGATCCTCTCGTCAGTTCATGTCGGTGATTCGGCGTAGGTCCTCGGGTGTCGGGGTCTGTGACGGCAGCAGGATCCGCACCGACGGCGGCAAATAGTCATCCTTCATTACCTCCAGCCAGGTCGCCGCGACCTGCATCCGAGAGCAGTTCGGCAGGCCACACGGCCGACAGCCGTCGACCCCGCGCGGCCAGTGGGCCGTCATCGTCTGCCGTGCCACCACGGAGACGAGCTGCCGCCGGTCGGCCGGTACGACGCGGTCGGTGATGACGATCCATAGCGCCCATTCGGCAGTCGGGCACCAGGCGCCCCGGCAGCCGTCGCAGTGCCGAGCCTCGGCGTGCGTGGTGATCGTTGCCCACGCCCAGTCGATCGCCAGGCCCGGCGCGCTCTCCGGGACGTTCCTCGTACGGCCCCCAGCCGGGCCGCCAGGGTCCTCCGAGGCGTTCCTGCCAGTACACCTCGGCCCGGGACCGCCGCCACCGGGCCCGGAGCTTCGCCAGCATGCGCACGTCGCACTCCTCCATCCGGGTACGTGGCGCCCCGGACCACCGATCACGGAGCGCCACTCTCAACTTGATCCGGCACCGGTCCGGGCCCCGTACAAGGCCCCGGACCGGCCGGGACGCGAGCCCTACGGATCCAACCGGCCCCTAGCCGACCATCGCGCCCACAACTCAGCGTGACCGCCGGTCCGGTCCGGAGCTAGGGGGCGCATGTCAGCAGACACGTCTGCTGACGCGGCTGACACGGTTTAAAGACCGAGACGACGCTCCAGTTCGGCCGCCCGCCGGGCCAGCCGGAGCGACCGCGTGGCCTCAGCGATCGACGCCGCCTCGATCACCGCCGCGCCCGCTTCATCCCGCTCGCCGGCCGCCTCGTGCGCAAGACCGAGATGCACAAGGTAGTCGCCTACCCACTCCGCCCGGCGGGCACCCGGCTCAAGGTCGTCGAGCCCGGACGTCAGGTGCTCGACCGCCTCGCCGCACCGGCCGCCGACCTGCAATGCCAGCCCCCGCTCCAGCGCGAAGAACGCGGGTGTCCGGTAGTAGTGCCAGTCCGGCGTCGGGCCGTGGTACTCAACCGCCTCGGCGGCCAGGTCGGAGCCGACCCGCAGGGCCTCATCGGTGGCCCGGTCGTCGCCGGTCAGGGCCAGGCCGCGCGCAAGCTGGTAGTGGTCGTATGCCCGCTGGCCCACGTAGGCGCGGTGATCACGCAGGGACGCCGTGCTGAGTCCGATGAGGGCGCCGACGTCGCCGGCCAACCAGGCTTGGTGCCCCTTGTAGCTGAGGACCGTTGTCAGCATCTCGTAGTCGTCCGTTTCGGCAGCCCACCCGCACGCCTGGTCGAGTAGTTCCCCGGCCGTGCCGAGCAGACCGGACGCCATGTGCAGCCAGGCGGCGAACTGGGCCCACTGAGCGGCGAGGTCGAGCACGTCGGTACGCAGCTCGCCCCGGACGTTGGCCAGGCCCGCGCGGACGATATCGAGGTGGCTCATGGTCGAGGCGATCAGCGGAGCGGAGCCGAACGCGTCGTCGAGCCGGCGCTGCTGGCCGAGGATCGTCCGGAGCGCGTCGACCGCCGGCGCGTCGATGCTTCGAGGTCGGGCGGCGACCGAGTCGATTCGGCTGGCGGTGTCGGGGTCCAGCGCGGTGTCAGTGACGAGCGCAGCGAGGATGCCGCCGCTGTGCAGCGCGGCGTCCAGGCGCTGGGCTACGTCGACTCCACCGGGACGTTTCTTGCCAGTCTCCAGTTCCCACAGGTAGGTGTGTGAGTAGCTGGTGGCCTCGGCCAACTGGCGCAGGGTCAGGCTGGACAGCTCGCGTAGTCGGCGCAGCTCGGCCCCGAATCGCGGGTCGACAGCCACAGGTCGCGGCATGGCTTGCTCCCAGATAGGGCTGGGGTGGTGGCGCCCTGGGCCCTACCCTGGGTCGCCACTTCGGACGGTACACCGATCAGCGGCTGTCGACCGGATGCGCTGCCGGTCGGCGATCCGTCTGTGTTCACCGCCCGTCCGTTGGCCAGCACGCTGGCGGTCTCCGACGACGCCACCGAGGTTGTCTGGTAGCCCCGACCGACATCGGAGGCATACCGATTTATTGACCTTGGCGAGTGCGGTTGGTTGAATGCGGCAAGCGCTCTCCGTCGATCTTGGAGCCCCGTCTTGCAGATCCCGCGCCGCGCCGTCCTGTCGATGATCCCCGCAACCGGCCTGCTGGCGGTGGCGCAGCCGTTGCGGGCCCGAGCCGCGACGCCGCCGGGCGGGGTGACCGCGGAGGCCACCGCCGACCACGCCGTACTGCTCGGCAACACCGTCGCGATCTTCGCCGGCACCGCCGAATCCAACGCCCGGCCCGAGGTCGCCGCCAAGCTCGTCGCCATCGACGGGGCCGCCCGGTCCCGACTCGACGCGCTCGACAACGCCGGACCGGGCGAACTCTTCCGGGGCGTGCCGCTGGGCACCAGCGATCCGAACCTGACGACGTCGTTCCAGTACCTCTACGAGATCGCCCTCGCCACCCGGGCCCCCGGCGGCACCCTTTCCGACCCCGGGTCCGACCCCGAGGCGACGGCGCGACGGGTCATCGACGGTCTCGGCTGGCTCTACGACAACTACTACGGCGACCAGTCGAAGGGCTACTACGGCAACTGGCACAACTGGGAAATCGGCATCTCCAACCACGTCAGCAAGATCCTGGTCCTGCTGGCGGCGCAGATCGCGGCGTACCGGCCCGACCTTCCCGCCACCTACGTCGCGGCGATGGACGCGTACCTGCGCAACGGGAAGGACGGCGACGTCGACCTCGACTCGCGCTTCCACACCGGCGCCAACCTCGCCGACATCGCGACGAACCGGATCCTCCAGGGTGCCGTCCTCGGCGACGACGCCCGGATCAGCAAGGCGCTCGCCGACCAGCTCACCGTCTTCGCCACCATCGACCCGTACGACCTGCGGCACGGGGTCACCGACGGCTACTACGCCGACGGTTCGTTCATCCAGCACGCCTCGGTCGCCTACACCGGCTCCTACGGCAAGAACCTGCTCACCCGGGTCGTACAGACCATCAAGATCCTCGAAGGCACCGGTTACGTCCAGGGCGACGACCTCGTCGGCGTCGTACAGGGCTGGGTGGTGAACGGGTTCGCCCCGCTCATCTTCGAGGGCTGGATGATGGAGATCGTCAAGGGGCGCGCGGTGTCCCGGACCACCACCGGGTACGCCGACGTCGCCATCGTGGTCGAGGCGGTCGTCGACCTCTCCGGCCATGCCACCGGTGCCGACGCCCGGGCGCTGGCCGGCTACGTCGCGTTCGTCCGGCAGACCTCCCGGGCCGCGCTCAACCCGACGACCTTCGTCTCCCCGGTCAGCATCGCCCGCTACACCGACATCCTCGCCGATCCGACGATTCCGGTTGCCGACCTCAACCCCGCCGAGCGCAACGTCGGATTCAACGCGATGGACAAGACCGTGCACCGCCGCCCCGGCTACGCCTTCGCGCTGGCCCGCAGCTCCGCTCGGATCAGCAAGTACGAGTACATGAGCGGCGAGAACCTGATGCCGTGGTTCCAGGGCGACGGCGCGCACTACCTGTATCTCGCCGGACAGGACCAGACCCAGGCGTACGGCGTCGACTACTACACGACCGTTTCGCCGTACCGGCTGGCCGGCGTCACCGCTCCGGTGGAGCACCGGCACACGATTCCCGAGCTCTACGGCACCGCGTGGTACGACAACCCGGAGCGCGGCTTCACCTCGTCGTCGGAGTCGCAGAACACGTACGTCTACTTTCCGCGCGGCACCAACCGGTACTCCGGCGGCGCCAGCCTCGGCCCGTACGGGGCGGCCGGACTGGTCCAGTCCAGCGACGTCGGGTACGCCGCGAAACGGGCCGGCGAGCTGCCCGACGACTTCGTCGCCTACCGCAACGCCGAGGCCACCAAGTCGTGGTTCATGCTCGACGACGAGATCGTGGTGCTCGCCGCGGGGGTTGGCGACGCCGCCGGCCGCGCGGTGACGACGACCCTCGACAGCCGGATCGCCGAGGCGACGGACGCCGTCACCCTGACCGGAGAACTCCGGACCGGCACCGCCTTCACCGGCACCGGTACGGCCCCGCTGGCCTGGCTGCGCTACGCCAACGCCGGTCAGGGCACGGCGGTCGGTTACGTGTTCCTCGCCGGGCGCCCGCCGTCCGTTCTCCTCGAGACGGTCACCCGGAGCCGCCGGGTCGTCCGCACCGCCAACCCCGACACGATGGTGCGCAAGCAGGTCTTCTCGGTCGCCGTCGAGCAGGCCGCCGGCACGCCGCCCGGCACGCTGGCGTACGCCCTGGTGCCGAACGCCTCGGTGCAACGGCTGCGGTCGTACCGGCACGGGCCGGTGGCGGTCCTGGCCAACAGCACCCGGATCCAGGCGGTGCGGCACTCCGGGCTGGGTCTGGTCGCGGCCAACGTCTTCGCGTCCGGCCGGCACGAGGCCGACCGGCTCGTCGTCGACGGCCCGGCGTCGGTGCTCGTCCGGCAGGCCCGCGACCACACCGTCGCGGTGGCGGTCTCCGATCCGACGATGGAGCGCGACACGGTATCGGTGACCCTGCGCGGCCGGCGGTACCGGGTGCTCGCGGCGGACGACGGCGTCCGGGTCCGCCGAGTTCCCGGCGGCACCCGGATCGAGGTCACCACGCGGCGGGCGTACGGCCGCAGCTTCCAGGTGACGCTCCGGTAGTCCCGGCCGGATTCCGGTGAACGGTCCGACTCAGCGGTTCAGCTCCGGGTGCGCGGCAGGCAGCACTTCTTGTACTTGAGTCCCGAACCGCACCAGCACGCCCCGTTGCGCTCCGGTGGCCACGGAAGCTGCGCGGCACGGTTCGCCAGTTCCTCGGCGTACCCGGTTCGGATCTGCTGTTCCGCCGGATCCCCGCCCTGTCGGGTGGCGTAGCCGGTCAGCCCCTCGGTCGAGCCGCGCAGCGGGCCCACACCGATGCGCCCGAGGTTGGCCTGCCGGACCAGTTCCCGCTGGACCCGGGCCCGGTGCTCGTCCCAGTCCCGGCCGTACGCCTCGGTCAGGGTGGGCCAGCGCGACAGCAGGCTGTCGAAGTCGTCCCGTGGCCAGAACAGCCGGGCCTCGGCACCGGGTTCGGCGTTGGCGGCCTGGGCGGCGTTGCTGAACAGCTCGTTCTCCAGCCGGTCCGCCAGGTTGTCGTTCTGGTCGTGCGGCAGGGAGAGTTCGCGCCGGACCCGGTGCCGCTGTTGCAGCAGGAAGAAGAGCACCCCGGAGGCTTCCAGCGCCGTCGGCTCGGCCGGTGCCTCCGGCGCGGCGGCCGGTGCCTCCGTCGGCTCGGCCGGTGCCTCCGGTGTGGTGGCGGCCCGGTCCCGCAGCGCGGTCTCCACCGCCGAGGTCAGCCACTGCTCGGCGAGGTCGGTCCGGCCGCCCGCGTCGAGCGCGGCGCTGAGGTAGGCGGCGGCGTCGGGGTGCTCGCCCAGCAGCGGGCGCAGGGCGGTGAGTTCGGCGAGCGCGTCGTCGGCCCGGCCGAGCCGGTACAGGATCCGCGCGTGCAGGGCCCGGGCGAAGCCCGCGTCGGTGCCGCCGCCGTCCCCGTACGCCTGCACGGCCTGGTCCGCGTACCGCAGCGCGGCGTCGAGTTTCGTCTTGACCTCGGCGATCTCGGCGGCCAGCGTCAGCGCCCGGCCGGCGTCCGCCGGGTCCGCGAGCCGGCCCTGGTCGACCGCCTCGGCCAACTCGGCGGCGATGCCGAGCGGGTTGGCCGCGCCGAGCGCGGACTGCCGGAGTTCGGTGAGATCTGCGCTGGTGAGAACGTCTTTCGTCGGCACTGTTTCACCGTACTGCGGTAGCCCGGCGCAACCCGGTCGGTCGGCTGTTGTGCCCGTCTCACCGGGCATCCCGTTCGGGTCCCGCTGGTTGTTCCGGCCCGCCTGACCGGATCCGGCCATCGTGACCGTCTTCACGAGGGCTCACCCGGCGGCGTAACCTGCCTGAAACGATTCAGGTAGGAGGATGGGTTGAGTCAGCCCAGCGCCGACCAGACCACCGAGACCACCACCGCGCTCTCCCGTCGAGGGTTCCTCACCGCGAGCGGCACTCTCGCGCTCGGTGCCGCCTCCTCCGCCACCGGAATCACGATCGGTGCGCTGGCCGAGGCCGCTCCGGCGCTCGCCACGTCCGCCCGGAAACCGGCGCCGACCGGCCTTCTCACCTCCCTCCTGGACACCCCGCTCGGGATCGTCCCGGACCGGCCACGGCTGAGCTGGATCGTGCCGGCGCTCGGCCGGGCGCCCCGGCAGTACGCGTACCAGGTGCAGGTCGCGCACACCCGCAAGGAGCTGTCGAGCCGAGGCGGCGTGGTCTGGGACAGCGGTCGGGTCAGCTCGGCCGAGTCCACCGCCGTGGCGTACGCCGGGCCACCGCTCGCGCCCGGCTCGCTCTACCACTGGCGGGTCCGTACCTGGGCCAAGCCGGGCCTGGTCTCGAACTGGTCGGAGCCGCAGACCGTGGTCACCGCCGCCGGGGACACCTGGGTCGCGGAGCCGATCTGGGCGCCGGACGGCAGCGTGACACTCTCCGACGGCACGTTCGAGGTCTCGGTCACCATCACCACCGTCGCCGCGAGCCTCTGGTTCCGGGCCCAGGACACCGCCAACAACTACCTCTGGCAACTGCGCGCCGGTACGCCCGGAGTGCTCCGGACCCATGTACAGCGGGGCGGTAGTTACACCGTGCTGGCCGACAAGCCGATCGGCGCAGCCGTACCGGTGGGGACCCCGCTGCGGCTGCGCGTCGAACTCGACGGCCCCACCATCCGGACCTACCTCGGGGACACCCTGGTCGACACCACGGTCGACGGCACGTACGCCGCCGGCAGCATCGGCTTCCGCAACGGCAGCACCGAGTCGCAGCGGTTCGGATCGGCGACCTTCACCGACCCGGCCGGCGCGATGCTGGTGGACGAGGACTTCTCGACCGGGCCGGGGGTGTTCACCGGTGGCACCGTCGCCGGTGGCGACCTGGTCGTCGACCGGGGCCAGTCGGTGCTCGCGACGGTGGGCGAGAGCAACGACTGGGCCCTGCTGCGTACCGAGGTGGTACTGCCGGACAAGCCGATCGCCGGTGCCTTCGTCCAGGCGACCGCGCAGTCACCGGAGCCGACCCGGCAGTACGTCTACAAGCTCTGGCTGGGCGACCGGATCGTGGGCGTGGGGCCGGTCCGGGCGATGGCGGGGGAGGCCCGCTACCAGACCCACGACGTGACGAGCCGGCTGCGCGCGGGGCGCAACGTGCTCGCCGCGCTCTGCTATTCGCCGCAGGAGCGCGGCTTCCTCGCCCAACTCGTCGTCGTGTTCGCCGACGGCACCCGGCAGGTCTTCGGGACCGGCGACGGCTGGCGGGCTCGTCGGGCGGGCGGCTGGCGGCCACCGGCGGGCACCACCGGCGGCGGCTACTACCACGCGCCGCAGGAGTACATCGACGCCCGGCGGGAGCCGGTCGGCTGGACCGGGGCCGGCTTCGACGACCACGACTGGGAGCCGGCGGTGCCCGCCCCGCTCACCCGTCGGCTGGAACCGGCGTGGGTCACGAACATGGCCTACAGCTACCGGCGCCCCACGGCGGTCGAACGCCCCGAGCCCGGTCGGTGGCTCTTCGACCTGGGCCGGGAGGTGGTCGGCGGGATCCGGCTGTCGGTCGTCGGCGTCGCCGGGCAGACCGTGGAGGTCCGGCTCGGCGAGGAACGCACCGAGATTGGCGCCCGGTACAACCTGCGGGCCGGGCAGACGTACCGGGAGATCTGGACGCTGCGGGACGGGCGGCAGCAGCTCGAACACTGGGGTTACCGGGCCTTCCGCTGGGTCGAACTCGTCGCCGACCCGGCGCTGGACCTGACCCACGCCGTCGAGGCGGCGGTGCTGAAGCTCCCCTGGCAGGACGACGACGCCTCCTTCGCCAGCTCGGACCCGGACCTGGACCGGGTCTTCGAGATGTGCCGCTACTCGATCGAGGCCACCCGACAGGACCTCTACCAGGACACGCCGACCCGGGAGCGCGGGCCGTACGAGGGCGACGCCATCATCAACCAGCTCTCCGAGTACGCCACCCAACGCTCGTACGCGCTGGCCCGGTACTCCACGTCGTACCTGGCCCGTCGGCCGACCTGGCCGGCGGAGTACCGGTTGCAGACCGTCATCACCGCCTGGGCGGACTACCTCGCGACCGGTGACCCGTCCAACCTCGCCGCCGACTACGACCTCTTCGTCGACCGGCAGCTCGACGAGGCGCTCAACCCGTCCGGCCTGGTCGAGAAGAACCCGGGAAGTTCGAGCCAGAGCAACGCCGACCTGGTCGACTGGCCGGCGAGCAACCGGGACGGCTACGTCTTCACCCGGGTCAACACGGTGATCAACGCCTGGCAGTACGCGGCGTTCGACGCCCTGTCCCGGATCGCCGGAGTGCTGGACCGCACCGCCGACCAGCAGCGGTACGCCGACCTGGCCGCACGGCTGCGGGCGGCGCTCAACGCCGCGTTGTTCGATCCGGCCACCGGCGCGTACCGCGACGGGGTGGGCACCGACCACCAGGCCCAGCACGCGAGCGCGTTCCCGCTTGCCCTGGGCGTGGCGCAGGAGCAGCACGTCCGGGCGCTGGGGGAGCGGCTCGCCGCCGGGGGCATGCGGGTCAGCGTCTACGGCGCGCAGTTCCTGCTGGAGGCGCTCTACCGGGCGGGCCTCGCCGACGCCGCACACCGGCTGTTGACCAGCCGGGAACAGTTCTCCTGGCTGCACATGATGGACGACCTCGACGCCACCATCGTGATGGAGGCATGGGATCCGTCGATCAAGCCGAACACGACGTTCTCGCACGCCTGGGGTTCGGCGCCGGCCAACATCGTGCCCCGGTTCGTCGCCGGGGTCCGGCCGCTGGCCCCCGGCGCCCGGGAGATGCTGATCGCCCCGCAGCCCGGACCGCTGAGCTGGCTGCGCGCGACGGTGCCGACCGTACGGGGGCCGGTCCGGGTGCACCTCGACCGGCGGCACGGCGGCCATTTGAGCGTCGCCCTACCGCCGAACGTCTCCGGGCGGATCGAACTCGAACTCGCCGCCCTCGGCATCACCGACGTCCGGCGGCTCCGGGTGCGCTCCGAGGGCCGGTCGCCGCACCGGTCCGTCGCGGACGGGCGGCTGGTGCTGACCCGGGTCGAGCCGGGCTCGACGGTGGTCGACTGGCCCGGCCGGCACTGAGCCGTCTGCACCCACCGCCGTCCGAGCCCGACGTCCGACCCCGACCCCGAGCCCGACGTCCGAGCCCGAGCCCGAGCGATCCCGAGCCCGACCGATCCCGAGCCGCAGCAATCGCAGCAATCGCCAGTCGAACCAGCACCGGCAGAAGAGGAGCCACATATGTCACGACGACGAACACCGCCACGCCTCCGGACCGCCCTGCTCGTCACCGCCGTACTCGTGCCGGGGAGTGTGCTCACCGGGGCGCTGCCGGCCGCGGCGACCAAGGGGCACGCGCCGAGGACGCCGACCGCGCTGACGGTCAACGACCGGGTACGTCCACTGAACATCGAGGGGACGCCGCAGTTCGGTTGGCTGCCCCGGGACAACGACCCGGGCGAGGTGCAGACCGCGTACCGGCTGACGGTGTCGGCGGCGGACGGCGACGTGGTCTGGGACTCGGGGAAGGTGTCGTCCCGGCAGCAGTCCTACGTGCCGTACGCCGGGCCCGCCCTGCTACCCGGCGCCGCCTACCGCTGGACGGTCCGGACCTGGGACCGGACCGGCCGGATCTCGCCGGCTGGCACCGGCGGCTTCGAGACCGGTATCTCCGACGCCCAGTGGGAGGGCGCGAACTGGATCCGCCGGGTCACCGGCGACGCCGACGACTACACGCTGGCCCGCAAGGAGGTGCGGATCGGCCGTAGCCGGGTCGTCCGGGCCCGTGCCTACACCGCCGCCGACCACACGTACGAGCTGTACCTGAACGGCCGCCGGGCCGACCGGGGTACGTCGTTCGGCTACCCGGGCGAGGACTACTACCAGGCCGCCGACGTCACCGACCTGGTCAGCGCCGGCAAGCCGCTCGCGCTCGGCGTCCGCTACCACTGGTACGGCAGCGGCCAGGGCCGTCCCGCCGGCACCCCCGGACTGCTGATGAAGCTCGTCGTCGAGCACGCCGACGGTAGCCGGGAGGTGTTCGTCACCGACGGATCGTGGCAGGTCGTCCGGGACGGCTTCTTCCCCAGCGGATCCGCCCGCCGCAACGGCGAGGGCGACCGGATCGAGCGCCAGGACGCCCGCGCCGAGATGGTGGGCTGGACCTCGCCCGGATACGACGCCACCGCCGCCGGTTGGACGCCGGCCACGGTCGTCGGGGCGCACCCGGCACCGGCGTACCCGCACCTGATCGGCCAGGAGACCCGGCTGACCGAGCGGACCGTGAAGCCCGTCGCGCTGACCACCGCCGCCGACGGCACGGTCGTCGCCGACTTCGGCGTGGTCATCCCGGCCCGCCCGGCGGTACGGTTCGACGCCGGAGTCGCCGGCCGAAGCGTGGCGATCCGGGCCGGCTACAACCTGAACCCGACCACCGGCCGGGTCGAGACGTCCACCCTGCTGTCCCAGGGCACCGACATGAGCTTCCCGTACGTCCAGAAGGACGGCCGGCAGGAGTTCCGGGCCTTCACCCACCTCGGCTTCCGCTACCTGGAGATCCCGGGCGCCGAAGAGAGGATCAGCCGCGACGACGTCTCCGCCGTCGTGGTGCACACCGACACCCCGGCCGGTCGGGAGGGGAGCTTCCGCAGTTCGGATCGCACCCTCGACGCCGTCTGGGAGATGCTGAAGCGGTCCGCGATCTACTCCGTGCAGGAGGCGTTCGTCGACACCCCCACCCGGGAGAAGGGGCAGTTCCTCGGCGACGCGGCGGACATCTCGTACGCCACCATGGGCGCCTTCGGGGAGCGGGACGCCACCCAGCAGGCGATCCGGGAGTTCCTGTACTCGGCCAAGCGGTTCTGGAACACCGGAAACGACCTCGGTCGGTACAACGCGGTCTACCCGAACGGCGACGGGAAGCGGGACATCCCCGACTACTCGCTGATGTTCGTGGACTGGGTCTGGCGCTACTACCAGGAGACCGGCGACCGGGCGTTGCTGGCCGAGGCGTACCCGTCGATCCGGGACACCGCAGACTACGTGCTGCGGCACATCCCGGCCGACGGTCCGACCGCCGGCCTGGTGACCCAGCTCTCCGGCGGCAGCGGTGCCTACCAGTACGGCATCGTGGACTGGCCCGAGCCCGGCCGGTTCGGGTACGACATGACCGCGGCGGCCCGGACCACCATCAACGCCCAGGGCGTGGACGTGCTGCGGACCACCGCCCAGATGGCCGAGGCGCTGGACCGACCGGACACCGAGGTGGCGAGCTACTCCACCCGGGCCGGCACACTCGTGGACACGATGAACGCCAAACTGCGCCGGGCCGACGGGGTGTACGTCGACGGGCTCGCCGCGACCGGTGAGCAGAGCGCCCACGCGGGTCAGCACAGCACGTCGTACGCGATCGCGCACGGGGTGGCGCCGGCCGCCGATCGACCGGCGCTGGCCGGGTACCTCGCCTCGCTCGGCATGAAGCAGGGGCCGATGACGGCACACTGGCTGCTCCAGGCGCTCGGCGACGCGGGGCGGCCGGATGCCGTACTCGACCTGCTGACCAACCCGGACGACCTGGGCTGGGCGAACATCCTCGACCAGGGTGGAACCTTCACCTGGGAGGCCTGGACGCTCGACCCCGGCAGCAACTTCAGCCAGTCACACGGCTGGGGCGCACAGGTCGCCGTCGACGTCCAGGAGACGCTGCTCGGGATCCGGACCGCGAGCCCGGGTGCCGCCGAGGTCGACATCGTTCCGCCGGCCACCGGACTGACCCACGCGTCCGGCACCGTGCACACCCAGCGTGGCCCGGTGACCCTGGACTGGCGTCGGATCGGCGCCGGGATGCGGGTCGAACTCGACGTGCCGGTCAACGTCACGGCAAGGGTCGCGCTGCCGGTGGTCGCCGGCAAGTCGTACCGGGCCTCCGGCCCGAGCCGGGCGACGTTCGTCGGCGTCGAGAACGGCCGGGCGATCTTCGAGGTCGGCTCCGGCCGGTCGAGTTTCCAGCCGGCGGGCCGTACGCACTGATCCCGGTGTAGCCCGTCGTGGTCGGTCAGCCCACAACCGTCAGGTTGTGGGCTGACCGCCGTGGGGCACAACCATCAGTGGCTGGTCCGGAAGACGTAGATGGCCAGATTCGTCGGGTAAGGCTGGATAGCCTGGTAATACCGCGTAAGTGAGAGGGACGACGTGACCCGCAGCGTTTCCGGAGGCAGCCTGACCCACGCCGACGGCCTCACCATCAGTCGGATGGGCTACGGCGCCATGCAACTGGCTCGGCGTCAGCCTGGACGCCATCGCGTGGTGAACCTGCGAGTGGGGTCGGCGGTGCAATCCGGGATCCTGGTCGACATCGCCCCACCCGGGATCGCCGTGGGTGCTTCTCGATCGAGTCTCATTGACACCTCGTCCCGGAGAAACTCACGGTGCACCGCCCGGTGGCGCGGGCGGTACTGATGCTCCGGAAGGGCACGCCTCCATCGTCCACCACAGTTGTTCCCGTCTTTCCCTCCGAAGCCCACGTCACCTCCGCGACCCAACCGCAGTCACACGATCTGGTCTGCGCCGTGATGAGAAACGGCTCGGCGTCGGAGAGGGACACCTCGTACGGAAACTTGATGGGGGTGAGCTGCTGCGACGGCACCTCGTCCACCATGCTCTCCGCTCTCTCGGCATCGTATCTGGGGGTGACTACCGGGGGAGTCCGGTCGAGGTCCACCTCGAGCGACCGAAACGCCCCGGGATCCGCGCAATCGGCTGTCAGGACAGTGGCTTGTGGCGGTGGGGTCGATCGCTTGACCACACGGACGTTCAGGCCGGTGATGATCACCTCGGCAGCAGAGCGGCCCTGAACGAAGATCAACACGTGGTGCGGGGCAGCGTTTGCCCCTCCGGCGGCGGGGGTCCAGTCGCGCCAACCCTTAGTCATGTCGATGTTCATCGGCATCGGCGTGTCGAACTCCGCCGGTCCGACCGGGACCACCCACTCGCTACCACACAGGCCGAGCGGTTGGACCGCCACCGTCAGAGGTCCGGGGTCCACCGTGGATGCCGAGACTGTGGGCGCGATCTCGTCGCGGTCGACGGTCCTGGCGATTTCGCGGCCGGCAGCCCCGAACCAGCCCGTCAGGACGCCCGCGAGTGCTGCTGTCAATGCCGCCGCCAGTACGCCGGCCAGCCAGGCTCGGATGGTGCTGGCCCTCTTTTGGCGAGCCGTCGTCGGCGACGGACGAGCGCTACCCGTTCTGGGTCTTCTGGCCACGCCGAGTCCTTCGCGGGGTCGATACCGTCAGGTGGCTAGCTCGGGCAGCTTGTTGCCACTCTTGGCAGTGGCGAGGCGTCGGCCTGAGTGGACAAGGCTGCTTCCCGCCCTCCGTGGAGGCGTCTTAGCCGCTTCATGCGGCGTAGAGCCTGTCAGAAGGCGAGTGCGTGGCGCAACCATCCGATCTGCCCCACGCGAGCCGGCCCCGGCTTGTGTCTCGCCGGTAGCCTGGCGGCGGACATGGCCAGCGTTCGCACCGTGAGGCGGAGGTCGATGTGGCACGGCAGCGGGTCGGGCAGCAGCGACCGGGCGGAAAGCGCGCGCCGTACCGGGGTCCGGGCTGGACGTGGTCGCCGACGCTGGGCGTCGATGTCGGCGGTGTGATCGTCGCTCTGAGTGGCCGGGACGAGGACACCTCCTTCTTCGGCAGCCGGCCGTTGGAGACGCCGGCGGTGGCGGGGGTCTTCGACGCGCTCGCCACGCTGACCGTCGAGCCGTTCGCCGGGCGGGTCCACCTGGTCTCCAAGGCCGGTCCGAAGGTCGCCGCCAACACCCGTGCCTGGCTGTTCCACCACGACTTCTTCGACCGCACCGGGATACCCGCCGCCCACCTGCACTTCGTTCGGGAACGCCGGGACAAGGCGCCGGTGTGCCAGCGGCTCGGCATCACCCACTTCGTCGACGACCGCCTCGACGTACTGGCCTACCTAGACACGGTCGAACACCGTTACCTGTTCCTGGGCGGGACCGACGAACAGGTCCAGGACGGGAGCCTTCCCGACTGGGCGACCACGACCGACACCTGGGCGGGACTCGCAGCCCTGCTGGCGGAGTCGGTCCCCACCCAGGCCGGGAACCGGCCGTGATGCTCGCTCCGCCGGCTAGTGATCGCTCCGCCGGCTACCAGCGCAGCGGAAGGGTGGCGACGAAGTCGCCCAGTCGGTCCGCGATGAGCTGATGGTCGCGCAGTGACGGGTGCCAGTGGCAGCCGCCGTAGTCCAGACCCGAATTCTCGTAGTACCAGTAGCGGATCCGGCTGTCGCCCGCGTCGTTGCGCTCCTGGACGATCTGCTGGGCGAGTTCCGCGAAAGTCGTGGTGTTGGACATGTAGGTGGCGCTGACCACGATGACCGTGCGGGCGCCGTACCGCGCGCGGAGCTTGTCGAGGAAGTCCCGGTAGGCGGCGCGGTAGGCGGCGATCAACGTGTCCGGGGTCCACTGCTCCCCCGGGTTGATCGCGGTCGAGAAGTCGTTGATTCCCAGACCCACCACGACGAGTTGCGGCCGCCAGGTACCCGGGTTCCTCCAGACGTCGCCCTCGACGTTCAACAGAGCCCGGTCGTAGTACGTGCGATAGCTGGTTCCGGGTTCGCCACCGTTGTAGTTGCGGACCATTCCCCGGCCGGAGAAGGCGTTGACCTGGTAGTCGGCGTTCAGCCGCCGCGCCGCGAGCGCGCCGAAGCCGAGGTCGGCGTTGGTGGTCCGGTTGACCTCGTCGGAGGTGCAGTCCCGCGAGGCGGACAGGTTCCCGTAGCCGGCGGTGTAGGAGTCGCCGATGAACTCGATCTGCCGGTGCCGCGCCGGTGGCCTGGAGAGGATCGCGCCGCCCGGTGCGGCGACGAAGCCGCCGAACGTACCCGTCGCCCACGGGCTCTCGGTGCGCTTGACGAGTCGGACCCGGTGCACCCCGTTCGGCAGACCGTTGATCCAGTGCGTGGTCCGACCCGGGGTCACCAGCGTGGCGACGGTCGTACCGTCGATCGCGACGTCGTAGTCGTTGTCGGCGTCGTCGAGGACGATCCCGACCCCGGTGCCTCGGAAGCGACCCTCGAAGTAGACGCCGGGCCAGCTGTACCGCACCGCGCCCTTGTCGACGTCGACCCGACCGGCGGTGTGCGCCTTGGCCAGGACGCCCGGAGCCGGCTTCTGCGCGGCCGGCACCGAACGGACCAGCGTGGCCCCGTCGGCGGCTCCGGGCAACAGCGCGGCGGCCATCAGCCCGGCGGTCAGGGCGGCGGTGACGCGTATGGGTCGCACGGTTCTTCCTTTCCGTCGCCGGCGAGGCCGACCGCGGGCATTCGACGTCGGGTACCGAGATGAGCCGACCCGGAGGATGTTACAGACATCGATGGATCGGGGCGACGTGTCGCGGGCCGGCTCGGTCCTGCGCGGTGCGTCAGCCGTGCCGGAAGGTGCTGCGGTACGCCCGTGGGGCGACGCCGCTGATCCGCTTGAACTGGGTCCGGAAGTTCGTCGGTGACGTGAAGCCGACCTGGTGCGCGATGCGGTCGATGCCGTGGTCGGTCGTTTCGAGGAGTTCCTGGGCCCGGCGGACCCGTACGGCGTTGAGCCATTGCCCGGGTGTCTGGCCGGTCTCCTCGTGGAACCGGCGGTTGAGGGTGCGGATGCTCATCGCCGCGCGGCTGGCCATGTCGTCGAGGCTGAGATCGCGGTGCGCGTTCTCCTCGATCCACTCGAGGATGTGCCCGAGAGCCGTGGCGGCCCGACCGGGGGTGTTCCGCCGGATGAACTGCGCCTGCCCGCCGTCGCGGAACAGCGGCGCCACGCTCAGCCGGGCGGCGTCGGCGGCGACCGCAGCCCCGTAGTCCCGGTGGACCAGGTGCAGACACATGTCGACTCCGGCCGTGGCCCCGGCGGAGGTGACGAACTGGCCGATGTCGACGTAGAGGACGTCGGGATCGAGTTCGACGGTCGGGAAGGCGATGCGGAACTGGTCGGCCGCGGTCCAGTGGGTGGTGGCCCGCCTGCCGTCCAGAAGTCCCGTCGCGGCGAGGGTGAAGGCACCGACGCAGATGGAGACTATGCGAGTCCCGGCGGCCGAGGCGTCGCGAAGCGCGTCGAGAACGGCCTCGGGGATCGGGGCCGACGGGTCGTTGCGGCCGGGAACCACGATCGTGTCGGCCTGCGCCAGTTCGTCGAGGCCGTGGTCGGTGGCGAGCCGAAGCGGTCCGGCGGCGACGACGGGCTCGGTCGCGCAGATCAGCACCCGGTAGCCGGGCCGGTCTCCCGGCAATCGCACCCGGCCGAACACTTCGACAGGGGTGCTCAGGTCGAAGGCGATGGTGTCCGGCATGGCGAGGACGGCCACGGTGTGCACGGCAAAATCCTAGTGTCAGGCGACATCGGCGGCGTCGGGCGTCAGGTGCGGATGCCGGACAGCGTGCCTGTTCAGCAGGTCTGGCAAGATTCAGCCGAACGCTGGCAATCACGCCACTGGAGCTGTCGACTCGGCTTGGAGAGCATGGACGGGTGCGGTCCCGCACCGAACCGTCCAGCTTGAGGAGCCTTGATGTACGCCCAGATCGTCCTGTTCGACGGCTTCGACCCGTTGGACGTCATAGCGCCGTTCGAGGTGCTCGCGGCCGGCAGCGACGCGGTCGGTGGTGAGCTGATCGTGGAGCTCGTCTCCGCCGAAGGACCTCGCGCGGTGCTGAGCGGCACGCGTGGGCTGGTACTGAACGCGACCGCCCGCCTCGACCCGACCAGGCCCGGCTACGTCCTGGTCCCGGGTGTCAGCGGACCGACCGTCGGCGACCCCGACGAGGGGGTCGAGACGATTCCGGTGCTGCTTGCCCGCTTCGGCGACACCGAGGCGGTTCCACTTCTCCGGCAGGCCCTGTTGAACCCGGACGTGACGGTGGCGACGGTGTGCGGGGGCGCCCTGGCCCTGGCCATGGCCGGACTTCTCGAGGAACGTCATGCCGTGACCCACGTCCAGGGCATGGACATGCTCGCGGCGACCGGTGTGTACGCCGTACCGGCCCGCGTCGTCGACGACGGCGACCTCGTCAGCGCCGGGGGAGTGACCTCCGGCCTGGACCTCGGACTCCACATCCTCGACCGCGAGTACGGACCGAGGATCGCGCACGCCGTCGAAACCCTCTTCCAGTACGAGCGTCGGGGCACCGTGTGGCGGAACAGCGGACGCGAACCGGTCGCGGTCTGAGTCGCCCGATGACGCCATCCATCCGCGACCACAGGCAGCACTGCCGGAAGGACAACTCCGTGAACTCCATCGTCGGCACCTGGGACCTGAGACTGAAGACGCCGATCGGCTCGCTCGCCGCCGTCTACACCTTCACCGACACCGCCGGAGCCATCACCGGAACCGCCGAGGGCAGCGGCGAGACCGTGCCGCTCTCCGACATCGCCTTGGCGGAGACCGCCGACGGACTGCACGTCACCTGGCGACAGTCCGTGACCAGGCCGCTGCGCCTGAACCTGGACTTCGACGTCACCGTCCTCGGCGACACCCTGGCGGGGCGGTCCCGCGCCGGCAGGCTGCCGGCCAGCAGCGTCACCGGCACCCGGAGGAACGGCTGACCGCCCCGCCGTCGAGGTCCTCCGGTCACCCGGGCCCGCAGCCCGGCCGAGATCGCGGGGCCGCGCGGGACGCGCCACACCGGCACACTGGACGAGGACCGACTCCGGTGGCCGGCCTCGCGTGGCCGTCTCGCCGTGGCGTCAACCGCACCAGGGGAGGTATCGACGGTGAATCTGCCCCGGCGTCGTACCGCGACGGTGGTGCTGGCGGTCGCGCTCGTGATCGCCGGCCAATGGTTCGGCCGGGTACCCGCGTCCGGTCAGCCGGCCGGCACACCCGCTCCGGCCAGCGCACCCGTTCCGGTGATCTACGACAGCGACATGGACTTCGACGACGCGTCGACGCTTGCCCTGCTGTGCGAGGAACACAAGCTGGGGCGGATCGAGCTGCGCGCGGTCACGGTGGCCAACAACGGGTTCGGCGAGCCGCGTCGCGCGTTGACGCACGCGCGCAGCGTGCTGGCCCAATGCGGCCTGCCTCAGGTGCCGATCGCCGACGGTGCGACCGGCGCGGGGGCGCACCCGGCGCCGCCGGAACTGGTCACCACGATCGAGACCGTGCTGACCGGTGCCCTGGGCGACGCCGACCATCCGACGCCACCCTCGCGGTGGACGGCCGCGCAGCTCATCGCGCTGACCGCCAGGACGGCGCCGCGGAACGTGGTCGTCCTCGCCACCGGGCCGCTGACCAACGTGGCCGATGCCCTGGCCTCGGGCCGGGTGCGGGAGCGGATCGCGCGGATCCACGTGATGGGCGGCGCGCTGGCCGTTCCGGGCAACCTGTACGGCTCCGCCCTGCCCGGGTTCGACAACTCGCAAGAGTTCAACATGTGGATGGATCCGGCGTCGGCACAGCGGACGCTGGTTCGGGCGCGTCCCGGCAGCGTACGCCTGGTGCCGCTCGACGCCACCCGGTTCGTCCCGATCACGCCGGCCTTCGTGTCCCGGCTCGGGGCCGACCAGAACGCCCCGGGTGCGCGGATCGCGTACCGGATCGCCAGCCAGCCGGACCTGGCGGCGCTGATCGAACTCGGAATCATGTACTGGTGGGACGCGCTCGCGGCGGTGTCGCTCGTGCACGACGGCGTCGTCACCGCAAGCCGTACGGTGCCGGTCTCGATCGTCCAGAACGGAGCACAGGCCGGGCGTACGGTGACCACCCGGCCCGGCGTGCCGGTGCGGGCCGCGTTCGAGGCGGACCGGGCGATGTTCGAGGAGGTCTTCCTCGACTCGCTCAACGGGCGGCGATGAGCCGCCGCCGGCCGGGGTGACCCGACCCGGAGTCGGCGGAGTGTCCCTCGGACCGGAAAGGGGAGACCAGCGGGTGCGCGTGCTGACCTGGAACCTGTGGTGGCGGTTCGGCCCGTGGGAGCAGCGGCGGCACGCGATCCTGGCCGTGCTGCGCGACCTGCGCCCCGATGTCGTCGGCTTGCAGGAGGTGTGGGCCCGGGGCGGGGAGAATCTCGCGGAGTGGCTCGCGGAGGAACTCGACATGCACTCGGCCTGGGCCGCATCGACGGCACCGGAGAAGTGGCAGCGGCGCATCGGGGATTCCGCCGTCGACATCGGTAACGCGGTGCTCAGCCGGTGGCCGATCGTGGACCGCGACGTGCTGCGGCTGCCGGCGGCCGAGGGGCAGCCGGACGGGCGCCTGGCGCTGTACGCGCTGGTCGACGCGCCCGCTCACCGGGTGCCGTTCGTCACCACCCACCTGACGTCGGCGGTGCATGCCTCGGCGATCCGCTGCGAGCAGGTCGTGGCCCTCGCCAGATTCGTCGCGGCCCACCGGGCGGTCAGCGACTTTCCGCCGGTTCTCACCGGTGACTTCAACGCCTGGCCGGACTCCGACGAGATGCGGCTGGTCGGCGGTTACAAGACCGCCCCCGTCGTCCCGGGCCAGGTGCTCGTCGACGCCTGGGAGTATGCCGACCCGGCCGCTCCCTCGGCGACCTGGAACGCCGCGAACCCCTACACGGCGGCGACGTTCGAACCGAGCGCCCGGGTCGACTACATCTACGTCGGGTTGCCCGGACCGGGCGGCCTCGGCCACGTCACCTCCGTACGGCGGGTCGGCGACGCCCCGGTCGACGGGGTGTGGCCGTCCGACCACGCCGCCGTTCTCGCGGATCTCAGGGTCGTTCCGGGCCCGGATCCGGGGCGTTGAGGACTCGCCCGGCGGAGTGCGGCGACGGTGTGCGGCGACGGTGGGCTCAGGTGGAGGGGGATTGGAAGCCGGCACGGTCCAGCGCGTGGCGGATCACGGTGGCCGGATCGCCGAGGTGGTAGACGCGTTCGCTGGGTTCGATGTTGTCGAGGAACTCCTGGTACCGCACGGCGTAGGCGAGCTGCGCGAGCGGTTCGGCGATCCGCAGCGCCTCGGCTGGACGTGACCGGGGCGCCGCGGCGGTCCAGGCCGTGATCCAGGCGTTGGCCGCCGTGCGGCGCCGGTCCGCCGGCAGGTAGTCGATCGCCCGCAGCCCGTCGAGCACCGGGTTGCCCAGGTGCGCGTCGGCGAGGTCGAGGATCACCGGGGGGCCGTCGGAGCGGCGCCAGTTGCCGGGGTGGAAGTCTCCGTGTACGACGGTGTCGGGCAGACCGCAGTCGACCAGCGTCTCCCACCGGGATTGCAGGCTCCGGGCGGCACGGAGTTCCTCGGGGCTCAGTTCGGCGCCGACCGGGCCGTCGAGCAGGTCGTCGACGGCGGCGGCCAGGATCTCCGGGCGTCGGTCCGGGATGCCGGGCGGTGGAGTGTCGATCCGAGCCTGTGCGGTGGACAGGCGCCGCACGGCTTCCGCCACGACCTCCGGGGACGCGTCCCAGCAGTCCGTACCGGGGATGTCGGCGAGCAGCAGGCGACCGGGCGCGCTGGCCAGCACGGTCGGCACCAGGTCCGGGTCGACCTCGGCGAGAGCGGCGATCGCGAGCGGCTCGGCGGCGGCGAAGGGTGGGATGGCCTTGAGCCAGACCGGGCCGTCGGCGGTCGGCAACCGGAACAGCCCGGCCAGGTTCCAGGTCTTGCGCTGTTCGGGCCGTCCGGTGAGGTTGACGTGCCGGGACGCCCACCGGAGGAGTTCCCGGATGCCCGAGGCCCGCGCCCAGGGCAGCCGGAGCGGGTGGTCGTCCTCGGTGAAATCGCAGGCGGTCCGGTTCCCGGGTGGTCGGAGTGCCGCCACGTGGTACGTGACGTGTCCGTCGCGCGCCCCGTCGGATCCCTCCACGCTGAGCAGCCGCAGGACGACGACCGGCACGCCCAGCGTTCCCTCCAGGTGCGCCACGACCGGCTCGACCTCGGCCCACCACGGGACGTCGACCGGGAACGGCCCGACCACGCCGACGCAGTCGCCGTCGTACGTCACCAGCGCGGTCACAGTCCGTCCCATCTGGCCAGTGTGCCGACCCGGCCCCGGAAACCCGACCGAATATCGGACCACCCGGTTCGGGTGTTCCGAGGGGGTGCTGACCGGATGTGGCCACCGCCAGCCATTGAACAGGAAGCGTGTCGATGGACAGGATCTGTCCAAGAAGTCATTGAGACGTTTCATCTGCCGCGAAGTGGGGAGTCGGCGCATGAAGGTCACCTGGATGCCCCGGTCGGGACTGTCGGCCGTACTCGCGCTGCTCCTCGTCGTACCGGGGATGACGGTCGCCGGACCGGCCCCGGCCGCCGCGGCACCGCCGAGTCCCGAGTTGACGGTGGCGGACCTGACCACCGAACGGGCGACGGACCCGATCGGACTGGACGTCGAACGTCCCCGGCTCGGCTGGACGATCAGCTCCGCCCGGCGCGGCGTACTGCAACAGTCCTACCAGGTACGGGTGGCCAGCAGCCCGGCCCGGCTCGGCGACGCCGACGTCTGGGACAGCGGCCGGGTCAGTTCCCGGAACAGCACCCTCGTCCCGTACGCCGGTCCGGCGCTGGCGCCGCGCACCCGGTACGCCTGGCAAGTGCGGGTCTGGGACACCACGGGTCGAGCCTCCGGATGGAGTGCCCCCGCCTTCTGGGAAACCGGGGTCAAGGGACCCGACGGGTGGCAGGCCGACTGGATCGGGCTGGCCCCACCGACCGAGTCCTGGGCCGACTACACCGTCACGGCCACCGTGGCGGTGGAGCGGGACGCGGCCGGGATCTTCTTCCGGGCGAGCGGTCCGGGCAACGCCTACATGTGGCAGTTCTCCGTCACCGGCGGCACCGCGAAGCTGCGCCCGCACCTGCGCGTCGACGGAGCCTGGACGGTGCTCAAGGAGGTACCGCTGGCTGCCGTCGTACCGGCGGACAAGCTGACCGCCCCACACAGCCTACGGATCAGCGCGGTCGGTGACACCTTCACCACCTGGGTCGACGGCGTCCAGGTGGACGTCACCCGGAACGCCACGCACCGGGCCGGTTCGGTGGGCCTGCGGGCCGCCAACCCGGAGTCCGCCGTCTACTCCGACTTCTCCGTGACCAGCGGCGACCAGACCCTCTACGCCGCCCCGCTCACCGACGGCGAGAACCCGTTCAGCGCCGGTACGCCGGTCCCGGCCGGCCTGCGGGTCAGCGGCAACACCGAGGCGATGCTCGCGGCGCTGGACGCCAACCCGCTGCTGCGGCGGGGTTTCCGGGTCGACGGGAAGGTCTCCCGGGCCCGGGTCTACGCCAGCGCGCTCGGCGTCTACGAACTCGCGCTGAACGGCCAGCGGGTCGGCGACCACGAACTGGCGCCCGGCTGGACCGACTACGCCAAGCGGGTGCAGTACCAGACGTACGACGTGACCGGCCAGCTCCGCCAGGGCGACAACGCGTTCGCGGCGATGGTCGGCGACGGCTGGTACTCCGGCAGCATCGCGTGGTTCGGGACCGACTTCTACGGCCCACGGCCGCTGCTGAGCGCGCAGCTCGTCGTCGACTACGCCGACGGCCGGACCGAGACGGTCCGCACCGACGGTTCCTGGCGGGCCACCCCGGGACCGTTCCTCCAGACCGACCTGATCCACGGCGAGACCTACGACGCACGCCGGCTGCCGGCCGGCTGGGACCGACCCGGCTTCGACGACTCCGGCTGGACGGCGGCGACCGTCGGCGGGGACGGCGGCGCCACCGCCAGGCTGGTGGCCCAGGTCGACCCGCCGGTCCGGGTGACGCAGGAACTGCCGGCCAGGGCGCTGACCCAGCCGACCCCGGGCACCTGGATCTTCGACCTGGGTCAGAACATGGTGGGCAAGGTGCGGCTCAAGGTCGACGGCGCGGCCGGTTCGACGGTACGGATCCGGCACGCCGAGGTGCTCAACCCGGACGGCACCGCCTACACCGCGAACCTGCGTACGGCCAGGGCGACCGACCACTACCGGCTGAAGGGCGGCGGTCCCGAGGTCTACGAGCCGACCTTCACCTTCCACGGCTTCCGGTACGTCGAGCTGACCGGCTTCCCCGGCACCCCCGACCTGGCCACCGTCACCGGCCTGGTGATGCATACCGACGGCGAGCTGAGCGGCGAGTTCTCCACCAGCAATCCGATGGTGAACCAGTTGCACAGCAACATCACCTGGGGGCAGCGCGGCAACTTCCTCTCCATCCCGACCGACACCCCGGCCCGGGACGAGCGGCTCGGCTGGACCGGTGACATCAACGTCTTCGCCGAGACGGCGACGTTCAATATGGACAGCCTGACGTTCCTGACCAAGTGGTTGGCGGACCTGCGGGACGCGCAGTCGGCGAACGGGGCGTACCCGGACGTGGCGCCGAGGGCCTGCTGCGGCGACGGCGCGACCGGCTGGGCCGACGCGGGGATCACCGTGCCGCACACGCTCTGGCAGCGCTACGGCGACACCCGGGTCGTCGCGGAGCACTACGACTCGATGGTGCGCTACGCCGGCTGGCTGGAGAGCACGAGTTCCGGCCACCGGCGGACCAACGCCGGTCCCTACCTCGACTGGCTGAACCTCGACGACCCCACCCCGGCCGGGGTGATCGGCACCGCCTACTACGCGCACAGCATCCGGCTGCTGGGGGAGATGGCCGGCGCGATCGGCAGGTCCGCCGACGCCGCCCGGTACGCGGCGCTGTCGAAGCAGATCGCCGACGCGTTCGTCGAGGCGTACGTCGCGGCCGACGGCACCGTGCAGGGCGACAGCCAGACCGGGTACGTCCTCGC
Organism: Plantactinospora solaniradicis; assembly: GCF_042658085.1. Lineage (NCBI taxonomy): Bacteria > Bacillati > Actinomycetota > Actinomycetes > Micromonosporales > Micromonosporaceae > Plantactinospora > Plantactinospora solaniradicis. Next base: position 16,450 of record NZ_JBHSPR010000054.1, on the reverse strand, counting down.
GATCGGCATGGACCTGCTGCCCGACGCGCTCCGGGCCAGGGCCGCCGACCGGCTGGTAGCCAACCTGGAGCGGCACGACTGGCACCTGGCCACCGGCTTCCTCGGCACCCCCGGCCTGCTGCCGGCGCTCAGCGACACCGGACACCTCGACGTGGCGTACCGGCTGCTCCTGAACGACACCTACCCGTCCTGGGGCTACGAGATCGCCAAGGGTGCCACCACGATCTGGGAACGGTGGAACTCGATCATGCCGGACGGCAGCTTCGGCGACGTGTCGATGAACTCCTTCAACCACTACGCCTACGGCGCCGTCGGGGACTGGATGTACCGCACGGTGGCGGGGATCCAGCCCGACGCCGCGAATCCCGGGTACGCCCACCTGACGATCGCGCCAGAGCCGGGCGGGAACCTGACGTCGGCGAAGGCGTCGTACCGGTCGGTGCACGGCACCGTCGGCACCGACTGGCGCCTCGACGACCAGGGCGAACTCCGGCTGTCGGTCACCGTGCCCGGCAACACCACGGCGACCGTCCGGATCCCCGCGCCCAGCCGGCACGCGGTCACCGAGGGCGGCCGCCCGGCGGAGAAGGCCGACGGCGTGCGGCTGCGCCGGCTCGACGACGGGGTGGCGGTCTTCGAGATCGGCTCCGGCAGCTACTCCTTCGCCGTCGACCGGGTGCTCGGCGACCTGGGCGAGGCCGGCGACGCGGTCGCGGCGGCGTCGGCGCTGGCGAACGAGGTCGCCGGGGACCTGAGTTGGCCGCTCGCGATCTACCTGCGGGTCCGGCTCGCCCAGTTGACCGCCCGGCTGGCGGCCGCCCGGCTGGCGTACGGGGCCGGGGACGAGCGGGCCACCGCGGCGGCGGTGCACCGGACCCTAGGCACCGCCGCCGACCTCGACCGGTGGCTGCGTACCCAGGCCGGGGCGGGGCGGATCCCGGCCGCCACCGCCGAGCGGTTCGGTGTCGTGCTGACCCGGCTCGACCAGCGGCTCTCCGCCGCCTCCTCGGCACTGGTCGGCGCCGTGGTACGCCTCGAACTGCCGGTCGGCGAGGCGCTCCCCGGTGACCCGGTCCGGGCGAGCGTGGTGCTGACCAACGGTGGCGGCAGCACCTTGACCGGCCTGGACTCCACCTTGCGCGCGCCCGCCGGCTGGACGGTGCGGCCGGTCGGGAGCCGTCCCGGCAGCGTGGCGCCGGGGAAGTCGGTGCGGCACGAGTACGACCTGCGGGTTCCGGCCGGGCAGGTGCCGGAGACGGTTCCGGTGACCGGGTCGGCGAGCTACCGCTACCGGTCCGGTACCGCGACGATGCCGCTGGCGGGATCGCTGATCGTGGCTCCTGCGGTAACCATCGCCACGACGACCGTCGAGCCGGCCTCGGTCGAGCCCGGCGGCACGGCGACGGTCCGTACCCTGCTGCGCAATCGTTCCACGGCACGGGTGACCGGGCAGGTGGCGAGCACCGCACCGGACGGCTGGCGGGTGGACCCCGCCGTACGGGCCTACGACCTGGCTCCGGGCGCGCAGGTCACCCTCGACACCGTGGTCACCGCGCCACTGTCGACCACCGAGGGCGCGGCCGGGATCACCGTCGCCACCGGGCCCACCGAGGCCGAACGCCGCACCGTCGAGGTGCCGGTACGGTTCGGCAACCCGCCCGCGACGGTGCTCGACCACGTCGACCTCGGCGCGGCGGCGTCGGAGGCGGCGCACGGCCTCGTCGCGTCGCAGTACTCCGGCACCAACACCGAGGCCGGGCTGACCCGCCGTTACACCAACGTCAGCTACCCCGGCGGGTACTTCGAGTTCGACCTCGCCGTCACGCCGGGACGGCCGTTCGTGCTCCGGGCCGTCGAGACGTACGACAGCGCGCAGTTGAAGGACTACGACATCCTGGTCGACGGCGTTCCGGCGCACGTCCGGGCGTACCGGCGGGCCGCCGGCGGGCTCGGCACGGTGAGCTACCAGTTCGTGGTCGACCTGCCGGAGACGACCGGGGACGGCGTGGTCAGGGTGCGGTTCCAGGACACCGGCGAGGGCTACGACCCCTCCATCGCCGACGTCTGGTCGATGCCGGTTCCGGAGCGGCCCGCCGAGCGGTGACCCGGCGCCGGTCCGGGAGGGCAGTGTTCCCGGACCGGCACCGGCCGGAAGGGCCCACGGGTCGGTCAGCGGGACGCCGGGCCGCCCGGGTCGGTCAGCGGGACGCCGGGCCGCCCGGGTCGGTCAGCGGGACGCCGGGCCGCCCGAACTGCGGCTGGATTCGCGGACGACCAGTTCGGGTTCGAAGACGACCTGCTGGTGGCGGTGGCTGTCGGGCTCGGTCACCTCGGCGAGGAGCAGCGCGGCGGCGGTCTGGCCGAGCCGCTGCCGGGGCTGGCGTACCGAGGTGAGCGGTACGGCCGCGGCGGCGGCGAAGTCGATGTCGTCGTAGCCGACCAGGGCGATGTCTCCGGGTACCCGGACGCGTTGCTGGGTCAGGCCCTGTAGGACGCCGAGCGCGAGCAGGTCGTTGCCGCAGAAGACGGCGGTGACCCGGCTGTCCCGGGGGGTGCCGAGGATGCGTGCGGCGGCGTCGCGGCCGGCGTCGGCGGTGGACGCCGGGGTGTCGAAGCGTTGCAGGCCGTTCTCCGGCCCGCCGAGCCCGGCACTGGTGACCGCCTGGACGGCACCGGCGTAGCGGTCGTGCATCTGTTCCAGCCCGGCGGGACCGCCGACGAAGGCGATCCGCCGGTGGCCGGCCTCCAGCAGGTGCTTCACCGCCAGTTCACCGCCGAGCCGGTCGTTGACCGAGACCGAGCAGATGTCGGGCTGCCTTGACCGTCGGTCGAGCAGCACGACGTGGATGCCGCGCTCGCGGAGGTGCCGCAGTCGGATGCTCGCGTCGTCGATCGGGGTGATCAGCACGCCCTGGACCCGCTGTTCCTTGAGCAGGTCGAGGTAGGCGTCCTCCTTGGCTTGGTCGCCATCGCTGTTGCAGAAGATGACGGCCATCCCGGCGGTGCCGATGGTGTCCTCGACGCCCTTGGCGATGTCGGTGAAGAACGGATTGGCCACGTCGAGGACGACCAGCCCGAGGGTGCGACTCCGCCCCCGGCGTAGCTGCCTGGCGGCGTGGTTGGGCACGAACCCCAACTCGTCGATCGCGGCGAGGACCCGGGCCCGGGTCGCGCTCGCCACCAACTCGGGCTGGTTGAGCACGTTCGACACCGTGCCCATGGAGACGCCCGCGCGACTGGCGACGTCGCGGATGCTCACGACGGGCGTGTCTCGCACCGGCTGTCCTCCCTGGGCGGTCGTGGGAACTGAATCGTGTCAAGAATGCCTGCCGGCCCTGGCGTCGGGGGTCCTCTGACCGAAAGTGGCCATTGCGGCGCTGGTCGGAGGCATCGCCGAGCGGATTCCGACCGACTGTCGAGGCGTCGGCGCTGCCCAGGGCATCGACGGCAGTCTAGGAAAGGGCTTACCTCCGAGTAACGATTCAGTAACCGCCATGAAACGCTTGACCGGCCGGGAAGGCTGGCTCTACCGTCTTCATCACATCGGACTGAAACGTTTCATGGCTGGAGGGCGTTGATGCCCGAGCATGCGGACAACGATGCGGCGCGGCTGGCCCTGTCCGGCGTACGGAAGTCGTTCGGCGCGGTGCACGCGTTGGTCGACGTACGTCTCGAACTGCGGTCGGGCGAGGTGCACGCACTCGTCGGTGAGAACGGTGCGGGTAAGTCGACACTGGTGAAGATCCTGGCCGGGGTGCACGCGCCGGACGCCGGTGAGTTGACCCTCGACGGGGCACCGCTGGAGCTGACCGGCCCGGCCGACGCCCGGGCCGCCGGGATCGCGGTGATCTACCAGGAGCCGACGCTGTTCCCCGATCTGTCGGTCGCAGAGAACATCTTCATGGGCCGGCAGCCGCTGCGGGGTCTGCGCCGGATCGACGCCGCGTTGATGCGGAAACGCGCGACGGAGCTGTTCGCGCGGCTCGGCGTACCCCTTGATCCGGATCGGCCGGCGCGCGGCCTCTCCATCGCCGACCAACAGCTCGTGGAGATCGCCAAGGCGTTGTCCTTCGAGGCTCGGGTGCTGGTGATGGACGAGCCGACGGCCGCACTGTCCGGAGTGGAGGTGGAGCGGCTGTTCGCGGTGGTCCGCTCGCTGCGCGAGGCCGGTTCGGCGGTCCTGTTCATCTCGCACCGCTTCGACGAGGTGTTCGCGCTCTCCCAGCGGATCACGGTGATGCGCGACGGGCGGTGGGTCTCGACCGACCGGACCGAGGACCTGGACGTGGGCCAGGTGGTGCGGCGCATGGTCGGCCGGGAGGTCTCACAGCTGTTCCCCAAGGAGGAGACCCCGGCCGGGGAGGTGATCCTCCAGGTACGCGGCCTGACCCGGCGCGGAGTCTTCTCCGACATCGGCTTCGATGTGCGCCGAGGGGAGATCGTCGCCCTCGCGGGCCTGGTCGGCGCCGGCCGCAGCGAGGTGATCCGGGCGGTCTTCGGTGTCGACCCGTACGACGCGGGCGAGGTCCTGGTCGACGGCGTACGCCTGCCCCGGTCCAGACCGGCGGCGGCGATGGCCGCGGGCCTGGCGCTGGTGCCGGAGGACCGCCGGCAGCAGGGCCTGGTCATGGAGCTGTCGATCGAGCGGAACGCCACGCTGACCCGGCGCTGGTCGCTGGCCCGGTTCGGCCTGCTGGGGTGGGGCGCCGAGCGCCGCGCGGCCGGGACCTGGACCGAGCGGCTCCAGGTGAAGGCGGGGCGGCTCGGCGACCCGGTGTCGACGTTGTCCGGCGGCAACCAGCAGAAGGTGGTGCTGGCGAAGTGGCTCTCCACCAGCCCGAAGGTGTTGATCGTCGACGAACCCACCCGGGGAATCGACGTCGGCACCAAGGCCGAGGTGCACCGGCTGATGTCCCAGCTCGCCGCCGAGGGTGTGGCGGTGGTGATGGTCTCCAGCGAGCTGCCCGAGGTGCTGGGCATGGCCGACCGGGTGCTGGTGATGCACGAAGGGCGGCTGGTCCAGGAGATAGCCCGGGACGCGGCCACCGAGGAGTCGGTGATGCTCGCCGCCACCGGTCAGATCGCCGCCACCGGTCAGATCGCCGCGACCGGTCAGGGCGCCGCGACCGGTCAGATCGCCGCGACTGGTCAGGGAGGAAAGCCGTGATCGGGCAGGGAGGAGAGCTGTGAGCACCACGAGCACACCGGACACGGCCCCGGGCCCGGCGCCGGAACGGGTGGCGCCGCCCGCCGCCGGTGTCCGCGCCGCCCATCGGTTGTTCCTGGGCCGGGAACTCGGCATCGCGCTGGCGTTGCTGCTGCTGCTCGGCGTGACGACGGTGGTGAACCCGAGGTTCGTCTCCGGCCAGGGCCGCACCGACCTGCTGCTCGGCGCGACCATCCTGGTGGTGCTCGCCGTCGGTCAGGCGATCGTCATCATCACCCGCAACGTGGACCTGTCGGTCGGATCCGTCCTCGGCCTGTCCGCGTTCGCCACCGGCAAGCTGTTCCTGGCGATGCCGGACGCGCCGATCGTGCTGGCGCTGCTCGCCGGGGTGGGCGTCGGCGTGCTGTGCGGCGTCGTCAACGGTGCGCTGATCGCGCTGGCCCGGGTGCCCGCGCTGGTGGTCACCCTCGGCACCCTCTACGTCTTCCGGGGCGTCGACTACTCCTGGGCCGCCGGCCAGCAGATCAACGCCGCCGACATGCCCAGCGGCTTCAAGGGCATGGGTACGGCCGACGTGCTCGGCTTCCCGGCACTCGCGTTGTTCGCGGTCGTGGTGTTGCTGGCCGCCGGCTTCTACCTCCGGTCCTACCGCAGCGGCCGAGAGCTGTACGCGATCGGCTCGGATCCGGCGGCCGCCCGGCTCTCCGGAATCCCGGTCGGCCGGCGGGTGTTCGGCGCGCTGGTGGTCAGCGGCGCACTCGCCGGACTGGCCGGAGTGCTGTACGCGGCCCGGTTCGGCACCGTCGACGCCGCGTCCGGCAACGGCATCGAACTGAACGTGGTCGCCGCCGTGGTGGTGGGCGGGGTCGCGATCTTCGGCGGCAGCGGCTCGGTGTACGGCGCGGCACTCGGCGCCGTGCTGCTGAGCACCATCGGCAGCGCGCTGCCGGTGCTGCACGTCAGCCCGTTCTGGCAGCAGGCCGTCGTCGGTGCGTTGATCCTGGCGGCGATCGGGATGGACCGGGCGCTCGCCACGCGGGTGGCCCAACGTCTACGAGGAGGTAAGGCCCGTGGCGCCTGAGGGAACGGGCCGACCGGCCCGCTGGTTCGCCGCGCTCGGCACCTGGGACGTGCTGGTGATCGTCGTCCTGGCCCTGGTGGTCGTCGCCTCGTCGGCGCTGGTGGAAGGCTTCGCCAGCGCACGCTTCTGGGGTTTCCTGCTGCTCGACATCGTGCCGATCGCGTTGATCGCCCTGCCGATGACGCTGATCGTCATCACCGGGGAGATCGACCTGTCGGTGGCCAGCGTGCTCGGGCTCAGCAGCGCGGTACTGGGTCAGCTCTGGGTCACCGGCCTGCCGCTGCCGCTGGTCCTGCCGCTGGTGGTGCTGCTCGGTGCGGTGCTGGGTGCGGTGAACGGACTCTTCATCGCCGGGTTCGGGCTGCCGTCGCTGGCGGTGACGATCGGCACGCTGGCGCTGTACCGGGGACTGGCCTACGTGGTGCTCGGCGACCGGGCGGTCGCGGACTTCCCGATCGGCTGGACCGGTAACAGCATCGAGGCGCTGCCCGGCACCACGGTGCCGTGGGTGGTACTGCCGCTCGCCCTGCTGGCCGTCGGGTTCGGGGTGGTGCTGCACTACACGCCGATCGGTCGCGGCCTGTACGCGATGGGCAACAACGACCAGGCCGCCACGTTCTCCGGCATCGCGGTGGCCCGGACCAAGTTCTGGCTGTACGTCGTCACCGGTGCGGTCGCCGCGCTCGCCGGTGTGTTCTGGACCATGCGGTACGCCAGCGCCCGCGCCGACAACGGCAGCGGACTGGAGCTGTCGGTGGTGGCGGCGGTCCTACTCGGCGGTGTCTCCATCTTCGGCGGCCGGGGCACCCTGATCGGCGTCATGGCCGGGGTGCTGCTGCTGATGACCCTCCGCAACGCGCTGCAACTCGCCGACGTACCGGCCGACACCCTGACCGTGGTGACCGGCACCCTGCTGATCATCTCCGTCGTAGGACCGAATCTGGTCGGCATGCTCCGGGACAGAACCCGGCGCCGACGATCCGCCGTATCGCCGGTGGCGGGCGCTCCAGGCGCCTGACCACGTCACACCTCTCCCCACCGCTGCGGGATCCCACCGGCGGCGTCGAAGGTACGGACAGCTGTATGTCGAGAAAGGACCGGTCATGACTGTCATTCGATCCAGAGCAGTACGCCTCGGCGCCACCGTGGCCACACTGGCGGCGCTGGTGCTCAGCGCCGGGTGTGCGAGCGACGACGAGGGCGCGGCCCCGGGCGACTCGGCGGCCGGCGGTGGAAGCTCCATCAAGGAGGGGCTGAGCGTCGCGTTCCTGCCCAAGCAGGTCAACAACCCGTACTTCACGGTCTCCGACAACGGGGGCAAGGCCGCGGTCGAGGAGTTCAAGGGCGAGTACAAGGAGGTCGGCCCGTCCGAGGCGAGCGCCTCGTCGCAGGTCAGTTACCTGAACACGCTGAGCCAGCAGGGCAGTGACGTCATCGTCGTGTCGGCCAACGACCCGAACGCGATCTGCGGCGCGGTCAACCAGGCCCGGCAGGGCGGTGCGAAGGTGGTCACCTTCGACTCCGACACCAACAAGGACTGCCGCGACCTCTTCGTCAACCAGGTGACCGGGCAGGGCATCGCGGAGAACCAGGTCAAGCTGATCTCCGACGCGATCGGTGGCCAGGGCAAGATCGCGATCCTCTCGGCGACCGCGAACGCGACGAATCAGAACGCCTGGATCGAGCTGATGAAGACCGAGCTGAAGAAGCCGGAGTACAGCAAGATCGAGCTGGTCACCACGGTGTACGGCGACGACAAGGACGACAAGTCGTTCCAGGAGACCCAGGGTCTGCTGTCGTCGCACCCGGACCTGAAGGGGATCATCTCGCCGACCACGGTGGGCGTGGCGGCGGCGGCCCGCTACCTGTCCGGCTCCCAGTACAAGGGCAAGGTCGCGCTGACCGGGCTGGGCACCCCGAACCAGATGCGCGACTTCGTCAAGGACGGCACGGTGAAGAGCTTCGCGCTGTGGAACCCGGCCGACCTGGGCTATCTGGCCGCGTACGCCGGTGCCGCACTCGCCTCCGGCATGATCAGCGGCAAGGAGGGTGACAAGTTCACCGCGGGCAAGCTCGGGGAGTACACGGTCGGCACCGAGGGTGTCGTGGTGCTCGGCCCGCCGACCGTCTTCGACGCGGCGAACATCGACCAGTTCAACTTCTGATCCACCTTCCCGGTGCCGCCACCCGCCGTGCGCGTGGCGGCACCGGGAAGTCTCCATACTCGCCCGATCCGTCACAGAGCACGCGGAGCGTCGCTCGCGCTGACCCGACGGCGATGCTGGGCCAGAGCACAGATCGGAGCAGGACGGCAGTACCGCATCGAGAGGAAGGGGTGGCGTCCGTGACCGTACCGATCGTGCAACGCCAACTACTGGACGACGAGGAACTCACCCTGCTGCGACTGCTCGCCCAGGGCCTTCCGATCGACGCGGTCGCCCGCCGGCTGGACATGTCCGAGCGGACCGTCCGACGCCGTACGCGGGCGATCTGTGACCGGCTCGGTGTACCGGCGCCGATCTCCGCGGTGGTCTGGGCGGTCCGGCACGGCCTGCTCTGACCGGCGGCCTGCGATCCTCAGTTCGAGCCGGCCGACCGGTCGTCCTCCGGCACCACCACGTACTGGCGGAGGAACAGATCCTGGAAGGTGACCGGCCCACGCGGTCCGGGCACGTGGTCCACGTTGATCCCGGTCTCCGGTACGCCGTGCAGCTTGAACCCGTCCAGCAGCCGGGTCGAGGCGTTCCAGAAGACACCGGTGCCGACGGCGGCGGCGATGAACCGCCGTGCCGCCGCCTCGTCCTCGGTCACGATGGTCGCGGCCAGCCCCGAGGTCTCGGTGTTCGCGATCGTGACCGCCTCGTCGAGGTCGGCGACGACGGCGATCGTGACCGTCGCCTCCCGGCCGCTGTCCAGGGCCCACTCGTAGCCGACCGGGTGGTCGTACGGCGGCAGCGACGCGCGTACGCCCAGCTCGTACATTGCGCGCTGGAAGGCCGGTACGGCCCGTTCGGCGATGCTCCCGTGCACGAGCAGGAGGTTCACCCGGTTGCACACGCCCAGCCGGTCCAGGCCGGCGACCAGCAGCTCGGTCGCCCGGGTGAGATCGGCCGCTGCGTCGACGTACAGCACGCCTCCACCGTCCGCGTGCGCGAGCGTGCGTACGCCGTGCCGGGCGGCCTCGGCGCCGAGCGCCCTGGTGGCGTCACCGCTGCCGCGCAGGATCACCAGCGGGATCAGGTCCGGCTGACGTACCAGCGCGACGGCGCTCTCCCGGCTGGCGTCCGAGAGCAGTTGGACCGCGTCCGGATCGAGCCCGACGTCGGCGAGACCGGGGGCGATGACGTGTTCGTACAGGGCGCTGGCGGAGGTGAGCGCGGCGGAGCCGGTACGCAGGACACCCGCGTTGCGCGACTTCACCAGTTGGGACGCCACGTCGACCGTCACGTTCGGGCGGGCCTCGAAGTTGGCCCCGATGACGCCCACCGGGCGGCGGCGCTCGGACAGCCGCAGTCCGCCGGGCAGCGACCGCAGGAACGTCTCGCTGGCCGGGAACGGTGCCTCGGCGAGCAGCCTGAGCTGGTCGGCCATGCCCTTCAGCCGGCCGGTGTCCAGCCGGAGCCGGTCCTGGAGCGCGGGACTCATCCCGCTGGCCCGGGCGGTCTCGACGTCCTGGGAGTTGGCGGCCAGGATCTGGGCCTCGGCGGCGACCAGACGGTCCGCCATCGCCTTCAGGGCGGAGTCGACCACCGCGTCCGGCGCGGCCATCAGCCCGGCCGACGCGGCCCGGGCCCGACGGCCGGCCTCGGCAACCAGCGCGGGTACGCCGTCCGCACCCTCCCGGCCCTGGTCAGTTGCCTCGCTCGACACCACCGTCTGGTCTCCTTCGCATTCCCGTACCGCGTGCCACCGGCACAGACCGAGTCTGACATCTTGTTCAACGAGGGAGCAATGATGCCGCGGCGCAGCCCTGCCGGTGAGCCCGGAAGAGTCGCCAGTGTCGCATCCGACGACAGCCGTCGGGGCCGACCGAGTCGCTGTCCCAGATTCTGGCGCCCGAGCCGGCTCGGGACGCCATCGTGACCGCGCCGTCGCAGAGCGTACCGGTGGCGGCCCGTCCGGCCGGGCGCTGCGACGCCCGCCGGGGGGTCGCGACCTCCCGGCGGGGTACGGATAAGGTTCCGTCCCATGTCGGAGAACCTGGTACGAGTCGTGTTTTTCGACGCCGACACCGGAGCGCAGATCGGCCGGAGCGAACTGCCGGTCGCGCAGTTGCCGGAGAGCTTCCAGACCCAGACCACGTTGGAACTGGCCGGCGCGGCGTGGTCGGTCGAGCGGGCCGAACCACCGACGGCGGCGGAGTTCGGCGCGACCGGAGCGCTGGCGCTGACGCTGCGCCGGATCGAGTCGGTGTCGCCGGCCGACGTCCTGTACTCCCTGCCGACGATCTGTGCCGTCCTGCCCTCGGTGGCCGATTTCCCCGGCAGCGGTGACCGTGTCGAGCTGCACGAGGACGACTGGCGGCAGGTGGAGCTGGTCAGCGCCGACCTCACGGACCTGGTCCAGACCGAGCTGCGCGCGGTACGCCAGAGCTACGAACAGCACGCCCGCCGGGACGACGACGGCCGGGTGTACGGGTTCCAGGGCATCCACGTCCGGACCCAGCCGATCCGGCCGCTCTCGGCGTCGGTGTCCCGGCGCCGGCTGCTGGCCGCGCTGCCGCCGTCCGCCCGCGACCGTGGCGGGATCGGGTTCCGAGATCAGCGCGGAGTCGTGCCCAGTTCGTTCGCGGTGGCCGTCGGGCGGGTGCTCCTCTACGGTCTCGCCGACGGCGACGCGGTCGCGGTACTGGGTCTGCACGCCCTGAACGCCGAACCGGGCCCGGCGCCCGAGCCACAGCCGGGACTCGTCACCGGACTGGAGCGTGCCATGCGCTCGGCCAACCTCGTACTGGTCGACTGGTGCCGCGCCACCCTGGTCAGACCCTCCTCCCTCTCCGACTACCTCAACGGGCGGAGCGGTTAAGAAGGGGCCCTTCTTACAGAAAACGATAAGAAGGGGCCCTTCCTTACACCCGGGCCGGGCGGTGGACGGTGACGCTGCGGACTCGGCGGGTCCATGGGCGGACGCGGGCGGTGATCACGTCGCCGAGGCGGCACTGGTCGGCGATCTCCGCGGGGAGGACCCAGGCCCGGGTCCGGTCGGCCCGGCCGTCGTCGACGGCGAGGTAGTAGTTCACCGGTACGCGGGTGCGACCGGCCGACTCCGAATGGCGGGTCTGCCACACCTGGTGCCAGAGCACCTCTCCGGTGACGCTCCCCGGGGCGGCCAGGTCGAGCACGACCCGCAGGGCGAGATATCCGGCGTAGCACAACGCCCCGATACCGGCGAGCGCGAAGCCGACCATGATCGGGTCGCCCGTGAGCAGTCGCCACCATTCGTCGCTCGCCACGCTGGGCAGCCCGCTCTCCTGCCCGGTGTAGGCCCACCCGCCCTCGCCCAGCCAGAGCGATCCGAGCACGGAGGTCAACGTCCCGCCGACCATGCCGGCGAGCACCGCCCGGAACCCGATCCAGCCCAGCGACTGCCCGTACCGGGGGAGCCCGCTGGGATAACTGACGCTCACCTGTCGCCACCTGCCGCCGTACGCCGACCAGAGCCGTTCCCGGTCGGCCAGGCCGAGGTGGATGATCCGGGACGCTGTCCGGGTGATTCCGAGCGCGGCCCCGTACGACAGGTGCCGGCGCCACACCGTGACCGCCGCCGGAGGTGCGTCGGCGAAGGACTGCTGCCCCTCCAGCCAGGCGCGCAGCCCGAGCCACCGGGCGGCGACGGTCCGGCCGTCGGGGGTGTCGCGTTCCCCGTGGTCCCGGCCGGCGATCCCGGCGAGCACGCTCGCGGTGACCAGGATGACGGCGAGCCCGCCGAACGTGTTGTCGCTGTCGGTGTTGGCCAACTCGCCGGACCGGATCAGGTAGTGCAGCGCACCGAGGCCCACGCCCAGTGCGGCCACCCCGCCGACCACGGTGAGCCCGGTGACCAGTTTCTTCGGGAAGCGGCGGCGGGACAGCCCGAGTCGCCGCGCCTCCGCGGCGACCGACCGCCGGAACGTCTTCGACCATCTCGCCGACTGCTGTTCGTCGTGCATCGCCAGGGCGGTCAACGGCAGCACACCGTCGACCGCCCGTTCGACGACCCGGTGCAACACCTGCCGCTCGTAGCCGTTCAGTTCGTCGCCGGGGCGGTCGGTGGGGCCGTCGACGAGGTGGACGGTTGTTCCCATCGGATCCGGACCGGCCTGGCGCAGCTCGAGGTACCCACGGGCAGCGAGGTCGAGCAGGGTCGACTCGGCGGCGTCGGTGGTGATCCGCCAACGGTTCGCCAGCAGGCTGACCAGCGCGGGGGACTCCGGGCCGGGCAGTTCCGCCGCGGGCGCGGTCGGCGGGACGTGCCGAGGGCGGGTGGCCAGCCGGGCGGCCCAGTAGGCGGTGGCCCAGACGGCGAGGCTGGCCGCCGGCAGCCCGACCTCGACGACCAGATCGACGGCGTTCATCCGGCGACCGGGCGGGAAACGGATCCGGGCGGTGCGGCACCGGGGACGGAGTTCACGGGTCATCACCTCTGCGCTTGTCTGGCTCCGCCGGACACCCGTCGGCGGTCGTCAAAGATGATGTTGCGAGACGTCGTCAAGAGATCCAATCATCCGTCCGGCCAGGGTGGACACGGTGCCTAGACTCGGTACCGTGCCCTCCGGCCCGGACGACCTGCACGACCTGGACGGGTTGGCCCGAGCCGCCGCCGACGGCGATCGGGCAGCCCTGGACCGCCTGCTCGTCGCGATCCGCCCCGACGTGCTGCGGATGTCGGCGCGTTTCCTGCCGAACCGGGAGGACGCCGAGGAAGCGTGTCAGGACACCCTCCTGGCGGTTGCCCGGGGCATAACCCGGTTCGACGGCCGCGCGACGTTCCGGACCTGGCTGCATCGGATCGCCGCCAACCGGTCGCGGTCGACCTACCAGGCGTTGCGTCGCCGGTTCGAAGCCGAGGGACGGGGCGGACCGATGCCGGACGCGCCCGACCCGCGCCGTACCAGTGTGGTCGCGGGGACCCGGCTGGACCTGCTCGACGCGCTGGAGGCGATCGGCCCCGAATTCGCCGAGCCGGTGGCGTTGCGCGACATCCTCGGCCTGCCGTACCGGGAGATCTCCCTCCTGCTGGAACTGCCCGAGGGCACCGTGAAGTCGCGGATCCATCAGGCGCGGCGCCGGTTGCGCGACCGACTCACCGACAGCCTGGCCTGATCCCGTGCGACGCCGATCGCCCCGGGTACTGGGCATGCTGGTCGGGTCGGCGCTGGTGGCGGGTTGTGGCTCGGCGCCGGTCGCACCCCTGCCCGGCCGATGGCCGAGCCGCACCCCGGCGGGAACGGCGACCGGGGTCGCGGCGTCCGGCACCTCACCGGAGCCGAGCGTCACGTCGACGAAGGCCCTGCCGCCGCCCGCGCCCGTTCCGGTGACCACACCCCGGCGTACGCGCACCGCCGGCACGACCTCCCCGAGCACCGAGCTCTCCCCGGCCTGCCTACCGCCGGTGATCTATCCGGTCGACGGATCGGACCACGCGCTGCTGCCGAAGGCGCTCTGCCTGACGGTGGCCTCGGTCCTCCGGGTCCAGAATGTCGGGCCGGGGACCGTCACGGCGACCCCGGCCGACCGGGTGGCACAGCACTGGGAGGGCGGGGTGGTCGACTGCCGCCTGTTGAGCCCCGGCAGCGTCACGGTCGAGATCACCGGCGAGACGGGCAGCCACACGATCACCGTGTTGGTGGTCGAATGACCTCCGGGCTCATGGTCGCGCCCGGACCCCGGCCAGCAGGTTGTCGACGAAGTCCGGTGTGGACTCCACCGGCGGCGCGACCTGTACGTACACCAGGCCGGCGTCGTCCGGGCCGATACCGGCGGCCTCGACGATCACCGGCTTCCCCTCCCGGCAGGCGGTGAACCCGGCCACGAACCAGTCGATGGAGCCCCGCCGTACCGTCCGGACCGGGGATGGGTCGCACTCGGCGTGTGGATGCTCGGCGACGTACCCGGCGGGGCTGTGCCGGGCGGCCAGGGTCCGGGACAGCCCGACGAACGCCCCGGGTACGGCCGGATCGCTCCGCCACCGGTCCGGATCCGGCGACATCACCAGTGCGGGCTCCAGGGCCCCGTCCGGCCCACGCTGCCCCATCCAGCCCGATCCCGTGACGCGCCAACCGTTTGGCAGGGCAACGGTGATCCGGCCCGTCGAGTCCTCGCCGATGTCCGCATGCCGGTCCGGCCAGTCCACCCTCAGCAGGGTGAACGTCGCCGCCGAGAGCGTGACGACCAGGGCGACCAGCCCCGCCGCCAGCAGCGTACGGCCGCGTCGCGGACGACGGCTCCCGACCGGTTCGTCCGGCCCGACCCCGATGGCCCGGTCCAGCGCGGCGGCGAACGCCGTGGCGTCCGGGTAGCGGCCATCCGGCCGGTGGGCGGTCGCCTTCCGGAGCACGGCGGCGACGCCGGCAGGCACGCCGGACCGGAGCACCGGCCAGCTCTCCGGCGTCGCGCTGGGCTCCCGCAGCCGATCGGCGCTCGGGCTGGCCGACGTGTCCGGAGACGACTCCGGCTCGCGCGGCGTCGCGTCGTGCCGCGTTGGGTCGTGCGGCGTTGCGCCGAGGAGCGTCGCGCCGAGGCGACCGAGTCCGAAGACGTCGGTTCGAGCGTCGACGAGCGCCAGCGACGACTCCTGCTCGGGCGCCATGTAGCCCGGGGTGCCGGCCCGAGCCGTCAGTCCGGACGCCGCGGCGATGGCCTTGGCGAGGCCGAGATCCGCGATCAGGACCGAGTCGGTCGGATCGGATTCGACTGTCGACGGCCTGGGCTGGAACAGCACGTTGCCCGGCGTCAGGTCCCGGTGCACGATCCCGCTCGCGTGCAGGACGCCGACTCCGGCCGCGATCTCCCGCAACACGTGCAGAGCCTGCGCGACCGGCATCGGCCCGGTGGCGAGGCGGTCCCGGAGGCTGCCACCCTCGGCCCAGGCCATCACGAGGTACGGGCGACCGTCGTCCAGTTCGCCGACGGAGTACACCCGGACGAGGCGTTCGTGATCCAGCCGCCACAG
Organism: Plantactinospora solaniradicis; assembly: GCF_042658085.1. Lineage (NCBI taxonomy): Bacteria > Bacillati > Actinomycetota > Actinomycetes > Micromonosporales > Micromonosporaceae > Plantactinospora > Plantactinospora solaniradicis. The sequence continues at coordinate 1,052 of NZ_JBHSPR010000054.1, read as the reverse complement.
CAGCCGGCCCTCGTCCAGGAACCGTTCCCGGACCCGCAGGTCGTGGGACCAGTTCTCGGCCAGCACCTTGATCGCCACCCGGGAGCCGAGGGACGGATCGTGCCCCAGCCACACCGTGGCGAACGAACCGAAGCCCAGCAGCCGTTCGACCCGGTAGGGGCCGATCCGCCGCAGCGGGTTCACGAGGGCGGCTGACCGGTGTCGCCGGGGCGCCGCGCGCTGGTCACCACCCAAGGATAGGCCGGGTGACCGGGCCGGCGCGGGGCGGCGGAAACCCCTCGGGTACGGCGCCGGAACGCTCCGCGACCGAGGGGTCCCGTTCACCTGACGAGGGTCAGCACTGGTCGTCGCCACCGGTGAAGGAGGCGAGAACCCGCTCCCGCTCTCCACTGGAGACGCGGTAGACGTACGGGGTGTAGGGGTCCTCGAAGAACGCGATGACCCTGGTGCCGACCGGTACGAGGAAGGCGCGCAGCCACCACTTACCGTTGACGATCTCGCCCCGTGAGCCGTACCGGGCCGCCAGATCGGCGAGGGTCAGGCCGACCCGCCCGCCATCCCGGGTCAGGATCGTCGGGTCGGTCGTGGAGATCTGGACCAGCAGCTCGCCCTCGAACTTGAACAGCAGTTTGTCCGCGTACCGGCCGGTGGCCGCCGCGGCGTGGTAGCCGGTGCAGGTCGGCTCCTCCTGGACATCGGTGACCAGGCCGCGCCGGGTGAGTCCGGCGAGGGTGGAGACTCCGATCCGGTAGGGGCCGATTCCGTCGACGCCGAGCCGGTGGCGCTGCGGAGCATGCTGGGCCGCGAGGGCGGCGATGGATGCGCGCCCCTCCGGACCGTTCCGAACGGACCCGGCCGCGACCGCCGGGGCGGCCCCGGGCGGGACCAGGGCGAGCAGGACTCCGGTGAGGATGACGCCGAGGACGGCGACGTGGCGGGTGGTCGACCTGTGCATGATGGTTCCTCCGGTCTGACTGGGCTTGTCATCCGGTTAGGGCGTGTCCTGTCGATCATGCATCGGCAGTCCTGCTCATGACATGCTTCGGTCGTGT
>NZ_JBHSPR010000053.1:286866-298075 GCF_042658085.1 Plantactinospora solaniradicis | reverse complement strand
GTAGGGCCACCCTTGCGGGTGGCCCTACATTGTTTTTACCGCCCTACCATTCCTCTACCGGCCGACATTGTCTTGCCGGAGCGGTTCAGTTCCGGGTCTGGACCGTGTCCCGGATGTCGCGCAGCAGGGCCGCGGATTCGTCGACGGTACGGCCGGGGAACATGGCCATCGCGACGCTGCCGTGGTCCGCCCAGCCGCAGACGGCGAGATCGCCCTCCGGGCTGGTGCTCGTCCCGCACTTCATGACGCCGCCGAACGAACCGGCATCCACCTCGCGGAGCCCGCCGATCGCCCCCTCGCCCTCGGCGACCAGGTCGAAGAGCCGGTCCAGATCCCGTTCCGGCTGCCAGACCAGCGCCGTACCGCCGAACAGCAGGACACTGCGCTGGGGGGCGGCCGGATCGGCGTACACGGCGCCGATGCTCTCCTCGGCGTTGATGTCGGCGGTGAACCCCGTACGGAGGTAGTCGGCGGTGGTCCTGGCCCGCTCGCTGCTGTCCAGGTTCAGGCCGGCGACCTGGGCCGGAGTCGTCAGGGTGGCGTCCTTCTCCTGGGCGATGCGCCAGCCGACGCTGCCGAGGCCGGCGGCCCCGGCGAGCGCCACCGCCAGCACCGAGCCGAGCACGATCTTCCGGCGTCGGGACGGGCCGGCGGAGGGTCCCGGGCCGTCCGGGTCGGGTGCCGCCGTGATGTCGGTCGCCCCGCTGTCCGGTGCGACCGGTTGAGCCAGTACGACCGGCTCCGACGTGATCTCGATAGCGCCGGAGTCGACAGAAGGACGCCGATCGGAGGAGTGGGCCTCGGACATAGCCGCCACCGTACGCGAGCCGGGAGGTGGCGCACGACGGACCTCGCGCGGCGGCTCGTAGACTTTGTGGGTGACCGAGACTCTGGATGCCAACCGCGCCCCGGCCCCGACCCTTTCCGCCCAGTACCAGCCGGGCGAGGTAGAGCGTCGGCGGTACGAGGAGTGGGTAGCGGCCGGGCGTTTCCGGGCCTCGGCCGAGAGCGACAAGCCTCCGTTCACCATCGTCATCCCCCCGCCGAACGTGACCGGCTCGCTGCACATGGGCCACGCCTTCGAGCACACCCTGATGGACGCGCTGAGCCGCCGCCGCCGGATGCAGGGCTACGAGGCCCTCTGGCTGCCCGGCATGGACCATGCCGGAATCGCCACCCAGAATCTCGTCGAGCGCCAGCTCGCCGGCGAGGGCCTGTCCCGGCACGACCTGGGGCGGGAGAAGTTCGTCGAGCGGGTCTGGCAGTGGAAGGCCGAGTCGGGCGGCAAGATCCTCGGCCAGATGCGCCGGCTCGGCGACTCGGTGGACTGGGACCGCGAGCGCTTCACCATGGACGAGGGACTGTCCCGGGCCGTACAGACGATCTTCAAGAAGCTGTACGACGACGGCCTGATCTACCGGGCGGAACGCATCATCAACTGGTGCCCCCGCTGCCTGACGGCACTGTCGGACATCGAGGTCGAGCACACCGACGACGACGGTGAGCTGGTCTCGATCCGGTACAGCGACGAGGTGGTGGTGGCCACCACCCGGGCCGAGACGATGCTCGGCGACACCGCGGTCGCGGTGCACCCCGACGACGAGCGGTACAAGCACCTGATCGGCACCCTGGTCGACCTGCCGCTGACCGGGCGACGGATCCCGATCGTCGGCGACGAGCACGTCGACCCGAGTTTCGGGACCGGCATGGTGAAGGTGACCCCGGCGCACGACCCGAACGACTTCGAGATCGGGCAGCGGCACGACCTGCCGTCCTTGACGATCATGGACGAGCGGGGTGTCATCACCGCGCCCGGACCGTTCGAGGGACTGGACCGGTTCGAGGCCCGGCCCGCGATCGTGGCCGCGCTGCGCGAGCAGGGCCGGATCGTGGCGGAGAAGCGGCCGTACGTGCACGCGGTCGGGCACTGCTCACGGTGCCGTACGACGGTCGAGCCGAGGCTGTCGCTGCAATGGTTCGTCAACACCGCTCCGTTGGCCCGGGCGGCCGGTGACGCGGTCCGGGACGGCCGGGTGAAGATCGAGCCCGCCGACATGGCGAAGCGCTACTTTGCCTGGGTCGACAACATGCACGACTGGTGCATCTCCCGCCAGCTCTGGTGGGGGCACCGCATCCCGGTCTGGTACGGCCCGGACGGCGAGGTCGTCTGCGTCGGCCCGGACGAGGCGGCGCCGACCGGGGAGGGCTGGCACCAGGACGTCGACGTCCTCGACACGTGGTTCTCCAGCGCGCTGTGGCCGTTCTCCACGCTCGGCTGGCCGGAGTCCACGCCCGACCTCGCGAAGTTCTATCCGACCAGCGTGCTGGTGACCGGCTACGACATCCTGTTCTTCTGGGTCGCCCGGATGATGATGTTCGGCCTGTACGCGATGGACGGCCGGCAGCCGTTCGACGTGATCGCGCTGCACGGCATGGTCCGCGACCAGTACGGCAAGAAGATGTCCAAGTCGTTCGGCAACGTCGTCGACCCGCTGGACTGGATCGAGCGCTACGGCGCCGACGCCACCCGGTTCACCCTGGCCCGGGGCGCCAACCCCGGGCAGGACGTGCCGGTCAGCGACGAGTGGTGCCAGGGCTCGCGGAACTTCTGCAACAAGCTCTGGAACGCGACCCGGTTCGCCCTGATGAACGGCGCGCACGTGTCGGGGGAGCTCCCCGAAGCGTCCCGGCTCTCCACCGTGGACCGGTGGGTCCTGTCCCGGTTGCAGCACGTCACCGCCGAGGTCGACGAGCAGTTCGAGGCGTACGAGTTCGCCAAGGTCTGTGACACCCTGTACCACTTCGCCTGGGACGACGTCTGCGACTGGTACGTGGAGCTGGCCAAGCCGGTGCTGGCCGCCGGGGGCGAGGCGGCAGAGGTCACCCGACGGGTGCTGGGACACGTGCTCGACCAGCTGCTCCGGCTGCTGCACCCGGTGGTGCCGTTCGTGACCGACGAACTCTGGATCGCGTTGGCCGGCGCGGAGGCGGCGGGCGCCGGGCCGGAGGGTGGATCCGTGATGACCGCAACCTGGCCGGTCAGCGTGCCCGCCCTCCGCGACGATCAGGCCGAACGCGAGGTCACCGATCTCCAGCGGGTGGTCACCGAGATCCGGCGGTTCCGGTCCGATCAGGGGCTGCGTCCGGCGCAGCGGGTGGCCGCCCGGCTCGACGGTCTGGCCGAGGCCGGCATCGCCCCGCACGAGTCCCTGATCCGCTCGCTGGTCCGGCTGGACGAGGCGGCGCCGGACTTCCGGGCCAGCGCCACGCTCGCGGTCTCCGGTGCGGTGACCGTGGCGCTGGACACCCGTGGCTCGATCGACGTCGCCGCCGAACGGGCCCGGCTGGAGAAGGACCGGACCGCGGCGGAGAAGGAGATCACCCAGGCCCGGGCGAAGCTCGGCAATCCGGCGTTCCTCGGCAAGGCTCCGGCGCCCGTGGTCGACAAGATCAGGGACCGGCTGGCCGCGGCAGAGGCGGACCTGGAGCGGATCAGCACCGCCCTGGCGGCGCTGGGGTGACGGTGGCCGGCGGGGGCGTCGTGGGCGAGTCGGAAGGCGGGCAAGGGGTGTGTGCGGTGAGGCGGATGGGCGAGGATCGCGGTGAGTGAACGTAGTGAGCGGGTGGCCGAGTTCGCGCGGGTCGAGGCGGAACTGGCCGGACGGGGATTCACCCGGATGGTCTTCGACCTCGGGCGGATCGAGGAACTGCTCGACGTACTCGGCAGCCCGCAACGTGCCTATCCGGCGATCCACCTGACCGGTACCAACGGCAAGACCTCGACCGCACGGATGATCGACTCTCTGTTCCGGGCGTTCGGACTGCACACCGGCCGGTACACGAGCCCGCACCTGGAGACCGTCCGGGAGCGGATCAGCCTCGATGGTGAGCCGGTCAGCGAGGAGCGCTTCATCTCGGTCTACCGCGAGGTCGCACCGCTGGCCCGGCTGATAGACGAGCGTTCCGACGAACCGCTGACGTACTTCGACATGACGACGGCGCTCGCCTTCGCCACCTTCGCCGACGCTCCGGTGGACGTGGCGGTCATCGAGGTGGGTCTCGGCGGGGCCGAGGACTCCACCAACGTGTTGGGTGCCGGCGTCTGCGTCATCACCCCGATCGGACTCGACCACACCGAGTGGCTCGGCGACACCATCGGGGACATCGCGTTGGCGAAGTCGGGCATCATCCACAAGGGCGCCACCGTGATCTCGGCGACCCAGCCGGAGGAGGCCGCCCAGCCGATCCTGGAACGGTGCGCCGAGGTCGGTGCCACCATCGCGAGGGAAGGCGGCGAGTTCGGCGTACTCCGTCGGGCCGTCGCGGTCGGCGGACAGGTGCTGTCGCTACAGGGTCTCGGTGGGGTCTACGACAACGTTTTCATCCCGCTGCACGGCGCACACCAGGCCCAGAACGCCGCGCTGGCCCTCGCCGCCGTCGAGGCGTTCCTCGGCGCCGGTGCGGCCCGGCAGCTCGACGTCGAGACGGTCCGCGAGGGTTTCGCGGTGGCCGACTCGCCGGGCCGACTGGAACGGGTCCGGTCGGCGCCGACGATCTTGCTGGACGGCGCGCACAACCCGCACGGCATGGCGGCGACCGTGAACGCCCTGCAGGAGGAGTTCGCGTTCAGCCGGCTGGTCGCGCTGGTCGGCGTGCTCGAGGACAAGGACGCGTCGAGCCTGCTCGAACTCCTGGAGCCGGTCGTCGACGTCGTGGTCGTCACCCAGAACACCTCACCCCGGGCAATGCCGGTCGCGGAACTCGCGGAACTCGCCACCGAGATCTTCGGACCGGACCGGGTCGAGGTGGCTCCGGAACTGCCCGACGCGATCGAGGCGGCGGTGGCGCTGGCCGAGTCCGACGTCCAGGGGGAGCTGAGCGGGGTGGGTGTGCTGGTCACCGGCTCGGTGGTCACCGTCGCCGACGCCCGCCGGCTGCTGAAACGATGAGCGGCCCGGGTGGGGCGACCAGCCCCGGCGAGCTGAGCGGTGCCGGTGGGGCGAGCGGCCCCGACGCCGGTGGGGCGAGCGGCCCCGGCGAGCTGAGCGGTGCCGCCGGCCCGGCCGGGCCGGGCGGGCCCGCCGACGGCGGTGGCCGGCCGTCCGGGCTGCGCGATCCGGTCCGGGCGGTACGTGGCCTGGGCGCCATGACGCTGGGCGTCGAGACGCTCGTCCTGCTGCTCGCGATCCAGCCGATCCGACTCCTCGGCGGCGACCTGGGAGGTACGGCCATCGGCGTGGTCGTCGGGCTCGCGGTGCTCGCCGCCGTACTCGCCGGAAATCTGCGCCGGCCCTGGGCCTGGCACGCCGGAACGGTGCTCCAGGGGCTGTTGATGCTCGCCGGCCTGCTGCACTGGTCACTTGGTGCGCTGGGCATTCTCTTCGCGGCCGTCTGGCTGTACGTGCTGCACGTCCGCCGGGTCATCCTCGGCTGATCGGTCCGCCGGACGCGGACCGTCGCCGGTCAGCGGCGAGGCGACGGCCGGCGTACCCGTCGGTGGCTCAGCCGGTGGGGCGGCCGCGCCACTGGGTCAGTGCGATGCCGTGCCCGTCCGGGTCCCGGAACGCGGCGGCCCAGAGTTCGAGCTTCGCCCCCCGGTTGACCGCGCGCGGCGCGTAGGTGAACTTCACACCCTTGGCGAGCAACTCCTCGTAGACGGCGTTGACGTCGTTCACCTCGAGGTTCAGGTGGACCAGCCGACGGTTGATCGGGGCGACCTCACGGATGGCCCGGAGCACGAGCCGGGTCGCGCCGGAAGCGAGGATCGCGTTCCCCTCGCCACCGTCGATCTCGAAGAAGCCGAGCAGGTCCCGGTAGAACGTGATCGACCGGTCGAGATCGGTGACCAGCAGCGTGATCCCGACCCCGGCGATCGGTCCGGAGCCGCCGACCCGGGCCGGTGGCTGGATTTCGATCAGGTCCGCGAGGATCGCCTCGTCGTCCGGGGAGCCCGGATCATCGTCGAGCGGGGAGACCGGATCATCGTCGAGCCGGGAGACCGGATCATCGTCGAGCGGGTCCGGTCGGCTCTGCCGGCCCGTACCGGTCGCCGGATCGTCCAGGGGGATGTCGATCTCGTCCTGGGGCTGCTCTGCGGTCGGATCCGTGCGGGTCGGGTCCTCCGCGCCCCAGGCGGTCGAACGCGGGACGTCGCCGGTTCGGGCCTCGGGCACCGACGGTCCGTCATGGTGGACCGGCCGTGACGCCCGCGGCAGGTCCGAGGGCGGCAGGTCCGAGGGCGGCAGGTCCGAGGGCGGAGCGTCGGAGCCGGCGTCGCCGGAGACCGGGGCGTCCGGGGCCGGCGCGTCGGTCACCGTCGCGCCCGGCGGCTCGTCGGTGGACCTTCCGGCCGGGCCGGGACTCGGTCGTCGGGTCCGGCCGCCGGGACCGGGACCCGGCCGCGACCGGCGCGGCAACGGTGCGGTGGAGGGCGGGTCGACAAGCGTTCCCTCCAGCACGATCGTCCCGCCGGGAGTCTGCCGCATCACCACCGGATCCTCGCGTGGCGTACCCAGATCGTCCCGGAGGGTCTCCAGGTCGTCGCGGAGTGCGTCCAGGTCCTCGGCCAGGTCCTCGTTGCTGACCGGGGCTCCCGTCGGCCGGGCCGCGTACGGGTCGTCCCGCCCGCCGCGGGCCCACGGCGGAGTCTCCTGTTCGATCAGGATGTCGTCGCTGAGCGGGTCGAGGTCGTCGAACGGCGGCGGAAGATCGCCGCTCGCCGCCGCCTCGGCGTGGGTCAGGACCTCGTCCCAGAGGATCCGTACGTGCCGCTGGTCGTCGATGGCGACCATGATCGGCAAGGTGGCTCCCGGGTCCGGCCACTTCGACACCGGCACCCGGGGATCACGGATCTTCACGGACCGGGCCGGCACCCCGGGCGCGTCGATCACGATCTGGAGTTCGCAGCGACCAAAGGTCGACGACGCGGGCGGCTCGGTGACGCTGTGCACGTGCCCGATGCCGGTCACCCAGGCCCGGGGACCGCTGCGGACGGCGGTGATCGCGACGAGTCCGATGGCCAGCGCGAGCAGGGCCACCCCGAGGACCGCGATCGCCCAGCTACGCATCCCGAAGCCGAACAGGATGACGAAGGTGGCGAAGGTGCCCAGCACGGCGGCGACGAGCTTGCGCACCGGTGCGACCTGACGGCGACGACCTTCTGCCACAGTGGACCTCCCTGGTTAAGGCCAGGCTAGGCCGGATCTGGCGGGAATGGAACGACCCGAGGCCGGTACGCGGCCTCCGTCGGTAGGCTGACCAGTGCTCGACCCTCCGGCCCGCAGCGAGGAACGTCCGTGACCAGCAGTGGTTCCGCCGAACGCACGCTCGTACTGATCAAGCCCGACGGGGTCCGGCGGCGCCTGGTCAGCGAGATTCTCGGCCGGTTCGAGCGCAAGGGCCTCGGCATCGACGCCATGGTGCTCCGCCGGATGGACGACCGGCTCGCCGACCAGCACTACGCCGTGCACCTGGCGGAGCCCTTCTACCCGGGGCTGCGGGCGTTCATGACCTCGGGACCACTGGTCGCGCTGGTGCTCTCCGGGGACGGGGTCGTCGAGATGGTGCGCGGGATGGTCGGGGCGACCGACGGACGACGGGCGGTACCCGGAACGATCCGGGGCGACTTCGCCACCTCCGGACGGGAGAACCTGGTGCACGCGGCGGACTCCGCCGAGACCGCCCGGCGCGAGATCGCGCTCTGGTTCCCGGGGCTGGACTGACTGTGAGCATGCCGGAGCCGGAGCCGGGGATATTCGGAGCCGGGGATATTGAGTGAGGTCCGCCGCGGGGGTCGAGTATCGTTGAGGCCCACAGGGCGATGACCCGGCCATCACCGGCGAGCCTCCGGAAGAACAGGTGGAAACACCCCAGTAGAACCGGGCGGGTCCGGCCCGTCACAGCCGGCCAACGAGCGGGTGGTCGATTCCGACCACCAAGCGGGGTGGTACCGCGGGTCTCGCGGCGCGCCGGATGACGGCGTACCGGGGGATTCGTCCTCGCAGTCCACAGGCAGTGAGCTGCGACGAGGAGATCGACCCGCGATGGCGTACCCGAAGAACGCCCCAGCCGGCACGGGCGTGCCGGCCAGTCCCGACCTCCCGGAGGTCGAGCGCCGCGTGCTCGACCACTGGGTGGCTGACAAGACCTTCGAGGCCAGCGTCGAGGCCCGCGACCCGGGACCGCACGGCGGAAACGAGTACGTCTTCTACGACGGCCCGCCCTTCGCCAACGGTCTGCCGCACTACGGCCACCTGCTGACCGGCTACGTCAAGGACGTGGTGCCGAGGTACCAGACGATGCGCGGCCGGCGGGTCGAGCGGCGCTTCGGCTGGGACTGCCACGGCCTGCCGGCCGAGGTGGAGGCGGAGAAGCAGCTCGGCATCACCACCAAGGCGGAGATCCTCGACCTCGGGGTGGCGAAGTTCAACGACGCCTGCCGGACCTCGGTGCTGGCCTACACCCGGGACTGGGAGCGGTACGTCAACCGCCAGGCCCGCTGGGTCGACTTCGGCAACGACTACAAGACGCTCGACCTGGACTACATGGAAAGCGTCATGTGGGCCTTCCGCCAGCTCCACGACAAGGGCCTGGTCTACGAGGGCTTCAGCGTGCTGGCGTACTGCTGGCGGTGCGAGACGCCGCTGTCGAACACCGAGACCCGGATGGACGACGTCTACCGGGACCGGCACGACCCGACGCTGACCGTCTGGTTCGAGCTGACCCCGGACGAGGCCGCCCCCGAGCTGCTGCGCGGGCCGGTCCGGGTCGGGGTCTGGACCACCACGCCGTGGACCCTGCCGTCCAACCTCGCGCTCGCCGTCGGCCCCGACATCGAGTACGCGGTGCTGGAGCGCGACGGCCAGCGGTACCTGGTCGGTGCCGCCCGGGTCGGCGCGTACGCCAAGGAGCTGGACGGGTACACCCAGGTCGGCACGGTGCACGGCCGGGAGCTGGTCGGCCGGCGCTACGCCCCGCTCTACGACTTCCTGGTCGGGCAGGCCGGGCCGAACGCGTACCAGGTGCTCGGCGCGGAGTTCGTCACCACCGAGGACGGCACCGGGGTGGTGCACCTGGCGCCGGCCTTCGGCGAGGACGACCAGAAGGCCTGCAACGCGGCCGGCATCCCGACCATCGTCACCGTGGACGACCACACCCGGTTCACCGCGCTCGTACCGCCGTACCAGGGGGAGCAGGTCTTCGACGTCAACAAGTCGGTGATCCGGGAGCTGAAGGACCGGGGGGTGGTGCTGCGGCAGGACACCTACACGCACTCGTACCCGCACTGCTGGCGCTGCGACACCCCGCTGGTCTACAAGGCGGTCTCCTCCTGGTTCGTCGCCGTCACCAAGGTCAAGGACCGGATGGTCGAGCTGAACCAGCAGATCAACTGGACGCCGGGACACGTCCGGGACGGCTCGTTCGGCAAGTGGCTGGCGAACGCCCGGGACTGGTCGATCAGCCGGAACCGGTTCTGGGGCTCGCCGATCCCGGTCTGGAAGTCGGACGACCCGGCGTACCCGAGGGTCGACGTCTACGGCTCGCTGGCCGAGCTGGAGGCCGACTTCGGCGTGAAGGTCACCGACCTGCACCGGCCGGTGATCGACGAGCTGACCCGACCCAACCCGGACGACCCGACCGGGCGCTCCACCATGCGCCGGGTCCCGGAGGTGCTGGACTGCTGGTTCGAGTCCGGTTCGATGCCGTTCGCCCAGGTGCACTACCCGTTCGAGAACGCGCAGTGGTTCGAGGACCACTACCCGGGGGACTTCATCGTCGAATACGTTCCCCAGGTCCGGGGCTGGTTCTACACCATGCACGTGCTGGCCACCGCGCTGTTCGACCGGCCGGCGTTCCGCAACGCCGTGGTGCACGGCATCGTGCTCGGCGAGGACGGTCGCAAGATGTCCAAGAGCCTGCGCAACTACCCGGACGTCTACGAGATGTTCGACCGGTACGGCTCGGACGCGATGCGCTGGACGCTGATGTCGTCCCCGGTGCTGCGCGGCGGGGACGTGGTGGTCAGCGAGACGACGATCCGCGACTCGGTACGCCAGGTGCTGCTGCCGTACTGGAACGTCTGGTACTTCTTCTCGCTCTATGCGAACGCGGAGGGGTACGAGGCGGTCCGGCGTACCGACTCGACGGACCTGCTCGACCGGTACGTGTTGGCCAAGACCGGTGAGCTGGTCGACGCGGTGCGGGCGCAGCTCGACACGTACGACATCTCCGGTGCCTGCGCCACCGTCCGGTCCTTCCTGGACGCGCTGACCAACTGGTACGTCCGGCGGTCCCGGGACCGGTTCTGGTCCGGGGACCGGGACGCCTTCGACACCCTCTACACGGTGCTGGAGACGGTGAGCCGGGTGCTCGCCCCGCTGGCCCCGCTGACCGCCGAGGAGGTCTGGCGCGGGCTGACCGGGGACCGGTCGGTGCACCTGGCCGACTGGCCGGACGTCGCCGAGTTCCCGGCCGACCACGAGCTGGTGGCGGCGATGGACGCGACCCGGAACGTCGCCTCGGCGGCGCTGTCGCTGCGCAAGGCGAAGGGCCTGCGGGTCCGGCTGCCGCTTTCCTCGCTGACCGTGGCCACGCCGGCCGCGAGCACCCTGGAGCCGTTCGCCGCGCTGATCGCCGACGAGGTGAACGTCAAGGCGGTGACCTTCAGCGACGAGCTGGCCAGCTACTGCGAGCAGGTGCTCACGGTGGTGCCCCGGGCGCTCGGCCCCCGGGTCGGCAAGCAGGTGCAGACCGTGATCAAGGCGGTCAAGGCCGGCGACTGGGTACTGGTCGACGGCGTACCGGAGGCCGCCGGGGTCCGGCTGCAATCCGGCGAGTACGAGCTGAAGCTGGTCCCCGCCGACGTCGAGCACTCCGCCGCGCTGCCCGGTGGGGAGGGCGTGGTGGTGCTGGACACCGCGGTCACGCCGGAACTGGCCGCCGAGGGGCTGGCCCGGGACGTCGTACGGGTGGTGCAGCAGGCCCGCCGGGACGCCGGGTTCGACGTGTCGGACCGGATCGACGTCGTGCTCGCCGGTCCGGCGGAGGCGGCGCGGGCGGTCGGCGCGTACCGGGAGTTCGTGGCCCGAGAGGTGCTGGCGGACTCGGTCGAGTTCGCCGACCAGGTGGATGGCTTCTCCGGCGAGGTCGGCGAGGGCGGCCGGGTGACCGTGGCGGTACGCCGCCGCTGACCTGGGCGGCACGGCTGGGG